>JABMMX010000322.1 GCA_013205435.1 Deltaproteobacteria bacterium
CGCTGGCGCCGGTGAGGCTGTGGGCGAGCATTTCTGCGTTGAGGCCCTTGCTGGAGAGGGGGTTGCGGATCTCGTGGGTGATGCGGCTGGCGAGTTCGCCTGCGGCGGCGAGGCGTTCGGCGCGGAGGCGGGCATCGTGCTCGCGCTGGAGTGCTTCGTTGGCGGCTTCAAGCTCCTGGTTCTGGGAGCGGAGTCGTTGGTCGCGCTCGGAGATGCTGGCGCTCATGTGGCCGAACTCGCGGGCGAGGTCGCCGATCTCGTCGTCGCTCTCGGGTAGTTCTGCGGCGCGGTAGTCGCCGGTGCGGAGGCGGAGTGCGGCGGCTCGGAGCGCGTCGACGGCGCGGAGTGCGCGGGCAACGTAGAGGAGGGCGATGGAGGCGACGGCGAGGCTGAGCGCGACGGCGACCACGACATAGCGGACGGTCTGCTGCTCTTTCTCACGGGCCAGTTCAAAGGCGCGGTCGGCGAAGCCGTCGACGAGGGTGCCGAGCCGGTCAATGCGGCTCTCGAATCGGGTGGCGAGCCGCTCGGCATCGCGCTGCTTTGCATCGACTGCGCTGGTGTTTCCCTCGAGCTCGGCAGCGAGGTCGCTGATGCGGGCCTTGAGCCGCTGCTGCTCTACGTGGAGCTCTTCTGCGGCTGCGATGAGTGAGCTGATCAGCGAGGCGGCCTCCGCGCCCGTGGCCTCTCTGGCGAGGAGTTCGATCTGGCGGTCGAGCGTGATGAGGGCATGCTCGAGGCGAAGCATGGAGGGGTTGAGTTCTTGGCTGTTGCGGAGGGTGCGTCGAAGGGCCTCGGTGTCGTTGAGCGCGAGTGCGCGGCCGACTGCGCGGGACTCGCGGCGCAGCTCATCGAGCTGGCGGCTGACGGGGACGAAATCGTCGTGGATGAGGGAGAGGTCTGCGATGAGGGAGCGCACACGCACGGCCTGGTAGGCGATGGCGCCAGCGGCCGCGAGGCTGGAGAGCAGGACGGCTGCCATGACGCGGGCGATGAGGGAGCGACGCGAAATCAAGCGTGTCCTTGGCAACCTTCGTTGACGATTTGGCGCAAAGCAGAGTAACCGCAGCGCGGTCAGAGATTGTCGCCGCACGGAGCCACATGTTCAAGAAAGTCTTGATCGCGAATCGAGGAGAGATCGCGATTCGCGTAATGCGCACGCTCAAGGAGATGGGGATCGCGACGGTGGCGGTCTACAGCGAGGCCGACAGGCGCGCGCTCCATGTCCGCTACGCCGATGAGGCCTACTGTGTGGGGCCTGCGCCGAGCCGCGAGAGCTACCTGCGCATGGACAAGATTCTGGAGGTTGCGAAGCTGACGGGCGCCGAGGCGATCCATCCTGGCTACGGCTTCCTTTCGGAGAATGCGGAGTTCGCGCAGGCCTGTGCCGATGCGGGTGTGGTCTTCATCGGACCGCCGCCGTCGGCCATCGAGGCGATGGGCGAAAAGACTGCCGCGCGTCGCCGGATGATTGCAGCGGGCGTGCCCGTTGTGCCCGGTACCGAGCATCCGATTCCGACGGCCGCCCAGGCACTGGTGTTTGCGGAGGCGATCGGCTTCCCGGTGCTCATCAAGGCTGCGGCCGGTGGCGGCGGCAAGGGCATGCGTCGCGTGGACGAGGCCTCTCGGTTTGAGGAGGCCTTCGACGGGGCGCAGCGCGAGGCGCGGTCGGCCTTTGGCAACGAGGCCTGCTACGTGGAGAAGTTCGTCGTCGAGCCCAAGCATGTGGAGATTCAGGTGCTGTGCGATGAGCATGGAAACGGTGTCTCGCTCTTCGAGCGCGACTGCAGCGTGCAGCGGCGTCATCAGAAGGTGATTGAGGAGTCGCCCTGCGCGGTGCTCTCGGAGGAGATTCGGCGCAAGATGGGCGAGGTTGCGGTGCAGGGCGCGAAGGCCGTTGGCTACGTGGGCGCCGGCACCTTCGAGTTCCTGCTCGACCGCGACAAGAACTTCTACTTCCTCGAGATGAACACCCGCCTTCAGGTGGAGCATCCCGTGACCGAGGCGGTCGTTGGCGTGGACCTGGTGGAGGAGCAGCTGCACATCGCGGCAGGTCTTCCGCTCCGCTTCACGCAGGAGCAGCTCTCGCAGCGTGGGCACGCCATCGAGGTGCGCATCTACGCGGAGGACCCTGCGAACCAGTTCCTGCCGTCGCCGGGCCTCATCCGTCGCATGGTTGTGCCGCAGGGGCCGGGCGTCCGCAACGACAGCGGCTACGACTCGGGCACCGAGGTGAGCCTGCACTACGACCCCATGGTGGCGAAGTTCATCGTCACGGGCGAGACGCGGGAGAAGGCGCGGCTGCGGCTGCTCCGGGCGCTCGACGAGTACCAGGTGGATGGCATCGCCAACAACATTGAGTTCCTCAAGGCCTGCCTTGTGGAGCCCGACTTTGTGAGCGGCAGCTACGACACCGGCGTGGTGAATCCGATTCTGGAGCGGTTCAAGGCGGTGAAGCCGCTGGAGGGCGAGGACGAGGCACTGGCGCTGGCTGCGGCTGCACTTTCGCTTCACCTTCGTCGTGCGCAGTCGGCAGCGCCGGCGGCATCGGGCGGCGAGACGGACCGTGATGGTTGGCGTGACTTTGGCAGAGCGCGGCAGGTCAGCCGCCTCTCCACTTAAGCGGAGCAGGACGATGGGCATCGATCGGTATGTACGGGTTCCCGCAAAGCGTGGCGCCAAGGCGGTAGAGATTGCGGTGGAGCCTGCGGGCGAAGACCGTTTTGTGGTGACGGTCGATGGCCGCCGCTTTGAGCTCGATGCGCACGCTCATGCGAGCGGCGTGGCGATGCGGCATGAGGGCCGGAGCCTCGACGCCCGCGTGGTCTGGGAGGGGAGCGATGCGGTCGTAACGCTGCCGAACGGCGCCTCGAAGTTCGAGATGCTCGATGCCCGCACCTACGCGCTCAAGTCTGCGACCGGCGCGGCGGGAGGGTCGGCCAAGCCGGTGCTCAACAGCCCGATGGCCGGCAAGATCATCCTGGTGAAGGTGGCTGAGGGTGACACGGTGAAGGAGGGGCAGACGCTCGTCATCATCGAGGCGATGAAGATGGAGAACGAGCTACGCTGCCTGGCCGCCGGCAAGGTGGTGAAGGTTGCGGTCGCGGCTGGCGACATTGTGAAGCCGGGCGACAAGCTGCTCGAGCTGGCCTACGACGCGCAGGACTAGTCGGCCTTCGGGTCGGCTGCGCCGCGCAGAAAGGCGGCGACGACTGCGCCGGCAGCGCGTGCTGGGTGCTGCAGGCCTGCGGTGACGCGGCGCATGGCGTCGGCGTGAGCGGCGGCTGCCTCGGGTTGGGCTGCGAGGGCAGCTTCGATGCCTGTTGCGATGGCGTCGGTGAGCCAGCGTTCGCGCTGGGCGCGTCGGCGTTCCGCGGCGTGGCCCGAAGCGGAGGCCTCGGCATGGAGGCGCAGAAGGGTCTGCCAGACCTCGTCGATGCCCGCGCCGGTGAGGGCGCTGGCGAGGAGGACGGGCGGCGCCTCGGCACGGTCGCGGGGGAGCACGTGGAGGGCGCTGGCGTAGTCGCGGGCGGTGCGCTTGGCGGTGCTCTCGAGGAGGCCGTCGGCCTTGTTGATGATGAGGAGGTCTGCTCGCTCGAGGATGCCCCGCTTGATGCCCTGGAGGTCGTCGCCGCCGGCGGGTAGGAGGAGGAGGGCGAGGAGGTCGACCATGTCGGCGACGGCGGCCTCGGACTGGCCGACGCCGACCGTCTCGATGAGGATGGTGTCGAAGCCGGCGGCCTCGCAGAGGAGCATGGCCTCGCGGGTCTTGCGGGCTGCGCCGCCGAGCGTGCCGGCAGAGGGCGAGGGGCGAACGAAGGCTTCGGGGAGGAGCGAGAGCTCCTGCATGCGGGTCTTGTCGCCCAAGATGGAGCCGCCCGTGAGGGTGGAGCTGGGGTCGACGGCGAGGACGGCGAGCTTGCGGCCGGAGGCGACAAGGTTGGCGCCGAAGCGGTCGATGAAGGAGGACTTTCCGACGCCCGGTGCGCCGGTGATGCCAACGCGCAGAGAGCCGCCCGTGTGGGGGAGGATGAGGTCGAGGAGATCGAGCGCGACCGCCTGGTCGTCGGGCCGACGGCTCTCGACCATGGTGATGGCGCGGGCGAGGAGGGTGCGGTTGCCCGCGAGGAGGCCGTCGGCGAGCTCCCGTGCGGAGGGGCGTCGGGCGGGCGCGGTCATAGCCGGCTGGTGAGGATGGCGATGAGGTTGAGCGCGGCGACCGGGATGACGGTGCCGGGGACGAAGACGGCGGCGACGCCGACATCGTGTAGCGTAGCGTGGTCGCAGGGCGGGATGACGCCGCCGGCGACGACCAAGATGTCTTCGCGGCCGAGTGCCTTGAGCGCCTGGATTAGCGAAGGGACGAGGGTGAGGTGGCCTGCCGCAAGCGAGCTGGCACCGACGATGTGAACATCGTTCTCGACCGCCTGCTTGGCGACCTCTTCGGGCGTCTGGAAGAGGGGGCCGATGTCGACGTCGAAGCCGAGGTCGGCGAAGGCGGAGGCGATGACCTTCTGGCCGCGGTCGTGGCCGTCCTGGCCCATCTTCGCGACGAGGATGCGTGGGCGCCGGCCGTCCGCCTTCTCGAACGCCGCGCACATCGCGATCACGCGGCCTGCATC
>JABMMX010000323.1 GCA_013205435.1 Deltaproteobacteria bacterium
CCACGCCAGTGCCTCTCATCGTCGTTTCGGCGCCCGCACTCTTCCCCCAGTCCGTGGCCTCCGGCGATCCCCGACCCGGCAGCGTCATCCTCTGGACCCGCCTCTTGGACGGCGACGCCTCCTCCGATACCGCGCTCGAACTTGAGGTCGCGACCGACGCCGACTTCGCAGACATCGTCCTGCTCGAGGGCAGCGCCTCCAAGCAGCTCACCGCGCTTGCCGACCACGACCACTGCGTGAAGGTTCGGGTCACCGACCTCAGCCCCGCCACCAGCTACTTCTATCGCTTCTCCGTTGTCCGCGACGGCGAGCGCCGCGTGAGCAAGACCGGCCGCACCCGCACCGCGCCGGCCGCCGACGCCGACACCGCCGTCCGCTTCGCCTTCGTCTCCTGCCAGGACTTCGCCGGCAAGTACTACAACACCTACGCCCGCCTCAACCGAGAGGAGCTCGACTTCGTCGTCCACCTCGGCGACTACATCTATGAAACCACGAGCGACCCCGCCTTCCAGGCGACCTCGCCCGACCGCTCCGTCACCTTCGACGACCGCGAAGGCTCCATCCTCTTCAACGCCGGCACAGACAGCGAATTCGGCGCCGCCTCGAGCCTCGACAACTACCGTCAACTCTACCGCACCTACCGCTCCGACGCCGACCTGCAGCAGGCCCACGAGCGCTTCCCCTTCCTGGTCATCTGGGACGACCACGAGTTCTCGGACGACTGTCACGGCGCCACCGCCACCTACTTCGACGGCCGCCAGGACGAGCTCAGCGTGAGCCGCCGCATGCGGGCCAACCAGGCATGGTGGGAGTACCAGCCCGTCGACTACGAAGACCGCCCCGACGTCGCCTACGACAGCAGCGCCGCCTGGCCCGACGACCTCCGCATCTACCGGCGCCTCCGCTTCGGCCGTCACATGGAGCTCTCGCTCACCGACCTCCGCACCTACCGGAGCGACCACCTCATCGCCGAAGACGCCTACCCGGGCCAGGTGCTGGTGACCGCCGACCAGCTCGCAGCAGCCGGCGCAACCCCAGACTTCGCAAGCCCCTACGCCGACATCGCCATCTTCGCGGGCGGCCGCTTCCTTCCCTTCCTGCAGTCGCTCGCAACAGAGGGTGAATACCCCGCCGACAGGGTCACCGGGCTCGTCAGCATCGACTACCTGCAGGGACGCATCACGGCGAACGCCGGCCGCGTCGACCTCCCCATCCCGCCCAACGCCGCCGAACTCGACGGCCTGCCCGTGGGCCTCGCCGTCCACCACACAGGCAAGAGCGGCCTCTTCAGCCAGATCGGCTCCCGCTACCTCGCCCGCAAGGCGCCCTACCTGCTCATCAGCGACCTGCTCTACCGCGCCGCCCCCGAGGCCGAACAGGCGCTCGGCAGCGCTCAGGAGCAGTGGCTCGTCGATGGGCTCAGCGGCTCCGATGCCTCATGGAAGGTCTGGGCCAACTCCTTCACGCTGCAGCAGCGGGTCGTCGATGTGACCAGCTTCCGGCTCCCCGACGACTTCAAGCAGAAGTTCCTCCTCTCGGTCGAAGACTGGGACGGGATGCCATCCCGCCGTGCCGCACTCGTCGAGCGGCTCGCCGATGTGCCCAACCTCGTCGCCATCACGGGCGACATCCATGCCTTTTTCGCAGGCACGCTGCCCAAGGCCGACGGTAGCGCGGCGCTCGTCGAGTATGTGGGTTCATCGCTCTCCTCGGGCACCTACAAGACGCTGCTGCTCAAGACCGCATCGTCCGACCCCACGCTCCGCGACGCAGGCGCTGCGGCCCTCGCGCTCCTGGTCGAAGAGTTGCTCGTCTCGCCCGAAACCAAGCCCAACCCCCACCTCGCGCTGGCCGACATCGACCGCAACGGCTTCTCCATCGCCACCGTCTCCGCAACCAGCTTCGACGTGGACTTCTACGCCATCGCCGAACGGGCCGCCTCGGCCCGCATCGCCGACGCAGAGCTCGACGCAGCCTTCGAGGTCACCCGCCTGCAGACCCGCACGGGCGACGCCTCCGTCTGGCGCGACTTCGACGGCATCTGGAAGCGCTGGAACCCGGCCACCTTCGCCTGGGAGGCGTAGGGCCGCACGACCGAAGCGCTCGTCTGCTGCAACTGCGCAAACCCTCTTGACCCGACGGGAGGCAGCGTTCAGATTGCCTTCACGAAGTGGAACGGTGGGGTACCAATGTCATCAGTCGTCGCGAACCCGGCAGCAGCCTTGGCCGAGCAGTACCGCGTCTTTGTCCACAGGGAGGATGTCTTCGCCTCGGATGCCTTCACGGAAAACCCTGCGGTTTCGTCGAAGTGCGCGATGCAGCTCCGCGAGCTGGCCACCGTCGGGCGTACCCATGCCCGCGCCAAAGCCACGGTAGGTAGCAACCGCGGTTGGCGCCGCTCCCCGCTCGGAGGCAACGGTGGAAGCCACTTCTACCTCTACTGGACGCTCGACCACCCAACCCTCACAGCCCCGGCAGGCCAGGCAGGACGAGCCATCTTCGTGCGCGCCGTGCGCCACCACGACGCGACCAGCGACCCGCTCCGTCGCGACGACTTTGACGACTACGAGCCGCTCGACTTCGCGCCCGACTTCACCGTCGCATCGCTCGAGAACCCCTTCACCGCGGCCCAAGAGACCTTTGCCGCGGCCTCTGACCGGGTGCGCGCCTACATCGGCGCTGCGGGCGGCGGAAAGACCCAGGCCCTCATCCGCGCCATCGAGGTCGGTACCCCCGGCGACACCCTCTACCTCACCTGGTCAACACGGCTGGCCGAGCAGGTCGAGCACCACTTCAGAGACGCAGCGGGCGGCACCCGATTTCTACCGCCCGACTCATCGGTCCGGGCCTTCGACATCCGCTCCTGGTTTGGGAGCATTCTCGGGCGCGACATCCCCTTCCAGACGCTCGCGCAATCGCAGCGTAGCTTCAGCAAGGCGGTGGCAGAACTCCAACTTCCGCCCAGCAGGGGCCGCGTCTGGGCAAACCGAGAATGGGACCTCTTCGCCGAGGTCCGTGGCCACCTCGCCGGCGGCTTCAACCTCGATGACCGGCAGGGCAACCTCACCTCCAAACAGTATCTCGAGGCCCGGAAAGAGGACAAACTCGGCGACACCGACGCCGAATCCGCCATCGCCATCTGGACCATGCTGACGAAGAAAAAGGAGAAGGAAAAGGAGAAGGAGGAGAGCGTGCTCGCGACCTGCTTCCCCGAGCTCGAGGCGGCGCGGGAGCTATTCGACAAGGTCAGCAGTCCGCGCCACCTGCCTGAGGCCATGCGCCACATGCACCGGGTGGTCATCGACGAAGTCCAGGACCTCACCCCGCTGGAGCTCGGCGCCCTCATGCGCACGCTCTCACACATGCGCGACGCGCAGGACCGCATACCCGAGATCGTGATCGCAGGCGACGAAGGGCAGACCGTTCGGCCCTCCGCCTACAAGAACGCGCGGCTCAAACAGACCGTCAAGAAGTTCACACATTACGACGTCGCCACGACCCCCGTAGAGACCAACCTCCGATGCCCGGCCGGAGTCGTCTCCGTCCTCGAACGGCTCCGGCAACTCTACGCCGGCCTTCCGCGCGCCACACGGCCCTCTGGAGTAAAGCCCACCAACGCTACCGCGGGCATCGAGGCAGACCTCGTCCACACCGCGCTCGCCGACAAGGCGGAGGCAGTCGAGCTGCTCGAACAGCTTGTGTCGGCAGGCAGCTGCACCTGCATCTTCGTCGGAGACGAGGTGCCCGCATGGGCCGCCGCAACGCCCTCCGCGCCGCTCTTCCTCACCCCCGAGACCTCCAAGGGCCACGAGTATCCCGTCGTCCTTGTCTTCGGCGTTGGCAAGTTCATCGCCCAGCTCAACGCTGGCAAGCTCACAGAGGCAGACCTGCAGTGGGTCCGCACCCAACTCGACCGGACGACCGTGGCGCTCAGCCGAACCACAGGCACGCTCATCCTCGCTGACATGGGAGAGGCCGACGGAGCCGCCTTCCGCCACGGCCGCGAACTGCTCTTCGGCACCAACCTTCGCCCCAGCCTCACGGCGGTTGAACTCCTCGCCCACCTCGCAGACCGCGAAGAGAGTGCCGCGGAGCGGGCAGCCCAGCACCTTGGTGCCGCCGCGGCGCGGCTCGAGGAGTCGCCCGAGGCTGCGCTGCAGCTGCTGCGCCTCGCCCTCTTCCAGCTCGGGCGGAGCGAAGATGTGGACTCGTTCACCGAGG
>JABMMX010000324.1 GCA_013205435.1 Deltaproteobacteria bacterium
AATCATGCCCGCTCCATCGAGGGGGTCGAGGTTGCGGCGATGCTCACTGGCAGCGAGTCGCGGGGCTACAAGGTGAGCTTCCGTTCGCGCGGTCGTGTCGATGTTTCGGCGTTGGCGCACGAGCTCGGCGGTGGCGGCCACAAGCATGCCGCTGGCTGCTTTCGGGAAGAGAGGTCCGCGGAGATTCGGGCCCGCCTTGTCGCGCTCACGGAGCATCTGTGACGGAGAAGCCGGCGGGGCTGCTCCTCATCGACAAGAGCCGCGGGCCTACCTCGCACGACGTCGTGGGCGCGGTGCGCAGGTTGCTCCGCACGCGTGAAGTGGGCCACACCGGCACGCTCGACCCGATGGCGACAGGGCTGCTGCCCGTCTGCTTCGGCGCTGCAACGCGGCTGGTTCCCTACCTGACCGAGACCGACAAGGGTTACACGGGCGTGCTGCAGCTTGGTGCCGAGACAGACACCGATGATGTGGAGGGGAGGGTGGTGCATGAGGGCGATGCCTCTGCGCTGTCGGATGGCGATATCGCTGCGGCCTTCGAGCTGGTTCGCCTCCGCAAGACGCAGGTACCGCCTCAGTTCTCGGCCATCCGCATTGATGGAGAGCGGGCTCATGCCATGGCGCGGGCCGGCAAGGAGTTTGTGCTGCCGGAGCGGAATGTGGAGGTTCCAGTCTTCCATGTTACCGGCCGCGATGGGAGCGCCGTCTCGTTTGCGGCGGAGGTCTCCAAGGGGACCTACATCCGCTCGCTGGGCCGCGACGTGGGCCGCGAGCTCGGCTGTTTCGGCCACCTGACGGGGCTCCGTCGGACGCGGGTTGGCCGGTTTGTGGAGGCGCAGTCGGCGACCATTGCCGCGCTCACGGAGTCTGGCGTAGAGGGCGCGGTGCTGAGCATGTGGGAGGCGGTCTGCCTCATGCCCGAGGCCGTTGTCGATGCCGATGGGCGGCGGCGGTTGCTGCTCGGCCAGGCTGTGCCGGCGGAATGTGTTGCCCGCGACGGGGAGATGGTGCGGATTGCGAACGAGGCTGGTGGTCTGCTCGCGCTGGCGACCTGGCGGAGTGAGTCGGGGATGCTCTCGCCGAAGCGGGTCTTCGGGGTCATCCGCGGGTAGCGGTCGCTGCGAGCGGGGGAAGAATTGTTGGGGCTTGTTCCTTGCCTTTTGTTCGCCTGCCGCTAATCTTGACTGGAAAGGTCAAGAATAGCACCACTTCACGCAAGGATTCCCCGCACATGAGACTGTCATCCAAGACAATGTATGCGTTGCGCGCCCTGTTCGACATCACCTTCCACAGCCACGGAAAGGCTACGAAGATTGATGCCATCGCGGCCCGAGAGAATGTTCCGCCGCGGTTCTTGGAGCAGATCTTCCAGGACCTCAAGGCGGCGCAGATTGTGGGCAGCAAGCGTGGTCCGAATGGCGGCTATTTCCTCCTTCGAAGCCCGGAAACCATCACCATCGGACAGGTTGTCCGGGCGATGGAGGGCGGCGTGGAGCACAACTGCTGCTTCGGGAGCGACGCGGAGGTGCGAGAGAAGTGCAAGGTGTCGGCGAAATGTGTGACCGCGTCGGTCTGGCGCGACATCTCGGTGCAACTTAACGCCATCATGGACGCAGTTACACTGAGCGAGCTGGCTCTTCGCGGAGAGACACTGCGGCTTACACGGGATAGCGATGCTGGCCTCACCTACACCATCTGAATTGCCCGCCCGGGCGAACCGCGGCGTGAGCTGGGGAGCGCTTGTTGGCGGCTCCCCGCTGGTGCGGCTGCGGCAGTCGGGCGATGGTCGGGTGCTGCTGAAGCTTGAGGGCGGGCAGGCGTCGGGCAGCTACTGGGATCGGCTGGTTGCGGCGCAGTTTGCTCGGCTGGCTGCTGATGAGGCTGTAGGCTTTTCTGGGCGCTACGGGCACTCGGTTGCGGTTGCTGCCTATGCCCGCGCGACCGGCCGGCCGGCCTACATGCTGGCAGAGGCGGGCGACGAGGCCCGACTTGAGGCGCTGGTTTCGAGCTACGGCGTGGCTGTGGTCTCGGAGCTTCCCGAAGGGGCGGTGCTGCTCAATCCGGACGATGCAGAGGCGCATCGCCTCGCCTTCGCGGGTTGGCTTGCAGAGCTGCCGTCGGCTCCGTCGGTTCTGGTTCTCCCGGCCTTCGCGGGGCTCGTAGAGGCGGTCGATGCGGTCGCACCCGGGCTGTCTGTGGTCTGGGTCGAGGATGATTTCGAGCGGCGCCGGACACTCTCCGAGGATGCTGCCTGCCGTCGGACGCAGGTGGCACACCGCGAGGGATTTCTGCTCTCGCCGCTGGGCGCAGAGTTGGTGGATGCTGGCGTTGCGGCTGCGGTGCAGGGCGCCACGCAGGTGATTGTTTTGGTGCCCGAAGGCGGGCAGCGCCACCTTGGCTGGTGGTGAGAAACGGCAGATAGGAGAGCGAGATGGCGATTACGATTCGGATTCCAACGGCGCTTCGCAAGCTTTCGGGCGGTCTCGACAGGGTGCCGGCAGAGGCGGGCACGGTGCGTGAGGTGATTGCTGCGCTGGGCCTGTCGCACCCGGCACTGGCTGCGCAGCTACTCGACGAGGCGGGCAACCTCCGCTCCTTCATCAACCTCTACGCCAACGAAGACAGCATCAAGGAGCTAAACGGGCTCGACACGGTGCTGAAGTCGGGCGACGACCTCTCCATCGTCCCCGCGATCGCAGGCGGCTAGCCGTGTCGGAGCAGGTCTCTGCCTCGGTGCTCGACCTGGTCGGGAACACGCCGATGGTGCGCCTGCGTGGCGTGACGGCCGGTCTTCCGGAGCGGGTCGAGGTCTACGCAAAGCTGGAGTACTTCAACCCGGGCGGCTCTGTGAAAGACCGTGCTGCCCGCCAGATGATTCTCGAGGCGCTGGCGGATGGTCGGCTCAGCCGCGACAAGGTCCTCATCGACTCCACGAGCGGTAACACAGGCGTGGCCTACGCCATGTTCTGCGCGGCGCTGGGCATCGAGGCCCATCTGGTCATGCCCTCCAACGTGTCGCAGCCGCGCAAGGAGCTCATCGCAGCCTACGGCGCGAAGATCATCTTCAGCGACCCGCTTGAGGGGTCGGACGGCGCCATCGAGCTGGCGCATCAGGTGCTCGCCGACGACCGGACGGGTCGCTACTTCTACCCGGACCAGTACTCCAACCCGGCCAATCCGCGGGCGCATGAGCTGACGACCGGTCCCGAGATTGTGCGCGACACGCAGGGGCGTGTGACCCACTTTGTGGCCGGCTTGGGCACGACAGGGACCGTGATGGGGACGGGCAGGGCGCTTCGGCGGCTGGCCCCGGCGGCGCGCATCGTGGGGGTGCAGCCCGATGCGGCCTTTCACGGCTTGGAGGGGCTCAAGCACCTAGAGAGCAGCATCGTACCGGCCATTTATGAGGCCTCGGGCCACGACCAGACCGTCTGGATGGGGACCGAGGCTGGCTGGGCCATGCGTGAGCGGCTCGGCCGCGAAGAGGGACTGGTCGTTGGCCACTCCAGCGGCGCCTCCGTGGAGGCCGCGTTGCGCGTCGCGCAGGGGCTCACCGAGGGGGTGATTGTCTGCATCTGCTGCGACCATGGCGACCGCTACTTCGACCCGCGGAAGCTTCAGCGGAGCAGCGCAGCGGTGGCCCATGTCTGAGGATGTGGTGACATGTACGCTCTGGGAGCGGCTCAGCGGCCCGTTGCTCGACGAGGTCTATGCGGCGGTTGCGCCCGCCTATCCGAGCGAGGGGTGCGGCTTTGTCTTCGAGGACGAGGCCGGTGCGCTCTGCGTTCTGCCGGCCGACAACCTCGCAAAGGGACGGGGCGGCGTCGATGTGGATGGCGGTCTGCGGACAGCGGCCGACTGGTTCGAGCCCGACATGCGGCCCTGGCTGCGGGCAGAGCGGGCGGGCTGGACGGCGCGGGTCATCTTCCATTCGCACCCGGATGTGGGTGCCTACTTCTCGAAGTCGGACCGGGCGATGGCGCTCTTCACGGACGACGAGGGGGTGGTCGTGGAGCGGAACCCCGGCCTGCTGCACCTGGTGGTGAGCGTTCGCCAGGGCGTTGCCGACGGCGCGGCGCTGTTTGGCTTTGACGAGGCGCTGCGCGACTTCGTGGAGCTGGCGCGTCGTTAGTCTTCGTACTCTTCGAACATGAGTTCGGTGCGGCAGCGGCGTGCTTCGCGTTCGGCGAGGGTGAGGCGGAGCATGGCGTCGACCCGCTGCGCGCCGAGCA
>JABMMX010000325.1 GCA_013205435.1 Deltaproteobacteria bacterium
CGCATGGAGCGGGCGAGGAGGAGGGTGTCGATGACGCCCTGGTGGGTGAGGTCGGAGAGCCAGCGGAAGCGGTCGAGGTCGAAGACCATGAACTGCACGCGGCCCTCGTCAGCCTCCGCCATGCCGAGCCAGTTGGTTGCGAAGTGGATGAGGTTGTGGCGCTGCGAGAGGCTGTCGTGGCCGAAGTAACGGATCTCGTCGCCGGTACCGAGCAGGCCGTGGCCAAACTGCATGAGCCCCTGCGGCGTGCCGTTCAGGGCGGCGCGCGGAACGCGGATCCAGAAGGGGGCGTCGTGGAAGCCGTTTTGCGCGGGGAGGCCGTCGGGGCCGAGGTGGAAGACCTGGCCGACGACGGTGCCGGAGCGGTCGGAGACCGGCAGGTCTTCCATGTAGTAGGGGACGCGGAAGGTGCCGCGGACCTCGAAGGCGATGTCGGCGTCTTCGGCCTCGGTGTAGTCTTGGATTTCGGTGATGGTCATCTCGGGGCCCTGGCTGCCGACGACGGCGAGGGCGTCGTCGCGCATCTTGAGCATGGGGCTGTGGGTGGAGCGGCTGCTGGCGGTCACGAAGTCCCAGGCCAGGGTGAGGCTGCTCCGGTCGAGGCCGGCGGCGGCGAGCGGGGCGAAGACCTCTTCTTCGAACCGGGGCAGGCGTGCGACGAGCTCGGGGTCGCGGAGGGCGGTGCCGTCGCGGAGGGAGGCGAAGGCGGCGGAGGGGGCAATCGCCGCGCCCGTCGCGTCTGTCAGGTTGCGGAAGGCGACGAGGTAGTGGGCAGCCTCGTCGAGGATGAGGCCGGGTCGGACGAAGAGGATTTTGGCGGCGGGGGTGGCCTCCTGCGCGTCGAGCTCGACCCAGTAGGGGACTCGGGTGAGCGAGCCGTCGGCTGCGACCTTGAACCAGAGGATGGGTGCGTCGGCGGCGAGCGAGGGGGCGAGGTCGTCCTCGGTGGCCATCGCCGAGATGTCGAGGTTGGGGAAGAGGGCCATGAGCGCGGTGCCGACGGAGTAGCCGTCGAGGCGGCGGAAGAGGTCGGGGTTCATGTGGGCGCCGGCCAGGCCAGAGGCGATGGAGGTGGGGCCGAAGGCGAGGTGGTAGCCGGTCTCGGTGGTGGCGTCGGCCTCGAGGTAGAGGTTGGAGGGCCAGGGGAGGGTGCAGTTGGAGGGGTCGAGCGGGTCGCAGTCGCCGCGGGGTGCCGGGGTGACGGCGGCCGTGTCGTCGGAGCCGTCTGCGGAGCCTTCGGTGTCTGCGGTGGTATCGGCGGAGCCGTTGGTATCGGTGAGGCTGGTGTCGCCGGAGCCGCCCGTGTCGGTCGCGGTGGCGCTCTTCTTGTCGTCGCTGCAGCCGGTGAGCAGTGCGGTGGAGCAGAGGAGGAGGGCGAGCAGGCGGTTGCGGGGCAACATGGGACCTCGGAGGTTGGGGAAGGGGAGCAACTACCGCCGCAGCGGTCTGGCTGGCAACCGAAAGCGATGACGCGGTGCGGCTGTGCAGGGCCGCGCGCGGCGCGTGCAAAGGGGGTTGGGGCGTGGCAGGCTGTCTGCATGGAGGAGCAGACGACAGCGGTGGCGCGGGAGGATGCAGAGGCGGCCTATGCGCGGACCGAGGCTGCGACGCGCCGGAGCCGGCCGCCTTCCGATACGCTGAAGCGGGCGCTGGGGCTCTTCTTCGGGGCGCCGTCGACCCGTTGCATCGTGCTGGCGATCGCGGGCAGCATCGCAGCGCGGCTGGGGATAGAGTAGGCGGGCTCAGCCCTTGCGCTTGGCCTGTTCGAGGAGCGCAGCGAAGGTGCCGAGGCCGGAGGGCGTCGGCTCAGCGGGACGGTTTGCACGCTGGGTTGAGCAGCGCCGCTTGAGTTCGTCGAGCCAGGGCAGGAGCGATGCGCGGTCACGCGGCGTGAGGGCGTCGTTCCAGACGGGTTTGAAGCCGAAGGCCGCGATGAGCATCGCTTCGATGCGTGCCCGCGTGATCGCCGATCTCGTTGCGAGTGAGTGCACGTTGGCCTGTGCATCTGCGTTCAACAGCGTGATGAGCGAGGTCGCGATCTGGGGGCCGTGAACATTCCAGTAGAGGAGGTCGGTGTCGTTTCGGGTCGAGAGAAACTCCTCTGGCGAGAGGCATAGCTTTCGACCTGCCTCGATGGTGGCGACCATGGTTTGGTCGAGCTTCGCCGCGGCGTCGGTCGATGGGGAACTGACGGGAGCGGGAATTGCGGCCGCGACGGCGCTCTCACGTTGCTCTGCGACCGACCGCCTGCGGAGGAGCTCTGCCTGTGTCGTCTCCAAGGTAGACTTCAGCGCAGCAAGTTCGAGCGACTGCTGGCGGGTAATGGCCGCTGCAGCCGCCTTCGCAACATCGAGCTGCTCGCACAGCTCCTCTTGTTCGCGGAGAAAGCGGTTGTTGTCCTCCACCGACTGCGTGCGCAGCGCGGCAACGCTCCGCAGGGCCAAATGCCGATCAGCCTCGGCTGTTTCTGCTCTCATGGTGACAGTCGCAAGTTCGTCGGCGCGTCGCGCGTCGCGGGCCTCTACCTGCTGGAGTCGTACCCGCAGCTGGTCGCGCGCTGCTGCTGCTTCGTCACGGGCAAGCTCTACGTCGCGTAGCGCACTACGCGCGACCTCTGCCTCTTCGAGCATCGCGAGCATTTCGGTCTCGTCGCGCTCGGCGTTGGCCTTCTGTTTCTCCAAGGTCTTGTGGAGCACATCGAGGCGGCTCTTTTCGTTCCGGTTGGCTACTGCCTGGGCCTGAAGTGCAGTGGTGTCGTCGTCGAGTCGCCGCTCCGTCATGCCCACGGCTGTCAGCGACGCAGCGAGTCTGGTTTCGCGCGCCTGCAGGTTCTCGAGATCGCGCTGGAGCTTGTCGGCCTGTTTGCGGTGCTCCGCTTCTCGGCTGTTGGCGCCTGCGAGCAGCTCCCGTGCCCGCGCCGCATCGGCCCTCGCCTCTGCGAGCCGCGCGGTGGTCTCTGCGCGGGTTGCAGCGAGCTCCTTTGCATGGTCGACCTTGGCGATTGCCGCCGTGACTTGGAGCCTCTCGGCAGCGGTCAGCCAGCCATCGAAGTGGTCGCGCAGAAATCCGAGTCCACGGTCGAGCTGCTGCAGCCGCTCTGTCGTCTCGGGGTCGTCTGTGGTCGCGAGGGCCTGTGCGAGGGCGCCCTCGGCTCTGTAGCAGCGGTGAGCGGCGGCCCGGTCGCCGGCCTCGAGATACTGTGCCGCAGCTTCGCTCCACTGCCTCTGGGCCTCGTAGGCGGCGGCAAGCAGGGCTGCCGACGGCGAAGCGACGCGCATGAGGGTGGCGAGTGCGGCCTGGCCGTTCCCAGCGGCAAGGAGGGTGGCCGCGGCCTGCTCGCGGAGGGTGTCTGCGCGGCCGGGTTCTGCGGCATCGAGGAGTCCGAGCCAGCCGTCTGCGTCGCGGCCGAGCTGCTCCGCGAACGATGGGTGGAGGGCGCCCTCCTCAAGCGTCTGCAGCAGCAGCTGGCGGCGGGAATCCAGCCGCCGCCGCGCCGTCTGCCCGAGCGAGGAGTCGGCGAAGCTACTGAGCCGGTGGAGCAGTTCGATACGCTCCTGCAGCGCCATCTCGCTCACCCCTCGCGCCTGCAGCAGCTGCGCAAACTCGCGGAGGTCGTCACTGGCGCCCGAGAAGCGGTTGGCCGCAAACCGGCCCGCGCGGCGGCGGGTCGGCTCGCTGAGCGAGGGATGCAGCAGGATTTCGAGGCCGCGCCGGTCGAGCTCCAGTCCCATCTCTTGGCGTTCCTCCTCGGTGAACGAGTCCACATCTTCGTTCCGCCCAAGCTGGAAGAGGGCGAGGCGCAGCAGCTGCAGCGCAG
>JABMMX010000326.1 GCA_013205435.1 Deltaproteobacteria bacterium
ACAGGTTCTTGACGTAGTCGGCGTGTCCGGGGCAGTCGACGTGAGCGTAGTGGCGCGCGGGCGTCTCGTACTCGACGTGGGCCGTGGCGATCGTGATACCACGCTCGCGCTCCTCGGGCGCCTTGTCGATTTCATCGAACTTAATCGCCTTGCCCTTGCCGCTAATCTGCGCCATCACCTTGGTGATAGCGGCCGTCAGGGTCGTCTTGCCATGGTCAACGTGACCAATGGTTCCGATGTTGACGTGGGGCTTGTTACGCTCGAACTTCTCCTTGGACATGACGCTTCCTCTCTTCTGGTTTTGGTCGACGACTAAGACAACGAACCCCCGGCCTTCGCAACGATCACTTCTTGAACGTTGCGGGGGACGGGCTCGTAATGATGAAACTGCATCGCGTAACTGGCTCTGCCCTGCGTAAGGGAGCGGACGCTTGTAGCATAACCGAACATTTCAGACAATGGCACTTGTGCACGAATCGCCTTCAGCCCGAAGTTCTCTTCGATGTCGACAACATGACCCCGGCGGCGGTTGATGTCGCCGATCACGTCGCCCAAATGTTCTTCAGGAACAGTGACTTCCACGTCAAAGACAGGCTCAAGAAGCTGCACGCCCGCACGCCGCGCCGCCTCACGGAAGGCGAGCGAGCCCGCGATCCGAAAAGCCTGCTCGGACGAGTCGGTCATGTCGAAAGATCCGTCATACAGTTTCACCGACACATCGAGCATCGGATAGCCAATCAGCGCGCCGTTGTCGGCCGACTCCCGTACGCCCTTCTCTACGGCTGCAACGTAGATGGCTGGCACCGCCTCTTCCTTTGCAGCGTTGCTGAAGGTGATCCCGCTGCCCCGCTGCGTTGGCGTCAGCTCGAGCCAGACGTGGCCATACTGCCCCTTGCCAACCATCTGCCGGATGAACTTGCCCTCGCCCTGCCCGACGGCACCCACGGTCTCGCGGTAGGCGACCTGGGGCTTGCCGATTGCGGCATCCACCTTGAACTCGCGCATGAGGCGATCGACGATGATTTCGAGATGAAGTTCGCCCATGCCTGAGATGAGTGTCTGGCCGGTCTCTGCATCAGCCGACACCCGGAACGAGGGGTCTTCGACCGCCAGGCGCTGCAGACTCTGCGCGAGCTTCTCTTGGTCAGCCTTCGTACGCGGCTCGATGACGATCGAGATGACAGGCTCCGGAAAGACCATCCTCTCTAGAATGATGGGGGCCTTCTCATCACAGAGCGTATCGCCCGTGGTGGTGTAGCGAAGGCCGACGGCCGCGACGATCTCGCCTGCCGACGCCGACTCCACATCTTCGCGCTTGTTGGCGTGCATCTGGAGGAGACGGGTGATCCGCTCGCGCTTGTCTTTGCCGGGATTGAGCGCGGCGGAACCTGCTGAAAAGGTACCGCTGTAGACGCGGAAGTAGGTCAGCGTGCCCACATAGGGGTCGTTCATGATCTTGAAGGCGAGTGCCGCAAAAGGTGCCGACGCGTCCGCGGGCCGGCTCTCGTAGTCGCCATCCTCAAAGGGACGGGGCAGCGACTCCACGGCCTTTACAGCGGAGGGCCTCAGGCCGCGCACCGGCTTCACATCGAGCGGCGACGGCAAGAAGTCGATGACCGCGTCGAGCAGCGGCTGCACACCCTTGTTCTTGAAAGCCGAACCCAACAAAACTGGCACCAGTGAGAGCGCTAGACAGCCCCTCCGGATGGCAGCCCGAAGGTCATCCGTGGCGATCTCTTCACCCTCGAGGAAGCGGGTGGCAATGTCGTCGTCGCCCTCGGCGATGGCCTCGACCATGCGCTCGCGCGCGGAGGTGGCATCAGCGAGAAACTCAGCCGGAATCTCCTCCTCGAGGATCGAGGTGCCGAGCGACTCGGAGTCATACCGGTAGGCCTTCATCTTGAGCAGATCAATCTGCCCGACAAAGGTCTCCGCCTGCCCCATGGGGAACTGCAGCGCCACCGGTTGGCACTTAAGCCGCTCGCGCATCTTGGACAGCACATGATCGAAGTCGGCACCGACACGGTCCATCTTGTTGACGAAGGCGATCCGAGGGACGCCGTAGCGGTTGGCCTGACGCCAAACCGTCTCGGACTGAGGCTGCACGGCAGCAACAGCGCAGAAGACGCCGATGGCTCCATCGAGCACGCGCAGTGAGCGCTCGACCTCGATGGTGAAGTCGACGTGGCCAGGCG
>JABMMX010000327.1 GCA_013205435.1 Deltaproteobacteria bacterium
GCGCGCAACAGATGCGACCACCAGAGCTCGGGTTCCAGGCCCGCGCAGCGCTGGCGGCCTTGGCGCGGTAGGGGCGCCTCAGTTCCCGTTGTATCCGAACCGGCCGCTCTGCAGCACCTGCTTCCAGTGGCTCTCACGCCGGAGCAGGTCGAGGCCGCTCGTGTGGGTATCTGCCACTTCGAGGATGGAGTACTGGAAGTGGCGCGCATGGTCGGGGCCCTCGCCCGCGGGCGTCGGGGCGAGCAGCCGTTTGAGCTCGACGTTTCCGCCGTGGCCGTTGCGGCTGTAGTCGCACCAGCGGCTCCAAATGCCGCCTTCGCCCACGGCGCGCGTGTCGCCGGTGGCGCTGCCTACGTAGAGTTTTCCGTTCGACGTGTCGGTGATGAGGTAGATACCGGCGATGGCAGAGAGGGCGGCCCGCCACGACGGCTCTCCGGCGCGCACGATGAGGTCGAGTTCCGCCTTGCTCAGCCGCACCTCGCTGTAGGTGCAGAAGGGTTCGAGCAGCATCGGCTCCTCGCGAATCTCCGCCACGGCGAGCGTGTCGCAGAAGGTTTCTGCGAGGCGGAAGCTGTTCCGCCCCGTCCTGTGGTGCGCCACCACCAGGCGCCCTGTCAGCGGGCGGGTCCCCTCGACCTCTTGCGTATCGTAGAGCCAGTTGCCCTCGTGCTCAGGGTGGGGACGGCAGCCGAGCACCTTGTAGGCGCCCGCGAAGAGCCAGCGGTCGTTTCGAGCCGGGATGCGCACCAGGCTGACGACGTAGGGGCGCTCGAAGACCCGCTGGAACTGCCAGCGCTGCCAGGCCTCGAAGTCGCCGCGGCGCCAGACCGCAATGGGTTCATCCTGTCCATTGAAGGCTGCGAGATGGACCTTCGTGGCCGAAGGTTCAAGTTGGCTGTCGTGCAGGCGGAGTAGGTCGAAGAGGGTCATGGTTGAGCCTGAGAAGTCATGGGCGCCGCTCGCGTAGGAAAGGTGTGCGGAGACGCCGGGTTGCGTCCTAGAACTTGAAGCCAACCTCGAGGGTTGCGCGACCCTCCACTTCGGGGTCGGCCCATGCCTTGGTTTTGCCCTCCGAGACCACGGTGTCGATCATTGTGCGTTGGTTCACGAGCAGCCCTTCGACCTTCGGCGTGACGCTGATGTGGAAGGGGAGATCGAGGCGATACCCGGCAGAAAGTCCTGTGGTCACAATGTTGAACGATTTTGCCTGCAGTTCATCTGAATAGGAGGCAGAGGCCCAGTCGGTGTGCAGGCCTAGGAAGAGCCCATCTTGGTAGTCATTGAAGTAGAGCCGAGCCTGCAATCCGAGCATCAAGTAGGGGGTGGGTTCAACGTCGGTGTCCTGATATCCGCCTCGGACGCCAAGACTGAGACGGTCGGTGACAGGCAGCTCGATGGTTACGGTGGGGAAGGCGTCGTAGGCGGCCTTCAGGTCTGCTGACACGCTCATCCCGGCACTCGGTCGTACAATCTCGGGGAGGGAGATTGCTGCGAGCTGTCCGTCAACCACCTGGAGGTCGTTCGCTACGATCAGTGTGGTGTAGCGGGTTACGTCGCGGCGCAAAGATGCTGCGGTGAGGTTGAGCTGACCCTGCCTCACGGAGGCGCAGACCGCTAGGTCTGCGTCGAGTTCGAGGATCAGCTCTTTCAGATACCAGGGGTCACAGTCGGGGCGCTCCTGCTGGAGAAAGAGGGCGGGCGCCATGCGCAGCGGACGATCGACCACCCGGAATCCTTGCGCGACGACGGCCGAAACAAGCTGCGCGTCGAGCGGGTCTGGACCTGTTACCGAGTCGCTCCAAGCGACAACCACCGCGAGCCCCTCCTCGCCGTATGTTGCCGCGGTCGGAGCCGGTGGTGTTGCTTGGGTCCATCTCGCCTGAGACTGTCGGCTTGCACTCGGTGATATCGCTGTACGGGAGGTGGCCGGCGGGGGCGGAACCGCCTCAGGGCTCCTTCTGTCTTCTGAACGAACATCCTCCATCCGCGCCCCTAGACTAGCCGGGCTGGCGGCTTCCGCGGTCGAAGTCAGCGAGGCAAGCAGGCTCTGGCCTCGCCCATCGGCACACTCCTTGCTCGCTGCGGCACAGGCCTCTGCCACCCCGCCGTCGCAAGCGTACCGGCTGATCGCACAGCCGAGTTCGGTGTAGGATTCCGTGCAGTCGTCACGGTCGAGCAGCGCACAGTTGCTTCCGGGCGCAGAGGTCCGCGCGGCGCGTAACAAGCTGTTGGCGAGGCTCCAACAGACTGCGGCGTCGCCCTCTTCGCATTTGGCACTCGCGTCGCGCATGGGCGCGGAAGCGGCGGCACTGAGTAGCCCCTGAAACTTTATGCCGCCCGGCTTGGCCGCCAGCGCGTTCGAACTGAATGCGAGGCAGGCAAGGATAACGCACGCGGTGCGGCAGTGAATGCGGAGCGCTGTCGTCATGATTCCCCCAAAGATTGTGTGATGGGTCTCGCGCGTTCGCGACGACCTGTCGAGCCTCTATCGGGGCGCGTCGGCGTTGTCATCCGGATCCGCGCGTGCGGTCGTGACC
>JABMMX010000328.1 GCA_013205435.1 Deltaproteobacteria bacterium
AGGGCATCGACAACGACGGCGACGGTGCTGTGGATTGCGACGATTCCGATTGCGCCAGGGAGCCGGGCTGCGCGCCTGTGACCACCGAGACAGGTCGCGACTGCTTCGATGGCGCCGACAACGATGGCGATGGAGCCGCCGACTGCGCCGACACCGACTGCGCCGGTTCGCCCAACTGCTTTGTGCCGACCGCCGAGGTTGGAACGCAGTGCCGCGACACGCTCGACAACGATGCCGATGGTGCCGCCGACTGCGACGATACCGACTGCGCCCTCGCCGCCAACTGCACCACCGGCCCCGTGCCCGAGGCCGATGCGCTCTGTTTCGACGCCTTTGACAATGACGGCGACGGCGCCACCGATTGCGCCGACACCGACTGCGCTGCGTTGCTGGGGTGCCTCCCCGTCCTGCCTGAGACGGGTCGTGCCTGCAACGACGGTACCGACAACGATGGCAACGGTCTCACCGACTGCGACGACCCCTCCTGCGCTGGCACCGGTGGCTGCGACGGCACACCCATCTACGAGACGGGTCGCGCCTGCGGTGACGGCACCGACAATGATGGCGACGGCGCAGTCGACTGCGATGACAGCGACTGCTTCAGCTCCTTTGCGTGCGGCGCCGTGATCCCCGAGCAGGGCCGCACCTGCGGCGACGGCATCGTCAACGACTTTGACGGCGCCGTTGACTGCGACGACAGCGGCTGCGCGACCGACCCCAACTGCACCGTCCCCGGTGCGGTGGAACTCAACTGCGCCAACGGTGCCGATGACGACGCCGACGGCACCGTCGACTGCGACGACAGCGACTGCTTCGGCACGATGGCCTGCCCCTAAGCGAGCAGTCCGTCAGGCAGACTGTTCCGAGGATTCGGTGCAATTCATCTGACATGCTGCGGCATTTGACTTGCTTGACGGGCGGCGCAGCGCTGCCCTAGAGACCCGCGGCCGCGGAGTATGATCCGCGGTGGTGTTTTGCTGCGGGAGTGCCGTGAAATTTCAACAAGTATCCATTCTGTCTGTCGCCCATGCCGACGCCCCGAACCGGGTCTCCTCTGCCTGGATTGAGCAGCAGATTGCTCCAACAATGGAGCGCATCGCCGTCCAGCCGGGCCTGCTCGAGAGCCTCACAGGTATCGCATCGCGCGGCTGGCTGAACGAGGGCGACATGCCCAGCGACGCGGCCACCGCGGCTGCCGAGATTGCGCTGGAGCGCGGCGGCATCGACCGCGCCCGCGTCGGCATCCTCATCAACACCTCCGTCTGCCGCGACTACCTTGAGCCCTCGACGGCCTGCATTGTCCATGGCAACCTCGGCATGCCCTCCACCTGCATGAACATCGACGTCGGCAACGCCTGCCTCGGCTTCCTGAACGGGATGGACCTTGTCGCCTCGATGATTGAGAACGGCAGCATCGACTACGGTCTCATTGTGGACGGCGAGGACAGCCGGCCGCCCATCTCCGCGACCATTGCCCGTCTGCTCGACCCGAACATCGACCAGAAGGAGTTCCGCGCCAACTTCGCCACGCTGACGCTTGGGTCGGGCGGCGCGGCCATGGTGCTCTGCCGATCGGAACTTCACCCCGATGCAGCCCGTTACGTGGGCGGTGTGACGCTCGCAGCAACCGAGCACAACCGGCTCTGCATCGGCTACCCCGACCGGATGTTCACCGACACCAGAAAGCTCCTCATCGCCGGCCTCGAACTTGCCCAGCAGACCTTCGAACTGGCCAAGATTGAGTTCGGCTGGGGCGACACGGAGCTCGACGAGTACTGCCTCCATCAGGTGAGCAAGGTCCACACCGACTCGCTTTGCAGCCTGCTTGGCCTGCCTATGGAGAAGGTGCTCGCCATCTTCCCCGAGTATGGAAACGTAGGACCCGCCTCCATCATCATCGCGCTGTCGAAGTCCATCGAGGCGGGGCGCATCAAGAAGGGCGACCGAGTCGGCCTGCTCGGCATCGGGAGCGGTCTGAACTGCTCCATGGCGGAGATTGTCTGGTGAGCCTCACGCTCGCCGACATCGGCGTCGCGGACGCACTCCTTCCCTACCGGTCGCAGCGTTGGGACAACGGCGGCCACGAGCAGCACTACCTCGATGAGGGCACAGGCGAGCCTCTCGTCATGGTGCATGGCAACCCGAGCTGGTGCTTCCTCTGGCGCAACGCCATTGGCGCCCTGCGCGCCGACTACCGCTGCATCGCGCCCGACCACATCGGCTGCGGCCTCTCGTCGCGGCCCACGGATGTCGACTACGAATTCACCTTCGAGCGGCGCGTAGCCGACTTTGGCCGGTTCATGGACCACCTCGCGCTCGACCGACCCGTGACCATCGTGGCGCACGACTGGGGTGGCATGATCAGCATGGCCTGGGCCGTGCAGAACCCGGGTCGGGTGGGGCGCATCTGCCTCTTCAACACGGGTGCTTTTCCCAATCCCCACATCAAGCGGCTGCCGTGGCAGCTCTGGCTCGTCCGCAACACGCCCATCGGCGCAGCGCTTGTGTCGGGACTCAATGCCTTCGCGGTGGGTGCGGCCTACACTGCGGTCACACGGAAGGCGCTGACGCCGGAGCTCCGGGCCGCCTTTGTGGCGCCCTACGCGAAGCGGGAAAACCGGCTCGCGACGCTCCGCTTTGTGCAGGACATCCCGCTTGCGCCCGACGATCGCGGCTACGCTCTTGTTGCCGCGACCGGCGCAGGGCTGAAGCAGTTTGCCGCAACGCCGGTCTTTCTGGGCTGGGGTCTCAAGGACTTCGTCTTCGACGAGAGCTTCCTCAAAACCTTCGAGCAGGCCTGGCCACAGGCCGAGGTGCACCGGGTCGCTGATGGCGGCCACTATGTGCTCGAGGATGCGGGCGATGAGCTCCTGCCGAAGGTGGTCGACTTCCTTCGTCGAAACGCCCCCGTGACAGGAAGCGCCACGCCATGAGTTCGGTCAATATCGCGAGTCACCTCTCCGCGATGGCCGCGCGCCGCCCGAACGACATCGCCATCTACTGCGCCACGGGCGGAGACCCAGGCGACCGCGATAGCTACGCGCGGATGACCTACGCAGAGCTCAACCAGCTCAGCGACGACATCGCCGCCGGGCTGCTCGCGATCGGGATCAGGCGGGGCAACCGCGCCGCTCTCATGGTGAAGCCGGGGCTCAACCTGTTTGCGCTCACCTTTGCGCTCTTCAAGGCCGGCATCGTGCCGGTGCTCATCGACCCGGGCATCGGGCTCAAGAACATCAAGGGCTGCATCGCCCGCTCCAAGCCGACCGCCTTCATCGGCATCCCGCCCGCCCACGCCGCCCGCATCGTTCTCGGCTGGGGGCGCGAGACCCTCACCCACCTCGTCACCGTCGGTCGTCGTCTGGGTTGGGGCGGCGTCAGTCTGGAGGAGGTCATCGCGGCCGGTCGCGCCAAGCCTGTGCCGATGGCAGAGACGACCGCCGATGAGATCGCGGCCATCCTCTTCACGAGCGGCTCCACGGGCCCGCCGAAGGGCGCCATCTGCCGCCACAAGAACTTCGCCGCCCAGGTGGCCGCCATCCGCGACATGTTTGGCATCCAAGAGGGCGAGGTGAATGTGCCCACCTTCCCGCTCTTTGCCCTCTTCGACCCCGCGCTCGGCATGACCTCGGTCATCCCCGACATGGACGCATCGCGTCCCGCGAAGGTCTATCCTCCGAATGTGATCGAGGCGGTGAATGCGTTCGGTGCGACCACCATGTTTGGCTCTCCGGCGCTGCTCAACACGGTGAGCCGCTGGGGCGAGGCGAAAGGGTCGAAGATGCCGACGCTGCGTCGTATCATGGCCGCCGGCGCGCCTGTGCCTGCACCTGTGATGCGCCGCATGCTCGCGCTCATCTCGCCCGATGGAGAGCTCTTCCCGCCCTACGGCGCCACCGAGTCGCTGCCCGTCGCGATGATGTCGAGCAACGAGATTCTGGCAGAGACCTGGGCCGAGACAGAGAAGGGCGCCGGCGTCTGCGTAGGCCCGCCCGTGCCATCCATCCGACTCCGGGTCATCGCTATCACCGATGAGGCCATCGCAGACCCCGCGCTCGCGACCGATTGCGCCGTTGGAGAGGTGGGCGAGATCGCTGTCTGCGGCGACGTGGTGACCACGGGCTATCTGAACGACGAAGGGGCCGATGCTCGCTCCAAGATGGTCTCGGCCTCCGGCGAACTCTGGCACCGGATGGGCGACCTTGGCTACCTCGACGCCAAGGGCCGCCTCTGGTTCTGCGGGCGCAAGGGCCACCGCGTGGTGCTCGAAGATGCGACCCTCTTCTCGGTCAACCTCGAGGAGGTCTTCAACACCCACCCGGATGTCTACCGGACCGCACTCGTCGGCGTAACGGTTGCCGGCATCCGCGAGCCGCTGCTCTGTGTGGAACTGGAGCCGAACACCGCCGCGCGGGAGAAGAAGCGCATCGAGCGCGAACTGCTGGCGATGGCCGCCTCGAACCCCGTCACCGTGCGGGTGAAGCGGATTCTCTTCCATCCGGGCTTCCCGGTCGACGTGCGCCACAACGCCAAGATCAACCGAGAGACGTTGGCGGTCTGGGCGCGGGGGAGGCTGCCGTGAAGCGGGCGCTCGTTACAGGCGGTGGCGGCTTCCTCGGCAGCTACATCTGCCGCGACCTGCGGGTGCGCGGCGTAGAGGTCGTTTCGCTGCAGCGGGGCGACTACCCCGCGCTGGCTGCGATGGGCGTGACAGCGGTGCGTGGCGACCTCGCTGATGCAGCCGCCGTGATGCGGGCTGCGGAGGGGTGCGATACGGTCTTCCATGTGGCCGCCAAGGCAGGTGTCTGGGGCTCCTACGAGAGCTACCGCGTTGCCAACATCGTGGGCACCGAGAGCGTGCTCGCGGCCTGCGCTGCACAGGGCGTTGCCCGCCTCGTCTACACGAGCACGCCGAGCGTGGTGCATGGCGGCGACGATGTCGCGGGCGTGGATGAATCGGCCCCCTACGCATCCCACTTTTTGACGGCCTATCCCGCGACCAAGGCGGAGGCAGAGAAGATGGTGCTCGCACAGCACGGCGAGAAGCTCGCGACCGTTGCGCTGCGGCCCCACCTCATCTGGGGGCCCGGCGACAACCACCTCGTGCCGCGCATCATCGAGCGTCATCGCGCAGGTCGGCTCCGCTTTGTGGGAGACGGCAGCAACGTCATCGACGGCGTCTATGTCGAGAATGCCGCAACGGCCCACCTGCTCGCGGCCGACTGCCTGGAGCGCGGCGGCGCCTGCGGCGGCAAGGCCTACTTCATCACCAACGGCGAGCCGATGCCGCTCCGCGACCTGGTCAACGGCATCGTTGCTGCAGCGGGGCTTGCACCCGTAGCTCGGACGATTCCGCCATCTGTGGCCTACGCTGTTGGCGCGCTGCTCGAACTCATCTTCACGCTGCTGCGGCGAGAGAGCGAGCCGATGATGACCCGGTTCGTGGCCAAGCAGCTCTCCACCGACCACTGGTACGACATCAGCGCCTCTGCGCGTGACTTCGGCTACCAGCCGGAGGTCTCGACCGAAGAGGGGCTCCGCCGCCTCGCAGCGGCGCTCCGCAACGAAGCCGGCCCCGCCTAGGGGACGATGGAGAAGGAGTGGAGGATGCTGCCGTTGGCAGCCACCGCTTCGAGGCTCATCGTGCTGCCGACCACGTTCACATCCATGAAGTGGAACTGCGAGATCTGCGTGTCGATCTCGGGCCAGGTGCCGACGCGCCAGAAGAAGGACTGCGTGTCGAGCGTGCCGCCGGCGCCGCCCGTGGTCACCCAGGTGATGCCGTTGGGCAGCTCGGGGGTGTGGGCGTAGAGGTGGTTGTGGCCGTTGAAGACGATGTTGACGTTGTAGGAGGCGAAGAGGGGCTCGAGGATGTTGCGCACCTGCGGTGCCTCCATCGATGCGGGGAAGGCGAGGCGGCCGCCCAACCAGAACTCGATGCGCGGCGGCTTGTGGAAGACGGCGGCGCGGAAGGTGGCGCTGGTTGCAGCCTCCGAGCCGAGCTGGTTCTCGATGCAGATGTACTGCGGGCTGCCCGGGTCTACGGAGTCCTCGGTGTCGAGAAAGAGGACGAACATGGAGCCGTAGCGCCAGCCGAAGCAGTGCTCGTCGCCCGGCTGCGACATGTACTCGTTGAAGAGTGAGGCGCCGGAGTCGGAGTAGCGCTCGTGGTTGCCGGCGCCGACCAAGAAGGGGACGGTGGAGGCAAGGGCGGTGAGTGGCTGAAAGAGCTGGCTTCGGAACTCGCCCCGCGTACCGTTCTGCACACAGTCGCCCGTCGACATTGCGAAGTCGGGGTCGTAGGCGGCCATGCGCGGCGTCAGGCCTCGGAAGTTGGCGGGGCCGTCCTGGTTGTCGCCGAAAACGACGAAGGAGAAGGCATCGCCGGCGCCGTCTGCGGGCGCGGTACGGAACGATTTCACGGGCGTGGCTCCAGCCTCGGTACCGACGGAGTAGTAGATGGTGGAGCCAGTCAGCAGCCCTTCGAGGCGGACCTCGTGGGTGGTTCGCGATACCCCCTCCGAGTAACCCGCGGTGAGCGCGTCTGGCGCGTAGCCGAAGCGGACCACGCCGGGCTCGGCTGCAGCGGTCTCCCAACGAACCGAGACGGCCGTCTGCGTTACCCACATGAGGTAGGGCGGGCTCGGAAAGGTGCTCGGGTCGAGCACGGTGACCGCCGGAGGGAAGGGCGGCGTGGTATCCTCGACGGTGGTGTCGGTGGTGTCGTCGACCGTGGTGTCTGCAACGGTGGTGTCGTCGACCGTGGTGTCTGCAACGGTGGTGTCGTCGAC
>JABMMX010000329.1 GCA_013205435.1 Deltaproteobacteria bacterium
GTCTTTGGGGCTGCTGCTCCTCGTGATGAACGGTTGCGGCGCGCAGCAGTGCCAAGGCAGTGCGGCGTCGGGTGACCCCGCCCGCAGCGCCGCAGTGGCGGGCAGCCCGCTGCCTGTGGCTCCGGCAGCCATTCCTGCGGTGGAGAGCCCACCTGCCCCCGCCGCAGCGCTGGTGCCGAGCGGCGGAGAAGGTTCAGAGGCGGCAGCAGCGGAGGGTTCGGGGAGCGCAGACGAGGGCAGCGGCATCCCTCCGGGCATGCCGGAAGAAGGGTCGCCGGCCTATGAGCTGTTGGTGGCTCGACTCTGCGCGAGGCTGGCGTCAGCGGAGGGAATCTGTGGTCATGCCGAGGGCGGCACGAACGGCGACCCTCGAACATTCTACGTGAGATACGACTACGGCGCCTGCCATGATAGTTGGGGTGTCACATGGACCGAGCAGCCGGACGGAAGTTGGGACGATCGCGTGGAGGGTTACCAGCAAGTAAAGATCGTAGAACACACCACGATGATACTCCGCCCAGAGATTGCGTTGGCCGCGAGGCATCCGTCGGACATCGAGGTCGCGGCGGCGAAGGCCGAGCTTGAGAAGCAAGGTTCCTTACGCAGCGAAGTCGAATTCATCGATCTCAACCATGATGGGCAGACCGAGTTCATCGAATGGTTTTATCGTCAGTGCGGCAGTTTCAGGGAGCCAAGCGTCTACGTCCGCAGACCTGACGGACGATGGGCCGAAGACAGTGACGCGGCCGAGACCTACTTTACTCAGCCGGAGTGAGGGCGGCGCGAGCGGCTCGCGGTGAACGAGACGCCGGCGGTGTGAGGGCCACTCCGGTTGGCAGAGGTCATGCAGCGCAACATTGCGCATGGCTGGAATGGCTGTCACAAGCAGCGCAACCATTGCGGGAGGGGAAGATGATGCTGCAACGCCATGCGGCGCGTCTAGGTAGCGGGCGGTCTTTGGGGCTGCTGCTCCTCGTATTGAACGGTTGCGGCGCGCAGCAGTGCCACGGCAGTGCGGTAGCGCGTGACCCCGCCCGCAGCGCCGCTGTGTCGCGCAGCCCGCTGCTGCGGCGACGGCCTCTGCGATGGCCCTGAGACACCCACGACCTGCGCGGCCGACTGCCCGTGAGCAAAGGCCTGCACGGGGCCGCCCTCCTCGCCGCGCTGCTTCTGCCGGCAGCCGGCTGGGCGCATGCCGGCCACACCGACCGCCAGCCCTGGGATGTCTGCGCGGGCCAATCGCTCGGCAGCGACTGCAGCTGGATTGCGGGCGACCATACCCTTCGCGCGGGGAGCTGCCGCGAGATAGGCGGCGCCCTGATGTGAGTGCGGACCAAGCCCATCGTGCCGGCCGCAAGCGGTCCGTCCGAGCCGGTTGCGCAGGCTCAGGCGCTCTGGTGGGGCGGCGGGCTGCTCGTCCTCCTGCTGGTTGGCACAGCAGTGGCGCTGAGGAGGAGAGGCCTCGCCGCAACGGGAGCGAAAGTTGGCTAGGCTCGAAGGCTGGCTGCTCATACGTCGCGTCGATCTGCCTGCTCGAGCAGGAGGCTGAGCCGCTCGGGAGCCGGAGATTCTCTTTCCGCTGCGATGCCTTGTCGCTAGTTCGATGACCGCGACGCGCGCGGCACTCTCGGTTCGGACTTGGTGAGTCATGCAACAGGATCAGACCTCGGGGCTCCGTAGAGCGACTGCCTGTTGGTTCGGGGTGTTCGCCTGCTGGATCGCGCTTTTTGCCGCAACCGGAGCACTAACCGGCGTCGGGGTAGGAGATGAACTCCACTACATGAAGGCCGCCTCGCTGTTCCGTGAGCAGGGTTGGAGTGCTCTCTCGGAGGGCGTGCGGCCACCGGGCATGCCGCTCATGGTGGCAGTGGTACAGGAAGTCGTTCCGGAGGCCTGGGTGCTGGTCGCAACCCGCTGCATCAACCTTGCCTTGAGCAGCCTGATTCCAGCCCTCTGGGTAGGAGCAGCTCCCCGGCTTCGGCCGCGCCGCATGGGGCTCTGGATGGGCGCGCTCTCGGCGGTATGGCTTCCCTTCCACCTGCTCTCATCGCTCGCGATAGCGGAGGCAATGTCGTTTCTTCTGCTGAACGGCGCGGCTCTCGCCCTGTTGCTCCGCGAAGGCTCCAACGACATGAGGCGGAATCAGAGACAGGCGGCCGTCGTGGGTCTCTTGCTTGCGCTCGCTACGCTCATGAAGGCAAACGTCATCCTTGTACTACCCGTCTTCGTGCTGCTTGTTGGGCGCTTCAGCGGCAGCCGACCCGGCTGGGACTGGCGCCCTCCGCTGGTCGCGGCAGTGACGGCTGTGCTCGTCTTGCTGCCTTGGGTTGCGCTGGTGGGAGCACGGACAGGAACTCCGGCACTTGCGAATACGAATGGCACGAACCTGCTTCTGGGGTCGGGGTACTTCAGCTTCGGCGGCAGCAAGCCGAACGAGCGAACGCTCATGGGCCGGTTCGAAGCGCTCTTGCACCACGGCGCAAGCCCGGTCCTGACGCCGGAGCAGGATGCAGGGCTCGCCGATGACTGCGAAGGGGTGACGGACGCCGGCGCGGTAACGCTTCGATGCGAACGGGCAGCACTGACGATCGCGAAGGAGCTCTGGCGCTCAAGGCCACTCGAACTCTGCGGGCTCGGCGTGGCGAAGGTGCTTCACAGTCTCGGGTTCTCGATGCGCGGTGCTGGTGACCTGTTCCGTCTGGCCGTCGCGATGGCAGGGATGGTGCTGCCGCTCCTTCTCTGGCGTTCAGGGCACTATCGCGGGCGGGTATTTTTGCATCTTGGCGTTGTGGCAGCAGGGCTCGCAATCGCCTTTCTCTGGTTGCCGAATCAGCGCTTTGCGGTCTTCTACATCGACACAACGCTGCTGATCGTCGCGGCAACCTGGCTCGCCATTCGCCTCGATGCCGCCGATGGGGTTGCACAACCAGGCGAACCTTCCAGCCTCGACGAGGCCTAGTGGGCAGGCAGATTGGCGACTCGCCGGGCGCGCTCTACGAGGCCATCGTGGCTGGCGTCGCCGCGCTGGTAACGTCCGACAGCGCCTGACGCAGGGAAGAAGATGGGGCCGCGGTCTCCTTCGTTGACCTTGCCGATCCGACCTTCGACGACACGAGCTGGCCAGAGGAGCGCGCGAAGGCGGGGTGGCTCGATGACGAGCGAAGGCGCGCCCGCCAGCGCCTCGCCGACGACCTCTCGTCCGATGCGGAGGGCAACAGCTGCGACTGCTCGGCCTCTGCGCTGCCCCGGTTCAAGCTCAACGGCACCAACAACAACCCCGCCTTCAGCCGCGCCTGCGAGCCGGCAGACCTCAACCTCTGCAGCCCGGCCTGCGCGGCCCACTGGGGCATCCGGACGCCGGAAGAGAACAACTGCGCGACGCGCTGAGCGCCAGCGAAAGCCGAGGCAGGTGGGGAGCCGCGCCACGGGTCGCCCCTTCCGCCAAGGGTGAGCGCCTGTTAATGGCGATCTGCTCTCCAGACCCAGAGTGAACGATGTCTGAATCGAAGTCGCAACCCCGCCGCTCCGCGCTCGACTGGATCGAGTTTGTGGGCAACAAGCTGCCCGAGCCGGCCATCATCTTCGTCATTCTCGCCGCCCTGATCATCGGCATCGCTGCGCTCGGTGATGCGCTCGGCTGGGAGGTCACGCCGGTGCAGCCGCGCATCATGACCGAAGCGGGCGTCGACGCCGCCGGCACCCCGGTGTTCGACGCCGCAGGCAAGCCGGTTGTGCGACCGCTGCTCGACGCGGCGGGTGCGCCACAGACCGAGCTTGTGCCGAACGGTGCGCCCATCGCACCGCGCAGCCTTCTTACGGGCGAAGGCATCTACTGGATGCTCTCCTCGATGCTGCGGAACTTCACCGGGCTGCCTGCGCTCGGACTTATCTTCGTCGCGATGCTCGGAATCGGGCTCGCGGAGAAGTTCGGCTTCTTCTCGGCGCTGATGCGCTCCCTGGCCTTCATCACGCCGCGGCGACTGCTCACCCCGGCGGTGGTGCTCATCGGTGCCAACAGCAGCGTCGCGAGCGATGCGGGCTACATCATCCTGCCACCGCTGGCTGCAGCCCTCTACCTCGCGGTGGGTCGCCACCCGATCGCCGGACTTGCTGCCGCCTTTGCCGGCGTTGCAGGTGGCTTTGGTGCCGGCTTCTTCCCCACCGGCGGCGATGGCGCGCTCACCGGCTTCGCGCAGGACGCCGCGCGGGTCATCGCGCCAGACTACACGGTGAACTACCTCCACAACGCCTACTTCAAGGCGGGTTCAGCCTTCGTGGTGATGCTGGCCGGCTGGGGCGTCACAGACCTGCTCGTCGAGCCACGCCTGAAGCGCCAAGCCAGCACCGAGGCCGGATCAGACAGCTCGTCCGACATGGCCCTCACTTCTCTCGAGAAACGGGGCCTTGGCGCCTCGCTTGCGGCGATGGCGCTCGTGCTCGCGGCCTTCGCCGCCCTCATCCTCCTGCCCGGGATGCCGCTCCACGGTGACGGGCAGCCAACGCTGAGCGATGGTCGCGTGGTAATCCATCATGCGGTCGAGGTCCTGCCCGCCGGCGCGACGACCGCGGCGCCACCGCACGACATCCTGGCGCGCGACCCGTTGCTCGTAGCCGAGACCGCTGTGCGGCCGCGCCTCGCCGAGACGCCCGGCGAACGGTGGTCGCATGTCATCGTGCCCATCATCTTCTTCGCCTTCCTGATTCCGGGCCTCATCTACGGCTTCGTCGTGGGTCGGCTCCGGAGCCAGCGGGAGTTCGTCGATGCGCTCTACCACGGTGTGGAGAGCATCGTGCCGGTGCTCACGATCGCCTTCTTCATGGCCCAGTTCGTAAACTACTTCGCCTACACGCGGCTCGACCGGATGCTCGCCTACGCGGGCGGCTCACTGCTCGTGCAGGCCGACCTTCCCGTGCCGCTCTTCCTGAGCCTGTTTGTACTCCTGGTCGTGGTGGGTGACTTCGCGCTGAGCGGGATGCTCAGCAAGTTCGGCGTGATGGCCCCCATCTTCATCCCCATGTTCATGATGGCCGGCATCAGCCCGGAGCTAACGACGGCCGCCTATCGCATCGGCGACAGCGTGGTGAACATCATCACCCCGCTGAACAGCTACCTGCTGATCATCCTCGCGGTGCTGCAGAAGTACAACGCGCGGGCCGGGCTGGGCAGCCTGATCGGACTGATGCTCCCCTACAGCGTCGTCTTCTTCTTCGCCTGGACTGCCCTGCTGCTCCTCTGGTGGCTCGCGGGCTGGCCACTCGGTCCCGGCGCCCCGCTCGGCTTCTCACCCGCGGGATAGCGAGCGGGCGGCACAACCCCGCTCCCGGTCACCTGGCTCGACACCGCCCACTGGCAGATCACGCTGACACTCCCCGCCAGGGCTCAGACCCTGGTGATGGAGGCCGTAAACCGGCACGGCGTGGCGGTCGGTAGCGACGCCATCACCGTCACGGTGACGGGGCCGTAGCGGCCTCTTCTGCTCCGTCATCTCCGATCAGAGGCCGGTTCGTGCCGAGCCATCCGACTTCAACCTCCAACGTTGCGGTGGCGCGATGTTGAGGTGGACGGAAGATTCCCCGTCTTGTGACTGGTAAATACCTATTGTTACTGAACTTTTTGTAGATTTCGATCCTTGACCGCTGCTCGGTAGCCCCCTACCTGTTCCTCCATGAAGACGCTCTGCCAGATCTGTTGTTGTCCTCCCGCGGCGGTCTTCCGTCTGCGCGAGGTGGCGAACGTCTGCTGACCGTTCCTCTCTCCCCAGACGCTCTGAAGCCCGCTGCCGTTCCGGTCGCGGGCTTTGTTCTTTCTAAGGCACCCGCGACCCCCCTACCCTGGAGGTCCCTGTGCCCCTCGCCCCTCTCCGAACCATCCCGCTGCTGCTCGCACTCGCCTCCGCGATGGCGGGTTGCGCGAACCCGAAATCGACGCCTGACCCCTCGCAGGAGGGCAGCGACAATGCATCGGAAGCAGCCGACAGCGGCTCGGGCCTAGGGCCGGAGGCGGATGCCTCCGAGGCCGATGCGAGCGCGGATTCGACGGCAGCGCCAGACACAACCGACGCAGGCAGTGATGCGGGGAGCGGCAACACACCGGCGTCTGCGCTCGGCGCGGTCCGCTCCGCGACCCGCTTCGAAGACAACGAGGCCGGCATTGTCACGGCCTCCACGGTTCGCCGCTGGATTGCGGAGGCCGAGAACGGCCCAGCGGAGGGCGACCTCATCATTCTGCAGTTTGGGCCTGCGGCCTTAGACGGCGGCTTCCTGCCCTCCCCGCCCGGTGTTCGGACCTACGATGCGCCGAACCTCGCAACGCTCGTGCAGGAGCGCAGCAACGGGCTCTTCGCAGCCCAGATTGCGCCGGGCCGCGGGACCCGTCTGGACAGCTTCCTTCGGAACTTCGCCATCAACCCTACGACCGACCGCATCTTGATCGCGGCGGTTGAGCCGAGCGCGACGGCCTTCGCCGACCTCGCCCGCGTCTGGGTTTCGCTGCGGTACTGGGGAATCGCGCACGAGCGCATCGCCATCCTCGACGGCACGCTCACAGCCGGCTTCTCGGCGGAGGAGCTGTCGAACGCTCCGCTCGCGCCGCCGGCCGACGGCACCTGGAGGTTCCCAGAGCTTGCGACGCCACGCTTCGAGCTGCTGGCGACCATCGAGGATGTGACGGCGCAGCAGGACCGTAGCGGGCCGCTGCTCGACCTGCGGCCGCAGGCTGAGTTCGACGGCGCGGCAATCTCGTTGAGCGGTCACGACGACACCTGCCTGCTCGGCGCCCCGGCCTGCTCGGCAGTACGGAGCGGCCGCATCCGAGGTGCGAACCGTCTGCCGCTGGAGGCAATCGGCGACCCCGCGACGCTGCGCTGGCAGGGCCCGGAGGCAATCGACGCGGCACTCTTGGAGGCAGGTCTGCAGCCGGATTCTGCCCCCATCCTCTACGACGCCGACGGCGGCGCGAGCGCCATCGCGACGCTCGGCCTCCTCGGCATCTCGGGGCGTGATGCGCGCTGGTATGCGGGCTCCTTTGTGGAGTGGAGCCTCCTTGCGTCGGACCACCCCTTGGCACCGCTCCGTGCCCTTCCAGAGGGCAGCCCGTGGCGTCTGCCGGAAGAGCGCTTCGAAGCAGGCGGCCTCTTCGCCACGAGCGAGGGCGGCGTCCGGCCGCTGGTCCTCGACCCTGCGGTCGCCTCCACCGGTCGCATCACCGCAGAAGACCGGGCCTACCTGGCCAATCCGCCCGCCCTGCCGGCCGTCGGAGCCGGCGATGCCAACTGCTCCCGCTGAGCCCCCAACCCTTGTTCACCCCGCGTCCATCCGACGCACTTGTCACCAGGAGAATGTCATGAATCGAAGACTTTTCGCCCATCTCTCTCGAACGCTCACGCTCCTCGCCGCCATCTCCCTCGCAGCCTGCGGCAGCGATGAAGACAACGGCAACGACCCCGCCAACACCGAGGCCGACACCCAGACCGACAGCGGCTCGGGCAGCGGCGAGGCCGACACCGGAACCGAGGACGACGCGCAACAGGACACCGAGGCCGACACGGGACCCGAAGCTGACACGCAGGCCGACACCGAGGCCGAAACGGGAACCGAGGCCGACACGCA
>JABMMX010000330.1 GCA_013205435.1 Deltaproteobacteria bacterium
CACCCACGCCCAGCTCCTTGCCTGCGCGGAGCGGCTCGGCCTTTCGCTCGATGCATCGTTGGCCGCCGACCATCTCGCGCTGCTGTCGCTCGTCATTGCAGAACTCCAGCAGCGGCTCGACACAAGCGGCCCCACGGTGGTCGTCGAGTGGCCCGCCGAGATGACCAGCTCCACAGCCTCGTCTGCGAGCGGATGGGCGGAGCGGAGCGAGCTGGTCTGGCGCGGTCTCGAGCTGGGCGACGGCTTCCCCTTCCTCACCGATGCAGCTCAGGCTCGCGCGGCGTTTGAGGCGGCGCAGTCGGAGCGTGCAGCGCGCGGTCTGCCGCAGGTGGTGCTCGATGAGCGCTATCTGGCGGCGCTTGAGGCGGGGCTCCCCGCCGGCGCCGGCATGGCGATGGGCGTCGATCGTCTCGTCGCAGCCTGCCTCGGCCTCGAACGCATCGATGATGCGATGGCCTTCGCCTGGGACGACCGTTAGCGGAGCATCACCGTCTCGAGGTCGCCGCCAACCTCCAGTCGCGCATGAGCCCGCAGCCCGAAACGCTCCGCCACGCGGATGCCCTCATCGCTCACGCAGAGCGCCGCGACGGGCAGTGATTGCGGCATCGCAGTGAGGTCGTCGGCCAGCCCCGCAATCAGCACGCGCGATGCCGCCGAGCGCCGCAGTTCCGGCGCGATGCTGTAGTTGAAGAGATAGACTCCGGCCGCTGCCTCGCCGGCCTTGGCGGGCTGCACAAAACTCCGATCAGGCGCCGTCGCGGGAGGCTGCTCCAGCAGCGCCAGCACGGGCGCCGCGATCGTGTGGATCGCGGTGTAGCCGCAGGGCTCTCCATGCTCATCAAACCAGAGCCGGACCCGCAGCTCTGCGGCCGCCAGCAGCAGCTCGGCCCGCTCGCGCGACAGCCTGTCCACAACGCGCGGATAGCAGCGATGGTCGGCGGCGAGCAGCGCATCCAGATGGGGCGCGAGCGTCGAAGCGGTGAGGAGCAGGCAGCGAAGCGTCACGCCAGCACCTTCAGCATCGCAAGCACACAATCCTCCAGCGCCATCGGGTCGTAGCCCCCCTCCAGCGTCACCAGCATGCGCCCCGCGCAGTGCCGCTCCGCAAAGTCGCGCAGCAGCGTCAGCAGCACCGCATACTCCTCGGTCGACACCTCCCACTCGCTCATCGCGTCGTCGGCATGGCCGTCAAACCCCGCCGCGATGATCAGCAGCTCCGGGTCGAAGGCAGCACCCTCACGATCCAAAAACCGGGCCACCGCGCGGAGCAGCTCTTCGCCGTCGGCCCGGGCCCCGAGCGGCCGGTTCCAGATGGCCCGCGCGCTGTCGCTCACCTCGTCGCCCGTGTCGTGCGGAAAGAGCCGCTCGCTGTGAAACGAGACCGTGCCCGCCGCCGGCAGATGGGCCAAGAGCGCCTCGGTCCCGTTGCCGTGATGCACATCAAAATCCACCACCAGCACCCGCCCCGCCCCCGCCCGCAAGGCCGCCTCTGCTGCCAGCGCCGCGTTCCCGAAAACGCAGAAGCCCATCGCCCGGTCGGCCTCTGCATGGTGGCCCGGCGGACGCGGCAGCACCACCACCCGATCCACCTCCGCCGCCATGATCGCCTCGGCCGCCTCGATGCAGCTCCCCGCCCCCGCCAGCGCCGCCTCCACCGAGTCTTTGGAGAGCAGCGTCTCATGGTCGAGCGCCGCCTGCTCGCCCATCAGCGCGAGCACCCTGTCCACATAGCCCGAGGTGTGCAGCCGGAGCAGGTCGTCGCGTGTCGCAAGATGCGGCGCCGCCACCGTAATCTGGTCGCCGAGCGCAGCCTGTGCAGCAGAGACGGCCCGCGCCACCGCACGGTAGCGCGAGCTGTCTTCCACGTGGGGTCGCCAAGGTTCGTGGCGACCGAAGAGCGGGTGGTGGACCGCCCGAAGCGGCCGGCCCGAGAGCATCAGACCGCGTTCACACCGAAGAGGTGCTTGGCGATGATGCGGCGCTGAATCTGGCCCGTGCCCTCGAAGATGTCGTAGATCTTCGCGTCGCGGTAGCACTTCTCCACAAGGTTGCCCGGCTCGGTGGCCGCGTCGCCCAGGATCTCCAGGCAGCGGCGGGTCACGCTGGTCGCGGTGTTGGCCGCGTGGGCCTTGCCGATCGAGGCGTTGAGCACATTCTCGATCTTGTTGTCGCTCAGCCAGGCCGCCTTGTGGATCAGCAGGCGCGAGGCCTCGATCTCCATGGCCATCTCGGCGAGCGCGAAGGCGATGTGCTGATGGTCCACAAGCTTGCGGCCGCGGAGCATCTCGCGCTGCGCGAACTCGAGCGTGTACTCATAGGCAGCGCGGGCGATGCCGACGGCGCCGGCGCCAACGGCGGGACGGGTGCTGTCGAGCATCTTCTTGGTGTCGCCGAGGCCGCCCGTGGATGGACGGGCCGCGCCGAGCAGCATGTCGTTGTGCACGCGGCACTCTTCAAAGTGAACGGCTGCCGTCTCCGAGGCACGGATGCCGATCTTGTGCTCCTTCTTGCCCGGGACGAGGCCCGGCGTTCCGCGCTCCACGAGGAAGCCGCGCACACCCGAACGGCCGAGGGCCGCATCGGTCTGCGCCCAGACCACATAGACGGTCGCGGTCTGACCGTTTGTGATCCACTGCTTGCTGCCGTTGATGACCCAGCTGTCACCCTCTTTGCGGGCGGTGGTCGACAGGCCCGAGATGTCCGAACCGGTACCGGGCTCCGAGAGCGCCATCGCGGCGGTCTTCACGCGGCCATTCGCATCCAGGCCGTCCATCAGCTTGAGGAAGAGGTCCTGCTGCTCCACGCTGCCGAGCGAGGCAACGGGCGAGGCGGCAAGGCTCGAGCCGACGAGCGCGAGAGAGCAGCCGGCGCAGCCCCAGGCGAGCTCCTCGGCGGCTGCAACCTGAAGCTGGGCGGCGATCTTCGGCTTGGAGGAATCGGACTCGCGCACCTCCTTGCCGCGCCGGGCCACAACCTCGTCCAGCATGCGGGTCTGCGAGATGCCCTGGAACTGGGCCTTGGCCATCAGCTCCCACGGAACGGTCTCCTCGCGGTCGTGGATGGGCGCCGCAGGGCGAATCTCAAACTCAGCAAAGTAGTGGGCCATCTGGGTGAGGCCCTTGATCATCTCGTTCTGGAAAATGTCCATCAGCCCCTCCGCACGCGCTCAAAGGATTCGCTGCCGAAACGGACCGCAAAGGCGGTGGCGTCGCGCATCAGCTTCTCAACCGGGTATTCATTCACGTAGCCGTAGCCGCCGTAGATCTGCACCGCGTCCACCGCGCTCTTGCGGATGACGTCGGCGCTGAACCGCTGCGCCATGGAGGCCAGCGTCACGGGGCCGCTCTTGCTGTCGAGCTCGGCTGCTGCGCGAAGCACGAGCGCCTCGCCGGCCTCGATGCTCACGCGGTTGGTGTCGATGAGCTCGCGCAGCGACTCGAACTGGCCGATGGGCTGGTGGAACTGCACACGGTCGGCCGCGTAGGCCTCGGCGAACTCGATGGCGGCGCGGGCAGCGCCGATGGCGCGGGCCGCAAGGCTCACCTTGGCCTCGTCGAGCATGCGGGTGATCCGGTCGGTGTCGCGGGTGATGATGCGTGCCTGCGTGCCGCCCAGCTCAATCCGCTCCGCGCCGGAAGCGCGCCAAGTTTCGGCCACAGCCGAGCTGCGTCCGCAATCGGCGAGGCTGATCAGGTAGAGGCCCTCGGCGCCCGGCTCGAGCGAGGCGATGGCGAGCCACTTGGAGAAGGCCGCGCCGAAGACGGCGGGGAAGTAGCCAAGCACCATGGCGCTGTCGCCGTCCGGCAGGATGCCGAGCCGACCGTCGTTGCGGACCAGTACGGCCGAGCCTTCGCTGGTGGCTAGGTCGGCCAACACATCGTCAAAGCCGCCCACTTCGCCGAGCAGGAGCGCGAGCTCCACGCCCCGCTCAAAGACCTCGCCCATCGCGGGACAGGCCCAGCCGAGCGAGAGACCGCGGATGGCGCGGCTGCGGTGTGAATAGGCGCCTTCCAGATAGCCGCCGGCCCGCTCGGGGACCGCGTCGGCGTAGAGGCCGAGCTCGGCACCCTGCGCCAGCAGCGCGGCGGGGATCTTGGCCTCGCGGTCGGCGTCGGCCGTCGCGGGGCGCAGGTTGCGGTCGGCAAACCGCCGGAAGGTCTCGGCGATCAGCGCCTCGTCTTGCGTGAACTCAAATTGCATGGGACCTCAGCCTCGAGAGGGTGCCGGATAGGCGCGGCGATTGTGGCGAAACTGTGCCTTTCGGGCAAGGGTGAATGAACATTCAGTCACCGCTTTTCTCACCATGCAGCGGCCGCTCCGCAACCTCGCCCTCGCGCCAATTCTTGCCCCTTCGGGCGAGAGCAGATAGGCGCCCCACCTATGCCAAGAACCGGCCACGAAGCGGGCACCGACCGATGATCCCAGACTACCAAGAAGTACAGCCAGGCGACGTCGTCGACTTTCGCTACCACGCCTTCCGCCCCGTTGCCCGCGGCGGCATGGGCATGGTCTTCGCCGCCCGCCACAACGTGCTGGACGAGGTCCTCGCCATCAAGTGCATGCCCAAGGCTGCGCTCAAGAACGACGCCGAGCGTGCCCGCCTCATGCGCGAATCGGTCGCGCTCGCCCGCTGCCGCCACCCCCACATCGTCTCGGTCCGCGACGCCGGCATCTGCGCCAAGCATGGCCCCTACGTCGCGCTCGAGCTCCTCACGGGCCGCTCGCTGGCTGGTCTGCTCGCCTCGCGCGGCCGCATGACCCTGCCCGACGG
>JABMMX010000331.1 GCA_013205435.1 Deltaproteobacteria bacterium
ATCTACAGGGTGATGAACTGACCGAGGAAGGCTTTTCTCCCGCTGAGTTTGTGCCGGATGGTGACAGTATCGAAGACCCTGCGACCTCGGATGTCGTCACAAGCCCCGCGGTAACGCCGTGAAGGTTTTTGCTGGAAGGGCTGCCTCGGGCAGTCAATTGGTTTCGTTTCTTGTTGTGGCTGTGGCCTCTCTGTTTGGAGCAGGCGAAGCGAGTGCCGCTGGTGACGGGGTTCGTGTTGGAGCCCTCAAGATTGACGCGCGTCTCGGCACCGAGTTCGGCTTCAATTCTAACGTTCAGGCGAACTCTGGGTCCGATGGTTCGGTTGCTCAGCTCAACCTGAAGCCGTCGTTGAATCTCTCGACGCCGGCGTCGGGCCTCATGCAGATCAACGCAGGCGCGGGTTTGGGCTGGCGTCAATACCTGCTTGTTCCCGATGGGCAACAGGACCAGACCGCGCCAGATTTCGGCGGTATCTTCGCCCTCAAGTTCAATCCGGGTGGCGCGTTCTCCTTCACCCCCTCGGACCAACTTCGGATCTCTTCTCCGCCCAATCCGAGCCCGTCGGGAGAGCCGATCACGGCTGTCTCAAACGAGGCTGGGGCCGAGCTAGGCTTCCACCCAGGCGGTTCCGCCGCCAAGGCCCGCTTGGGTTTCAGTGCTCTTGCGAAGGGGTCTTACGGCTTCCTCCAGTACTCCAATGGGGACGGCTACGACTTCCGAGACAAGGGTGTCGGCAAGGGCCGCGGTGAGCTTCGTTACAACTTCCTGCCCCGCACGGCGGCTACCTTTGTTGCGACGGTCGAGGACAATGTCTTCGAAAAGGCGTCTTCCATTGTTGGAGGTGGTGAAGGCTCAGGCGAGGGTTCGGGCGTTGAGCTCAGCAACATCAACACGACGCCCATCCGTCTCTTCGTCGGCGGCGAGACTCTCCTCTCTGCGCAGCTCGAAGTGGCCGCCGAACTCGGCACCGCATTCGTAGTGTACGGCTCCCTCGACAAGCCGTCGGCCTTCGTCGCCAACGCGCGCGCGACCTACTACCTTTCTCGGCGGAACACGGTCTCGTTTGAGTATCTACGAGACTTCGCTGACACCGCTCGGTACTCTTGGGTCCAGTTTGATCGGCTCTCGGTCAAGTATGGGACGAGCGATCAACTGTTCGACGCTTCCGCCCGTGTTGCGGCATCATTCCGCAACTTTGGCCCTGACCAGCAGGCCCCGCTCGTGACCGCGACCACCGATCTGGTCGCGAGCGCTGAGGGCCGGGTTGGATTCAAGGTGGCGAAGGGAGTCTTGGCTGGTTTCAAGTATGTCTTCGAGACGAGGTCTGGCTCTGCAGAGGGCGCCGTCGATGCTAGCGGAGCTGGAACTGGCGATGCTGGCGACCTTATCAGCGCTGGCGACCTGACGCAGATCAACGAGTTTACGCGGCATCAGGCCTACTTTACCGTCGACCTGAAGTACTGATTTGAGGTTACGAGCTGGCCGTAAGGCCCGCCCGAGGCTTCGGTCGTCTGTTGAGAGTTCGTTCCGATGCGCCGCCTTACCTTGAGCCTCTTGCTTCTGGGTGCCTGTCGCCCCGCCGTTTCGGATTCCTATCTGGAGTGGGCAGAGCGGTCATGGCAGTTCCAAGACCCGGGCCGGCTAGGCGTGGGCGACTCGTTTGCCATCAAGGTGTTTGGGCAGGCAGACCTCGGGGGCGACTTCGCTGTGAACGAGCTTGGCGTCATCAGGTTCCCGCTCGTTGGGACGGTTACCGCTCAGGGACGCACCTGCGCTGAACTCGAGGAAGACCTTACGGAGCGTCTTGCGGCGACCGTTTTAAAGGCGCCGCTTGTCACCTGTTCGCTCATCGAGATGCGGTCTCGACGCATCTCCGTCGTTGGCCAAGTCGTCTCGCCAGGTAATTTTCCCTACACGCCGGGCCTGACGGTCGTCGACGCGGTGGCGGCGGCGAAGGGCATCGATGCAACCAACGCCAGTGGCGACGTGCTTGTCACCAGGATGGTAGACGGGCAGCAGATCAAGCTTGAGGTCCCCCTGCAGGAGATCATGAAGGGGCGGGTGCCCAACCTTCTTCTCTGGCCCGGAGACGTTGTCTTCGTCCCAACCTTCCAACTGCTCAATTGAGGTCGAAATGAGCAGCGAAGGGACACAGCCACGTACCTCCGTCGAGTCTTCGACCGCATCGCAGGTCGACTACCTCGGACTCATTCTACGGCACCTTTGGCTCACGGTGGCCGTCGTAGCCATCTCTATGCTCGGCACCTTCCTCTACCTGCGGACCCTCTCGCCGCAGTACCGCTCGACGGCGCTCCTCGATCTCGACACCGAGTCTCCCAATGTCCTTGGCAGCATGTCGGCGGGACTCGATGCCCAAGGTGGAGCCCGCGGCGCGCGCGAACTGCGCATGAACTTCGAGTCGCAGTATCGCGTCATCGCAGGCCGTGCCGTCGCTGAAGATGTCGCCAATCGGCTCGCGCTCCGAGAGAACGCCGCCTTTGTTGGCCTGTCAGATGTCAAGGACCCTGCCGCTCTCCGCGAGGCGCTCGGGCGGGCCGACGCAGCCGCTGCCGTGATGGGTGCCATCACCATCGAGCCGGTCTTCGAGTCCTCGCTCCTACGTATTCACGCGCGTGCCTCGTCTCCCAGACTTGCCACCCAGATCGCGAACACGGTTGCGGAGGTCTACATCGACCAGCGGGTCAAGCGTCGGCTCGATGTTTCGGAGAGTTCGGCAGCCTGGCTTCGGCAACAGTACGAGGATCTCGGCAAGCAGCTCTCCGCCGCCGAGACCGCAGTTTACGACTTTCGCAAAGAGCGAAACATTCTCTCCATCTCGCTCGGCGATAAACAGAACCTCACGGGTGAGGCACTCGGAGAGCTGAGTGGACAGCTCTTCCAGGCCGAGTCAGATGCGCGCGGGTTGCGCGTAGCTGCCGAGCAGCATCGGGCTGTGAAGACCGACGAGGCGCTACTCGATGCCGCGGTTCAAGGTGTCATTTCGTCGGAGCTGATCGAAGGCCTCAAAGTTCGTCTGGTCGATCTGAGCGTGGAGCGCACCAAACTCGAGGCAACCTACCTCGATGGCCACCCGCAGCTTGCCTCGGTGAAGGAACAGTACGCCCAGGTCCGCCTGATGCTTCTACGCGAGGTCCGAAACTCCATCCGTGCAGTTGAGTCTCAGCTAACGCAGGCAGACAAGCGCGTTGCTGAACTCCGGGCCCGCCTCGATCAGACCCGCTCCGAGGCACTCGCGATGGGGCAGGACGAGCTGACCTACAACAGTCTCGTCTCTTCGGCTTCGTCAGACAGAGAACTTTACCGCATGATTGAGCGCCGACTCAAAGAGGTCGAGATCGCCCGTATGCTTCAGCAGAACCGCGTGGCGGTCGTTGAACGAGCTACCGACAACGGCGGGCCCGTCTTTCCAAAGTTTGGCGTCTCGATGCTGGCTTCCTTGGTTGTGGGCGTGTTGCTCGCCTTCGTCTTCGCCTATCTTGTCGAGACACTGGACACTTCGGTCCGTTCGGTCGGCGAGCTCGAGCGACTCATCGGCGTGACGGCCCTCGGCTTCTTGCCCATTATCTCGCGTGGGAAAGCCAGCCGGCGCTCCTCGCGCGCACCCGGAAAGGGCGAAGACTTTGAGCCCGACACCTTTGTCATCGATTTTCCGAAGTCGACAATGGCGGAATCCTGTCGGTCTATCCGAACCAACCTGATCTTCATGGGCTCAGAGCAGCCGTTGCGCTCCATCCTCGTCACCTCGGCGGGGCCTCGTGAGGGTAAGACGACTGCCTCGGTCAGCCTTGCCGCGGTGATGGCACAGTCTGGCAGTCCGGTCGTTCTGATCGACGGCGACATGCGCAAGCCCCGCCTTCATAAGATTTTCGGTCTGGACGGCGGGCTTGGGCTCTCCAGTGTGCTCATGGGCGAGGCCTCGCTGGACGAAGTCATCCAGGCCACGCGCGTCCCCGACCTCTTTATCATTCCTTGCGGAGCTGTCCCGGAGAACCCGGCGGAGCTGCTTCAGTCTGACAGGTTCCGTGAGCTGATTTCCGAGCTCACCGAGCGGTTCGGAATGGTCGTGTTCGACTCGCCGCCCGTGGTGCCTGTCACCGACGCGGCCATCATCGGTGCTGCTGTGGACGGCGTCGTCCTGGTTGCACGCTCAGGGTCGACGCGCCGAGAGATGATAGCACGCGCGGTTGACCTGCTGAGAGGTGTCAACGCCAACCTTCTTGGCGTCGTCTTGAATGCGATCGACGTCGAAGGGCGTCGACGTGGTGGCTACTACTACTACTACTATCGGCACTACGGCGCCTACTACGGTCAGCCAGACGACAAGGCGAAGGGCGGAGACTCCGCGGCCTAACTTCGCGGGTGAGCGGCGTGCCAAGCGGCAGCCGATGCGATGTCGATGCCGATCTGTGCGCGAAGGGCGAGCGCCTCTTCGAAGCGCTGCTCGGGGCGCAGGTAGGCGTGAAGTTGGACCGCCACTGGCCCTTCGAAGGCAGCGAACTCTGTTAGTGCGTGGGCCTCGAGTGAGATGCGAGGGTCGTCCGCGAAGGTGGGCCGGACCCCAAGGTTGGCGACGGCAGAGATGGACTGCGCCGAGGTAACGATGGTCGCAACATAGACGCCGTGCGCAGGCAGCAGGTGTCCAAGCGGGTAGAGGTTGAGCGTAGGAACACCCAGCGTTCGGCCGCGACCGTGGCCCGAAGCAATCTCTCCTGCGATTGCGTAGGGTCGGCCGAGAAGTGCCGCGACGAGGCCCATGTCAGCCGATCGCAGCGCACCGCGCACCCGTGACGAAGAGACGACCACACCGAGATGGGTAACAGCCTCATGCACGGCGACGGTAAACCCTTTGCCCTCTCCGAGCGCGCCAAGCATCACCGTGTCGCCAGCGCGACCGCTACCAAAGCGGAAGTCCTCACCGACATGCACACGGGCGATCCCAGGATGGCGCGCTACCAGCAGGTCAACAAAGGTTTCGGGCGACATTGCCGTGAGCGCCTCACCAAAGGTCAGCCGATCTACGCGGCTCAGGCCCAACCCCGTGAGCGTCTCATCTCGGCCATCGGGTGACTGAAGCCGAAAGGTCTCTGGCGCGACACCCTTGAAAAAGCTCACAGGGTGCGGCTCGAAGGTCACTGCTACGGCTTTCGCCCCGGCTTCACGCGCATCCGCCACCGCTGCAACGACGAGGCGCCTGTGGCCGAGGTGCACACCGTCGAAGTTACCGATGGTGACGACAGTTCGTTGATTCGAAGATTGCATCGACTTAGGGTTCCGTGCGGCGAAGGGTCTCGTCGGGCAAGTGCCCGCAGCCATCTAGGCCGTCGGCGTGCAAGGTGCCAGATGTTCGCAGCGGGTAGGTTCGCAGTCGTGGGTGTAGATGTGGTCGGTTCGGCCTCGCCTGCGATGCACAATGCTGCGCTGCAGGCCATGGGTTTGCAGCCGACCTATGAGGCCCGCTCTCTCATGGCCTCGGAACTTCCCGGATTCCTGCGTCGAGCCTCCGCAGAGGGGTTCCAAGGGCTAAACGTTACGGCGCCCTACAAGACATTGGCCTATGAGATGGCGAAGGTCTGCTCACCGGTGGTGCAGGCTGCGGGCGCCGCAAACACCTGGCGCATCGGTCCGCGCGGCGCGGAGGCCTTCAACACCGACGTCGACGGGCTGTGGGCCATGCTAACGGCCTATGGTGCGCTCTCCGCGGGGCAGCGGGTGGTGTTGCTTGGGGCAGGTGGCGCGGCGCGTGCCGCGGCCCTCGTGCTAGGGCAGTGGGCAGAGGCTGTGCTGGTCATCAATCGCACGCCGGCGCACGCGCGGGCACTCTGTGCCGCCCAGATGCTGCATCCTGAAAACAGGGCTCGCTGGCAGGTACTGCAACTCCAACATCCCGGCGATCTGGTGGCGCTGCAGGAGGCGTTTACCGATGCCGCGCTGGTGATAGACGCCGTTGGGGATCGCGGTGTTGCCCGATGCGGGGGCCACGAGGCCCGTCTGCCGTGGCGTGTCCTCGACCACCGCGCCGAACTCTTCGACCTCAGCTACGGTAGCGCAGCTTCGCCACTGAGCCTCTGGACAGGGCGTGCTGCCTTCGATGGCGCAACGATGCTCCTGCATCAGGGAGCGGCCTCCTTCGAACTCTGGACGGGGCGCGCGGCACCGCTCGAGGTAATGCGCGACGCCCTCGCGGCACGGCTCGGCCGCCCCGCGCCCTCCATCCCCATGGTTCCCAGCGCGATCGGCCGCTTTGAACAGGCCGGCTCTCGCGGATAATGTCTCTGCCCGCTGCTCCTGCTAGGTGAGCTGCACCGCACTCTTCACGGGTCGAAATGTCCTCGCAATCTGTCCAACTCGTTGTCGTTGTGACCCCTCGTCCGGGAGATGAGGCTGTTGTGCTGCCCGCGCGGCTGAGCGAGATCACCGGCCGCAGCAGGACGCAGCTCGCCATCGAGCTACAGCGCGGTGAGGTGGAGGTGCTCCGCAGCGACGATCGGGGCGAAGTCTCTCGCATTGTCGAACAGCTTGCGGCCTTTGGCCTGCTCGCGGTCGTACGCGAAGCCGCGGCGCCTGACCCGCGCAGCGCAACGCCGGCTACCGGAGAGGGGTGGGGCAGGGTGCTCGGGGCCTTCGATGCCAAGGTTGCGGTCGCGCCTTCGCGCCTGCCCGACCGGCTCGCGGCGGGTCGCCTGCCCGAGGCCGATGGCTGGCAGCCGGCTGAGCCGCCACCGTTGCGGTTGAGTGACGCAGCAGCCTCCCCATCGGCGCACCGCGAGGGCGTCGTAGACGGCCGAGGACGGCGGGCGCCGAACGCAGGCGCTGCCTCGGCCACCGATGTCGCGCTCGATCTCATGAGCGAGGCAGCAGGGTTGAACGGTCCTCCCGTCGGAGGTGTGCGGCGTGGTGCGAAAGGAGCGAACGCGGCGCCGAGGCGGCCGTCGGCGCGGGCCGTCGTGATAGCCCTGACCCTGCTGTTCGTCGCAGGCCTAGGATTCGCCGTCTACCAACGGATGCATCGTGCTCTCCCGCCGGTTGTCGCTCCGCCGGCCGGCCGCGCAACGGGTCTCGCACCCGTCGAGCCCTCGGTCGCTCCAGCCTCCGCTGCGCCTCAGCCTCCGACCGAGGAACAGGTCCGAATGCTCGTCGACCGCGCAGGCGAAGCTTGCCGCAGCGCAGACTTTGAGCGCTGCAAAGAGCTCGCCGATCAGGCGCTTGATCTCGACGAGACCAACCGCGCGGCGCAGGCGGTTCACATCAGGGCTGTCACCGCGATCAGCGCGCAGGCCGGTCGACCAGCGCAGAACCCGACTCCCCCATCAGGGCCGCCATGATTGTCTCGCCTCGTGCAGCCATCTCGCTCCTCCTCCTCTGCGTCGCCGCGCTGATGCCCGACCGTGGCAACGCCGAAGCGGAGCCCGTCCGAGGATGGGTAGAAGCTGGCTCCGAGCCGCTCGTTGCGACCGACCTCGCGCCATGGGATGGCGATGGCACCTCCTTCGAGTCTTACGACTTCTGGGTCTGGCTCGACGACGGCCGATACATGAAGCTGCAGTTCGTCGTTACCTCGATGCGAGCCGGCTTCTTCAAGATTACTCGCCAAGGTAGCCTGAAGGTGGTGGTCGCCCCCATCGGTCAGACCACCACCGACGACACCATAGACGGGGTGTTTCGCGCCGGCCGCGGCTTCTCAGGGCAGGATGGCGAGTGGAGCTCCAGTGACGACGCTTTCAACCTCGTCTTTGACGACTGCTATCTGCGCGGTGATGGCCAAACCTTCCATCTCGCGCTCCTCGCCGGCCGCGTGAAGACCGAACTCGACCTCACGCTGAACCGGCCGCTCTGGCAGGCTGGAGACGGCGTGACCCGCTTTGGCTGGGATGGCGACACGACCCTAACCGAGCACATCCTCCCTCGCCTTTCGGTCACCGGGCGCCTCAGTACACGGCAGAGCAAGAAGGACCCCGAGCAGTGGCAGGCCGTCACCGGGCTGGGGTATGCACAGCATCGCCGTACTTCATCCTTCCCCTCCTCGATCGGCGAGCGTTGGACCGGCTTTCGTGCCCTCCGAGATGATGGCCTGACCATCACGATGAACCACCTCCTGACCCCCGACACCTATGGCCACGCCACCGTGGGCTGGCTCACCGTCAGCCTCGGAGATGAACTCCTCTTTGCATCGCGTGACCTTGTGCTGAAGCCCGTCGATGTTCGCAACCAGGCCATAGATGCATCGAACTACCCGGTCCTCTTCGGCTATCGTGTGCAGGCGCGGAGCGGTACCGACGAGGTTGAACTGACGGTCAACGACGGACAGATCGAACTCCGCGAGAACCCGCTAGCCTCGGTTAGTCCTGTGCTCCGCGCCGTGCTCGCGAGCGCGCTGGCTCCGATGGATTACGAACTCTCCAACCGGTACGAGGGCACCATCCGCATCGGTGGTGCTGTCGCGGCGGTGGCTGGCACGGGTTGGACAACGCTCAGCTACCCAAAGTAGCAGGCTATCCGTCGACGCTGCCCGCCCCGATCGCGCGGAAGATTGCATGCACCAGACCCTCTTCCCAGGGGTTGATGGCCCCTCCGAGTGCGCTGATGGCGCCCGCGCCGATCAGCAGGCCTAGGAGGACAGGGCGCCGAAGTACCGGCCCCTCTTTGTCAAGCACGCGGGCCGCTGCCAGAAACATCATCGGCTGCAGCAGGATGAACCAGCGAAAACCTACACAACGGCCCCCGTAGTTGTTGGTCCGGTACAGGTAGAAGCCCACCATCGCGACGACAATGAACCAGCCTGCATACCAAGCAGCGCGCTCCCTAGCTTCGGTGGGGCGGGCCGTGAACCATCCTGCCGATAGCAGCAGCCAAGGCGTCAGACTGAACAGCCCGTGATGCCCGAACAGGGAGTGGAAAGCATAGACGGGCAGGGGCTCATTGAGCGCGTCGAATTCAACGGGGTTCTTCCAGTAGGAGCCGGGATACTTCCATGCCGGATCCTGAAACTGGATCGGCACCGGAGAACCAGACTGGTTCCAGTGAATCGCCACCTGCACCAGCGGCAGAGAGGCCAAGAGGAGGCTCAGCCCGGCGAGTCGCCCCCACGCACGATCTCGGTAGAGCGCCGGCAGAAGCATGGCTGCAGATGCGGCAACTACCGCGCCGCTCGTAAGCTCGCAGGCAATCGCGAAACTGCCCGCGAGCGCTCCAAGCGCAAGCCGCGAGCCCGACAGCGCCTCGCCGCGGAAGGCAGGAAACCAGCGCTCCCACATCGCGAATATCAGCATGAAGCCGACCACATGGTTGTTGAAGGTCGCGCCGTAGGCGGTCGCCAAAGAACTGAGCGTGATGGCCACCATCGAGACGGTTCGGACCTGCCACGAACCCACCGTCAGCCGTAGCAGGCGGTGGAAAAGGAGCACCCCGAGCAGCCAGGGGAGCGTGCCGAGCAAGACTCCGAACAGCGAACCGAGCTGAAAGAGGTGGCTGTCGAAGGTCCAGCCGGTCAGCGGCTTGATGGCCGCGTAGAGCACCGCGCCGAGCAGATTCAGGACCGGCGGCTTGCTGCTGTAGAAGTGGTCGTCGAGGAAGACCTTGTCGATGGTCATCGAGCCGAGCGACACCCCGTCGATGGCCCAGGTGTGTTGCTCCACCAGCGCCTGAATGGCTGCCAATCGGCTCGCCGGATTCACGGGCATGTGAGGCTGGATCGCGCAAAAGAGCAGCCAGAGCGTCACAGCGGTGAGCGTGAGGCGGGAGATGAGGCGTTCGGTCGGGTGCAGCGGCATCAGGTTAGGCATGATGACCGCGCGACTACGGTGCATCTGCCCCGCGTGCAAGCCAAAGGTGGTGCTTACGCGAGAGCGGCGCGCGGCAGAGGTTGTGATTCGCACCAGAGAAAGAAGGCGCGGAAACTCTGGGGTAGGGCCACCCCTTCGACCTCCATCCTCGCGCCGCCGCCGCCGACGGCGAGTTGGTTGCGCGAAGGGAGGTGGCGGCGAAGCTCCCGCACCTGCTCCAGCACCAGTGGGCGCGACGTCGTCACCGAGACGCTGATGAAGACCGATGCATCGGCCTGACGAGCGGCCTTCGCAATCTCGATCACGGGGGTATCGAGCCCGAGGTAGGCAATCTTACAGCCCGCGGCGGCAGCGGTCACGGCAGCCATGTGGAGGCCCACCGCGTGTGGCTCCATGGGCATGGTCGCACCAACCAGCACGGGGCCCGTCGAGGCATCAGAGAGCGGACGCCAAATCGTCCCCAGAAAGTCGATGATTCGGTCCGAGGCAAAGTGCTCGTGCGGGATGCTGAGTTCATCACGCAGCCATGCCTCGCCGATTGCGACGATGAAGGGGTGAATGCGCCGCTCCAGAAAGTCGAAGAGACCGAGCTTGCGCCATTCCACGGCGAAGCCATGCGACAGGGTCGCCGAGTCGAAGAGGGTCGCTGCGCGGAGCCAGCGCGAGACCACCGCATCGGTCTCTGCGTCAGACTCGATGCAGGGTGGCGCGTCGCAAACCACCGTAGGCAGCGGCCTTATCCCGTCCTGAGTCTCTGCCGCATCCCTGCCTGCGACGAACCGCTCGAAGGCCTGCGCCGGACGGAGACCTGAGTCGATGGAACGTTTCGCCTGCAGCAGTAGCTCGACGGTCGCAGGTTGGTAGAGACGCTGTCCGCCGGGTGTGCGCGTGGCGACGGGGAAGCCATACCGGCGCTCCCAGGTCCGGAGCGTCTCGACTGGGACGTCGCAGGCCTTTGAGACTGCGCCGATGCTGAGGAGGGGCGTGCGCACGAGCCGCCTCAGGCTACCGCGAGCATGCGAGCCTTGAGGCCCTGACGGACGCGGTGCAGGCGGGCCTTGAGTGCTGGAATCGTCATCGAAAGCTCAGCGGCCACCTCTTCCTTGCAGCGACCGTCGAGATCCATCGCCACGTAGAGGCTGCGGTTGGTCTCCTCGATCTCCATCAGACCGGCCGCGTAGGCCTCGATGCAACGCTTTTCGCGGAGCTGGTCATCGGGGCGGTCCGACCTGTTCTCCATCGCCGCCGGCGCCATCATCGCGCTGAGCGTGTCGCTCTCGACGAGAATCGGGCGGCGCTTGAAGGTCCGCAGCTTCATCCTCGCGCAGTTCTCAGCCACGCGGTAGATCCAGCTCCAGAGCGCGCATTGCTCGTGGAAGAGGTCAATCTTGTTCACCACAGTGAACAGGGCATCGTTGTTCGCCTCTTCGGCGTCCCACTCGTCCCGGAGGATGCGCACAGTCACAGCAAAGACGCGGTCCCGGTAGCCATCATAGAGGGCGCGAGCGGCGTTCGGGTCACGGCGGCGGAGGGCTTGGAGGAGTTCAATGTCTGTCATGGCAACACCCGAGGTGGGAAGTGGTGGACAGGTTATGAACAGTTTTTACCTCCAAGTCAACACTTCGAATAGGTACTGAATAGCATTTTCTCCGCGCCCGCTCACGCCGCTAGGTCAAGTTGAACAACGGGTTAGCCTCTGTTACGCCGCTGAACTCCCGTCGGCGTCCCCTCGCGAAAGATCTTTCCCATGAAACTGTCGCTGCTCATTCCCGTGTTCAACGAGGAGGAGAACCTCTGGCTGCTGCACGGGCAGATAGATGCCATGGCCAGGCAGTTCGATCTCGAGGTCGAGGTCGTGCTCGTCGATGACGGCTCTACCGATCGCTCCTTTGAGGTTCTTACCGCCATCGCAGCGGCCGACCCGCGCTGCCGTGTTGTCCGATTCAGGAAGAACTTTGGCCAGACCGCGGCGCTCGCTGCCGGCATCGCGCATGCGACCGGTGACATCTACATCCCGCTCGACGCCGACCTGCAGAACGACCCGGCAGACATACCCCGCCTCATCGCCAAACTCGAGGAGGGCTACGATGTGGTCAGCGGCTGGCGCAAGTCCAGGCAAGACCTGTTTTGGAGCCGGCGACTCCCCTCGGTCCTCGCCAACCGGCTCATCTCCGCCTGGACCGGCGTGAAACTCCACGACTACGGTTGCAGCCTCAAAGCCTATCGCGCAGAGGTCATCCGCGACATCCGACTCTATGGCGAGATGCACAGGTTTGTCCCCATCTACGCATCGTGGGCCGGAGGCCGTGTCGCCGAGATTGTGGTCAACCACCGCGCGCGGCAGTTCGGCGTCTCCAAGTATGGCATCAACCGAACCTTCAAGGTCCTCCTCGACCTGCTGACCGTAAAGTTCCTGAGCAACTACGCAACCAAACCCATCTACCTCTTCGGAGGCATCGGGCTGATTCTCGCCGGCTTGGGATCCGCCATTGCACTCGGCGTAGTTGTCGGCCGATTCATCTGGAACGCTCCGCCCTTCCAGCACAACATGTCGCTCCTGCTCCTCTCCACCTTCCTCGTCACCATCGGCCTGATGCTGGTGATGATGGGGCTGCTCGCGGAGATCATCATTCGCACCTATCATGAGGCGCAGGGCAAGCAGATCTACCTCGTCCGTTCGGTGCTGAACCCTGCACCGGCCGCCGGCGCGAAGGAGTAGCTGTGTGCGGCATCGCCGGCGGCTTCTTCGTCGCTCCCTCCGCCGACGACGAGGCGGTGCTCCGCCGCATGACGGACTCGCTGGCCCACCGAGGGCCGGACGGTGAAGGGCTGCTGCTCGAAGAGGGATTTGCCTTCGGCCACCGCAGGCTTGCCATTGTAGACCTCACAGGCGGAGCGCAGCCCATGAGGGCAGCGACACACAGGACAACGGTCTGTTTCAACGGTGAAATCTACAACCACATGGCGCTGCGGGCAGAGCTGGAACAGAAGGGCTATCTGTTCGAGACCTCCTCCGACACAGAGGTGCTTGTGCATGGCGCTCATGCTTGGGGGGCGGGCCTGCCGGCCAAGCTCAATGGCATGTTCGCCTACGCTGTTTGGGACCCTGCTCACCGTCGCGGACGGATTGCTCGCGATCGCTTCGGCGAGAAGCCGCTCTACTACATGCATCTACCCGATGGGTCGCTCTGGTTCGGCAGCGAGCTGCGCGCACTGATGGCCCATCCGAGCTGCACGCGGCGTATCTCGCAGGCGGCGCTCGAACTCTACCTGACCTACGAGTATGTGCCGTGGCCGCACGCCGCCGTGGAGGGGGTGAGGAAGCTGGAGCCAGGCACAGCGCTGGTCTGGGAGGCCGGTCGGGTAACCATCGAACCCTTCTGCGAAAACGACTTCTGCCAGCCGGAGCAGGTTGATCTGACTGATGATGAATGGATCCGGCAGACCAAGCAGGCGCTGCTCGCCTCGGTGCAGGCGAGGACCATGGCCGATGTGCCGATTGGGGTATTCCTTTCGGGTGGCGTGGACTCCTCCGCCATCGCCGCGCTCCTAAGCGCCGACATGCCCCGCGGCGCGCTCCAGACCTTCTCCGTTGCCTTTGACGATCCCTCGTTTGACGAGTCGCAATATGCATCGGCGGTCGCGGCGGCACTCGGTACAACCCACCATGTGCGGCGGTTCGGTGCCTCGGATCTCCTTGACCTCGTTCCGGCCATGATGGGCCACATGGACGAGCCATTCGGCGATGCAAGCCTGCTCCCCACCCACCTGCTGTCGAAGTTCACCCGTGAGCACGTCAAGGTTGCACTCGGCGGCGATGGCGGCGACGAACTTTTTCTGGGCTACGAGACCTTCCGCGCCGATGAAGTTGCGGCTCCCTATGCCAGGCTCCCGAAGCCGCTCCAACGACTCACCGAGCGGCTGGTGCGCGCGATGCCGGTCAGCACGGGGAACTTCAGCCTCGACTTTGTCGCCAAGTCCTTCTTGCGCGGAGCAGGGTCGCCGGGCGTCGAGCGCCACGTGCGCTGGCTCAGCTCCTTCCTGCCGGACGCCGGCCCGCAGCCGCTCGCGCGCGACCGACGCCGGCTTCTGAGCGCAGACGAGGTCTTTGCCGTCATGGGGGTCCACTACGACGCACCCCAGGGTCGAGACCACCGCCAACGGCTCTCAAACGCCTACATCCGGACCTATCTCGCCGAAGACATCCTGACCAAGGTAGACCGGGCGAGCATGGCTGCGGGCCTCGAAGCGCGCTCCGCATTCCTCGACCCGGAACTCCTGAAACTGGTTGCCCGCATGCCTTCGCACCTCAAGATGGGCCGAGGCTTGAAGGCAAAGTGGGTGCTGAAGCAGGCGGTCGGTTCCATGCTGCCGCCAGTCGTGACGGCGCGGAAGAAAAAAGGCTTCGGGATGCCGGTCGCCGCCTGGCTCAAAGGGCCGCTACGAGAGCAGATGCACGACCTGCTCAGCCGCGATCGGCTCACTGCTGCCGGCGTGTTCGACCCAACCGTGGTCGAGCGTCTGATGGCCGAACACGAGGCAGGAACCTCTGACAACCGCAAACAGCTCTGGACCCTCATGATGTTTGAGGCTTGGCGGCAGCGGTGGGGTGTGACAGTCTCCGCGCCCGACACGGAGGCAATGGTATGAATCCCAAGACGCTCATCATCATCCCAACCTACAACGAACGCGAGAACATCGAGCGCATCCTGACGGCGGTTCACGCGGCTGTACCCGATGTTGAGATCCTCGTCGTCGATGACGGTTCGCCCGACGGAACCGGTGATCTTGTCGAGGCCCGAGGCAAGGCCGACCCCCGCATCCACCTCCTCCGCCGCTCCGGGAAACTAGGACTTGGCTCCGCCTACCTCGCAGGCTTCGCCTTCGCCCTCGAGCGGGACTACCAGCGCATCTTCGAGATGGACGCCGACTTCAGCCACGACCCGAAGTATCTTCAGCCGATGCTCGATGCGTCGGAGAGCGCCGACATGGTGATAGGCTCTCGCTACGTCGAAGGCGGAGGTACCGTCGACTGGGGACTCTCGCGCCGTCTCATCTCACGCGGAGGCGGCCTCTATGCGCGGACCATCCTGGGACTCGATATCCAGGACCTCACAGCCGGCTTCGTCTGTTACCGACGTGAGACGCTGGAGAAGATCGCGCTCGGCGAGGTCTTCTCCACGGGCTACTGCTTTCAGATTGAGCTGAAGTATCGGGTTCACCGGGCCGGCCTCCGGCTCGTCGAGATCCCCATCGTCTTCCCCGACCGCGTTGCGGGCGTGTCGAAGATGTCGGCAGAGATCGCCCGAGAGGCACTCGTGCAGGTGCTGCGCCTCAAGTGGAAGCTGGGCTAGTTCCCCTTCTCGCCGCTCTTGCCCGTGAGTGCGCGCATGAATCCCACCAGATCGGGATCGTTCGGTGACTGCCGGAGTGCCATCGCCAGGAATCCGGCTGCGGCTTTGGGGTCGCCGGTGCGCTGCAAAAATCGGGCATAACCGACGCTCCACCAGATGAGGTTTCTCGAGCTCTGGAGTTCGAACGAGGAGCCCTCCGAGAATCGCCTCTTCCATGCGTCGAGCGCAACGATGGCTGCACCCTGCCGCTCCGCTGCGGTAGGCGCTACCGACTGCCAGACGAGGCCACCCTCACCAGCAAGCAGGTGTTGGCGCTCTTCGCTGGAGACCAGCTCATCTGGCTCCATGCGGACGGCGGAGCGGTCGGCCCAGGCAGAGAGCGCAGGCGTCGATAGCGAGGCGTTTGACGGGTCGGCCTGAAGCAGTGGGGCGAGTCGGGGCTCTGCTGCCACAATCATCGCGTCGTAGTGCGGGTAGGTGCGGAAGGAGCGGTGGAGGTGGACGAGGTCCGGGCGCTGGTCCTCTGGCCCCTGCGCATACCAGGTCTGAAATGCGGTCTCGAAGTAGGCAGAGACCCAGAGGGTGTCGGGGGGTGCGCTACGCAGAAACGCATCGCGGAACAGCCCACTTTCGCGGTAGCCCGAGAGGTCGCGGGTTCGCCCGTCCTCAGCCTCTGCGATGCCCCAAAACAGCGCGGTGAGTGGCAGCAGGCCATAGGCGGTCAGCCGGACGATGTTCGACTGCTTGGCCCCCTCTGCAAGCCGCTGAAGGAGCCAGCCTGCGCCGAGTCCCAGCGCGGCCACCGACACCATGAAGTAACCGAGCACATCGGGGTTCCACGGGTCGAAGTCGAAGATGAACTGCGTTGCCAAGTTGAAGACCACCACGACGCTCAGCGGCAGTCCGAGACGCGGCTTTGTGATCGCGAGTCCGACAAGTCCGGTTGCACCGAGGAGCAACCCGAGCGGGCCAACCTGCTCCATGAAGAGCAGCGACACCTTGGTGAGTCCTGTCGCGACATCCACGGTCACCACCTTCGCCGCCGTCTTCTGGAAGGCCTGCGCGGAGACCACCCAGTAGAGGTTCTGAAAACTTTCGGGCCAAGCCCAGCTCCCGTGCGGGCGTGCGGCGCCACGGGCGACCAGCGCGGCGTAGCCGCCTACAAGCGACAGTCCGATGCCAAGTGAGGCCGCCACTCCGACAAGCAGGGGCCGTGTGCCAAACCGTGCGAGCAGCAGCCAGACGAGCACCGCAGGAAAGAGGAAGAAGGTGAGGTAGTGGTGGTTCAGCAGCCCCACGCCGAGCACCAGTGCGCAGAGTGTGAGCGCCCGCAGCCCAAGCCGTTCGACCGAGACCATGAGCCAGAGCGTCGCGACAGCCACAAGGAAGTGCAGGCTATAGACCTCACCGCGGATGGACTGGAGCACGAGCGCGGTTGACGCCCCTACCAGGAGCGTGAGGCTGCCCACCGTCAGCAGTGCAAACCGGGTTGCGACCGAAGCAAGGCGATCGGCAATCAGGGGGAGCAGCGATACTCCCAGAGCGGTGCAGGTCGCAGCAAAGAGGTGGATTCGCCACGGGTAGGGGCCAAGTGGAACCAAGCCTGCGAGATAGGAGAGCAGGTGAAAGGCCGGGTGACCGGGCGGGTGGCTGATGCCGAGCGACCAGGTCGCGTTGACCAGCTCGGAGCTGTCGAGCAGGTAGGTGGTCGGGGCGGCACGCCAAAGATAGAAGAGCCAGGCCGCGACGCCGCAGCCTGCAGCGAGCAGGCGCAATCGGTTCCGATCCGGCGGGAGCCGTTCAGCCATCGTCATTCGAGCTAGCAGCCCGCCCCAAGCGACGCGAAGGAGGCGTCGAAGGCGGCAAGGAGCCGGCGTCGCTCGTCCAGCGACACGAAGGCCGAGGAGAAGCCGCGCCGGAGCAGCAGCGCGGTCTCGTCGAGGTTCAGCTGCGCCGCGCTCGCGACGGCCTGAAGTTCGTGGCTGAGCGTCACATCGGAGACGAGGCGGTTGTCTGTGCAGACAACGACTGTTGCACCGCGCTCAAGCAGGAGGCGCACGGGGTGGCGGTCGATCGAAGGCGCCGCGCCCGTCTGTACATTGCTGGTCGGGCAGACCTCGATGGGCAGCTGCCTATCGATCATCCAATCCATGAGCGCAGGGTCGTTGACGAGCGTCGTCCCGTGTCCGATCCGGTCTGCGCCTAGCGTGTGAAGCGCCTCGTAGATCGAGTCGGGCCCGTCTGCCTCGCCGGCGTGAACCGTCGTCCAGAGCCCGCCACGGCGGGCGACGCGGAAGGCCTCTTCGTGCCAAGCGGCTGCAAATCCAGCCTCGGGGCCGGCAAGATCAAAGGCGACCACACCGCGGCTACGGAGTGCGACCGCAGCCTCGGCCAGCTCGACCCCTTCACGTAGATCTCGGTGACGGAGCGCACAGATGATCTGGCGCGCCATCGTCCCCGTCGCTCGCTCGCCCTCTTCGAGACCCTCTGCCACAGCCTCGATGACCTCTGCGACGGAGAGCCCGCCCAGCGTAAGCAGGCTGGGGCAGAAACGGGCCTCCAGGTAGGTAATGTTTTCGGCAGCGCAGTCTTCGACAAGTTCGCGCGCGATACGCCGGAGGGAGCCGCGCGACTGCATCACCGCGCAGGTCACATCGAAGGCCTTGAGATACCTCTCCAGACTGGGGGGGTCGAGCGGCGGGGAGAGGATCTTTCGGAGGGAGGTTTCGTCGCGGCTGGCGAGGTCTATGCCCTCGCTGGCGGCAATCTCCAATACCGTGTCGGCACGGAGTGACCCGTCGAGGTGGAGGTGCAGGTCGGCTTTGGGAAGCCGCAATATCGGGTCGAAAGGTGTCGATGCCATGCCGCCCTCTGCTGCATCATCGGAGGCAGAGGCGCAAGGTTTCGGCGCTGGAATGCACCTCAACCTGTTCTGGAATCGGCGGCAGACTTTCGCTAGTCGAAGAGCATGGTCATCAAGCCCATAGGTCAATCTGGAGCCTCAACCGGCCCTCACGGTGTCGGAGAGGTCGGTGGTGCAACAGGTGCCGAGGCAGCAGGAGCTGCCTCAGGTGTCGGTGCTTCGTCCGAGGCAGCTCTCCGCGCCGCCCTCCAGTCAACCGTCGATCGGGTTGCCTCGCAGGTGAAGACCGGCGAGATCGCATTCTCCACCGGCATCTCCGAGGTCATCTCGTCGATGGCTCGTCAACAGATGCCAGCGGGTCTCGAAGGTCCCGCGCTCGATGCTCGCCTAGCGGAGGCGGAACAGGTCTTCGCAGACGACCCGCGGGTAGCGGCGAGCGTGGAGCGGCTGCTGCGCGGAGCCATCGCCGAAGACTAGGGCGCTTTGGGCTCGCCCGATGCCTCTGGCTTGGGCGCCCCCGATGCCTCAGGTGCCGGTGGCTGCTGAAGCAGGCCCAGATGGAGATCGGCCCCGAAGGTCTCCTTGCCGTAGCGGGTGCGGACTGTGAACGTGTCGAGCATGCTCAGCCCCGTCTGGACTTCGGGGGGAAGGCGCCCGCCAAAGATCTGGCCAATCGGACCCGCCGCAAGCTTTCCGATGTTGAGGTAGATGCCGATCGCCGCGGCCTCGTCGAGGAGCTTGACCGCCTCCGCGGGGGGCGCGCCGGCTGCAGGCGAGGGGGCGGCGAGGTTCGCCAACACCGCAGCGCGATCGCGGTCGGGAACGAGCAGCAGGAGCGAGTCGGTGAGCACGATATTGCCCGGGTCCATCTGTGAATCGGTAAACTGCAGCACGGTGGCACCGCTCTCGGAGAACTTCGTTGCCTTGCCTTCCAGAAGCGTCACCGCCTTGTCGAAGAGAGGCTCGAGCTTGGCCCGATCTTTCACCTGCCAGGCGGCTACGGCGCCGAGTGCGCTTGCGTAATCCGCAGCCGACTCCGCCGAGCCCAGGCTGAGAATTTTGGCGCGCGTCGTAAAGAGAATGCCCGCGCTGCCGAGCGCAGGGATGACTTCCTTCTCGATGCTGGCTCCAAGAGCCGCATCGGCTTCGGCGATCACCTGCTCGAGTTCGGCATTCTTCTGCGCGCCGGAGGAAGCCCGGATGGTCGCGAGAAGGTCTGAGAACTGCGTCGTTACCCGAACGAATGCGTAGGCTTCATCCTTGAAGAGCTTCGAAAAGCCGGGGGCAACCGCGTTGGCCGGAGGGGTCAGCATCGGCTTGGCTGCGGTAACATCCTTGGGCGCCATCGTAACACGCAAGTCGAGAGCATCCTTGGCCATCCGAACCGAAGCACCGACCAGTCCTCCCGACTTCACGATGGGCGCCATCTGCTGCTTAAAGATGCCGAAATCGGGCGGCGGCGTGCCGTCCTTTCGGTCGCTCACATCATACCAGCCGAAGACCGAATCACCCTTCGCCTCCTCTAGGACTTTGGCGACGAGCGGATCGGCCGCGGCATGTCGCGCCGTTGCGGCGAGCTCTGCTGTCATCGCTGGCTCGCAGCTGTTGGTCGTGGGGCAGACGATGATGCGGACCAGGCCCTTATCGATGTTCAGGTAGGCCTGACGCGTCTCGGGCGCCTTGGTGGTGTAGGTCTTGAAGGTCATCCCGCCGACTGTCGCCGGCTGAGGGTTGGCAACATAGTTGTAGGGCTGACGGGTGAGCACCCGCTCCACCTCGGTCGTGAACTTGTCGCCATCGGTGACCCACAGCATCGCCAAATTCGCGGTGCCCATTTGGGAGAACGAGACACCGCTGGTCTCCGGGATGCCCCACTTCGCCAGCGAAGCGGCATCGCCGAAGTCTACGCCGATGGTGTTCTTGAAGTCCTGGTCCATCACACGAAAGCCAGGAACCGCGGCGCTGATGGGTGCGCGCATGCTGCCAAAGCCCTTCGTGAAGGCAGCCGCATTTGGAATGACCAAGGCCCAACGGGTGCTCGCGGGGATCTGTTCAACTAGCGAGGCAGAGACCGCCGCAGGCGTCGCGGGCGCGTCGGGCCAGCCTGAAGTCTTGTTCTTGTCCGAAGAGCAGCTGCTGCAGCCGTTTGTCAGCAACAAAAGCGAACCAACGCCGATAAGTGTGAGGGAGGAGACAAAGCGCATGACAAGACCTAGCGTTTGGGCCAAAATACACTCGCGCGGCATAGCGTGACCGCGTGGGAAGTCAACGAGCCAGCCTCCTCGCCTCGGCCCTCGACTTCAGGAGTTTCACCGTGTTTCTAGAACTGACAATTCGCAATTTCGTGCTCATCGACGCCGTTACGCTCTCGCTCGGCGCGGGCCTGACGGTGCTGACCGGTGAAACAGGTGCCGGAAAATCTATCCTCTTTGATGCGATGCACCTGCTGCGCGGGACGCGGGCTAGCGCAGAGCTCGTGCGCTCGGACGCCCGCGAGGCCACGGTCAGTGCAACGCTGGCCGTCGCCCCGGCCCTGCGCCAGCGGGTGCACGACCTGCTCGACGCCGCCGGGATTCCCTTCGCCGATGAACTCATCGTCCGCCGTTCCGTCAGCAGAGAGGGAAGGAGCCGCGCCTTCATCAACGATGTTGCCGTCACCGTCTCGCTGCTCGAGCGGGTTGTGGGTGAACATGTTGAGATGATTGGTCAAAACGAGGGCGCGGCGCTCGCTCGACGCGATGTGCAGCGCGACCTGCTCGACGCCTACGCCGGGCATGAGGCCATGCGGAAGGCCGTCTCGCGGGCGCACGCCTGCCACCGGGCCGCGCTGGCTGAGCTCGCTCAGATTGAGAGCGTCGCCCGCGAGCGCCAGCAGCGACTCGAGTATGTGGGTTTTCTTCTTGAAGAGCTCGAAGCGCTAGGGCTCGTCGACGGTGAGTACGAACAGCTCGACTCGAAGCTTGCTCGGGTCCGGCATGCGGCCAAACTGGGCGAGGGTGTGGGTCGAGCCGCAACCCTTCTGTCAGAGGCTGAACCCTCCGCCTCCGACCTCCTGCGGCAGAGCCGCCAGCTCATCGGAAAGATGGCATCCATCGACGAGTCTCTCGGCGCCTATCTCCCGCGGCTCGACGCGCTCGCCTCCGAACTCGACGGCGTCGCAGACGACCTTCGCGGCTATCTCCTCGACGTCGAGGGCGTTGACGATGTTGACCGGCTTGAGACGCGGCATGAGCAGATACGCAAGCTCGCGCGCAAGCATGCGCTCGTACCCGAGGAGCTCCTCGGCCGTGTCGATTCCCTGCGCAGCGAGCGAGACAGTCTCATCGGCGTCGAGGCTGCCCTCGCTGGCGCCGCCTCCCGTGTCAGCGAGACCTCCAAGGCCCTTATCGAGGCTGGTCGGACGCTCGCGGCAGCTCGCCGCGCTGCTGCGCCGCTCGCCGCTGCTGCGCTACAAGCCGCCGCCCGCCCGCTTGCGCTGCCCCACGCGATCGTCGAACTCAGGTTGGATGCACTCGCCGATGGAGTCGTCGCAGAACATGGCGCAGACGAGGTCGAGATCCTCTTCTGCGCCAACCCAGGCGACAAGGCGCGGCCGCTCGGAAAGGTTGCAAGCGGCGGCGAGATTTCGCGCTTGATGGTGGCCTTCAAGAGTGTGCTCCTGCGCGGCGACCCAGCGGTCATCTATCTCTTCGACGAAGTGGATGTGGGCATCGGCGGCGCCACCGCCGAGACGCTCGGCGGCCTGCTGCGTGCGCTCGGGCGCGACCGACAGATCTTCGCTATCACCCACATGCCCCAGGTCGCAGCCTATGGGCAGCATCACCTGCGGGTCGAAAAGGAGGTGGTCGAAGGTCGCACTGTCAGCCAGATCGAGACGCTCGATGAGGATGGCAGGGTAGAGGAACTCGCCCGGATGCTCGGCGGAACCACGAAGTCCGATGCGGCGCGGACAGCAGCCCGCGAGTTGCTGGCAAGAGGTGCGCGTGCTGGCGGGTGACCAGTTCACGCGTGGGCTGCTTCGACGGCGCATTCGTCGGGCGCCGCGGCGGCGCAGCAGCCTCTGGTTCGCAGTTGCGATCTCGGTTGCCATCGCATTGGGGCTTGGCGTCGGCCGCCTCTGGGCTCACCGCGGCGGCGAGGTCGAGGAGGCCCCTGTGACCTCCGGCTCGCCGATGCTTGCCCTTGTCGCGCCCAAGATTCGCCTCGCCCTCAACAGCGCGCGCGGGGGCGGGTTGATAGCCGTCTCGACACCCGCCGTCACGGACCTGCAGCCATCAGGCGCCATTGAGCCGGGGGAGACGCTCTTTTCTGCGCTCACCGAGCGCGGCGCAGCCCCCGCTTCGACCCAGCGCGCGCTCATCGCTCTCTCTGCCAAGTTCGATTTCAGGCGCTCCCGCGTCGGGCATACATGGGAGGCGAGCCTGCAGTCCGACGGCACCCTCGTTGCGCTCAAGTATCAGACCTCGCCGGAGCGATATCTCGAGGCGACGCTTGGTGCCGACGCAAGGTTCTCGGCCGTCGATGTGCGTGTACCCGTGGAGCGGCGCGCGCAGGCAGTCTCCATTCCGATCATCGGATCTCTCTGGGAATCGGTCGAGGCAGCCGGACTAGATTCGCAGCTTGCGCAGTCGCTCGCTGCGGTATTCCAGTGGGACATCGACTTCAGCCAGCAGGCCGTCGTGGGAGACGCACTCAGGGTGGTCTACGAGCGCCACTTTCTCGACGGCAAGCCCTACCGGCTCGGCGATGTTCTCGCGGCCGAGTACCTCGGCGCGAGAGGCGCCTGGGTCGCCTTCCGAAGCCCCGAGGAGGATGGCACCGACTACTTCAATGCAAAGGGCGAGTCGCTCTCCAAACTCTTCCTTGCGGCACCCTGCAGGTATCGACGTATCTCCAGCAAGTTCGATCCCAACCGGCTCCATCCCGTCCTCAAGATCCACCGACCTCACCTCGGCGTCGACTACGCTGCGCCGACCGGCACGCCCGTCCGTGCGGTCGCAGATGGTGTCGTCGGCTTCGTCGGCCCCAAGGGCGGGAACGGCAACCTCGTCAGCGTTAGGCATGGTTACGGGTATGAGTCCGGCTACGCACACCTCTCTCGCTTCGCTCGCGGACTGAAGGCGGGGCAGCGTGTTGAGCAAGGGCAGGTCATCGGCTTCGTCGGAAACACGGGTCTGTCGACCGGCGCCCACCTCCACTTCGGGCTCAAGCATGACGGCAAGTTCGTCGACCCGCTTGAGCGCCGCGAGATCCGAAGACCCGCTCTGAAGGGCCGGCAGCTCGCAGCCTACGCACGGCGCGTCGGAGCGCTGCGAGACCTGCTCGACAAGATCGCCGTTACGGCCCCCGTAGCTTCGCCGATAGCACCCTCGGACCCGACGCAACCCGGTGCTGCATCATGGGATGAGGCGGGGGACTTCTAAGATGGCCAATCGGCCCGACGCCGACGAGGCAGCCGCCTTTCCGCTCCGCTCCCGCCTGCGCGCAGCCGTCGTTGCCTCGGTGCTGCTCGCGCTCGTCGGAGGTGTCGCCTTCCTCGGACTGCTTCGGATGTCTGGCGTAAAGGTCTTCAAGTCCATCGTCGTCTTTGGTGAGGCCGCGCCGTGGCCCGATGCCACAGCACCGCTGGCCGTTGCTGTGCGGACGCTCGAGAGCGGCCGTGTCGCTGCGCCGGCGACAGGCCGACTTCTCATCGGCGACAACCCGCTGACGGCCGGTTTCGCCACGAAGGAGAGCATGGTCTTCAACCTGCCGGTCGGTGAGCGCGTGGGGCCTATGCAGGGTAGGGCGGAGGCGTCCGCGCTGATGCTCGATGCGCCGCCACTGCCCTTCGTGATTGAGCCCTCAGACGACGCGCCACAGGCGATGGCGGCGGTAGCGATGGATGGCCTTGGCCGGCTCATCCGGACTGCTACTCAGCCGCGTGACGAGGCCTCCGTTCCCATTGTCGGGGCGCCGGCACCCGGCTGCACAGACCTGGTCAGCATCGTCCCCATCGGCGGTGTGGCCCAACAGCTGATGGCGACGATACTGCTCGTCCGCCTCACCGACGCAGCTGGCCTACCAAGAAGCTCGGTAGCGGTGGAGCTGCTCGGCACCCGGCTCGGAGCAGCACCCGCTCCTCGCGCGGCTGCCCCTACCTCAAACTTCGGCCTCGCCGAGCTATCGGTCGTCCTCGACAGCGAGACCGCCTACCTGCTGCGATGGCGCTGCGGTGGTGCTGAGGTCACCGCACCGTTGCAGTTGCCGCTGCTGCGTGACGGGATGGTCGCCTCTTGGCTGCCCGTCACTGCACCGCTGCCCGCTCCGCTGCAGATTGCAACTGCCGAACTTCGAAACCAGGCCACCTGGCAGGGCGACCTCTTCTGCGGCGGTCGTTGGACCGCGACTACGGTCTCGGAACTCTCCAACGGAGTTGGCCAGATCGAGGTGAATCTGCCCCGCAGCGTGGCGGGGCAACTCTGCCTCTTTCAAGCATCGAACCAACCCTACCTACTCCACCCGCAGCAGGCCTCGACCTGGCTGCTCCCGGTCGAAGATGCGGCTCAATTGCGTGCCGGCGCGCTTGCGCTCCTTGGTGCGATGCAGCTCTCTGCTGGAGGCCAACTCGCCGCTCAACTCCGGGCGCCCACGCGGGACCTTCTGTCCACAGCCGATGATGCGACCCTGCGCGCAGGACTCCGCTGGATGCTTGCTTGGCTACCGCGCCGGTTCGAGCAGCGGCCACTGCTTGCAGACTCGCGAGAGCGTGACCTCGCAGCTGTCGCTGCACACAAACAGCTCTGGCGAACCCGCTTTCGGTTCGCGCTGACTGCTGCCGTTATCGGTCTCATGCTCATCTGGCTCCCAGGTTCTATCGCCGGACTCCTCGCCGACGACCGCACCTCCCGTATCGTCTCGCTCGATGCGGCCGACGGCATCGCCTCCGTCCCACGGCTCAGCCGGTCCCGTTTGACCGTCCCGCTTCTGCTGCTCGCAGCGCTGCTCGCGCTTGCTGCGCTGGCCGCGCTCGTCTGGATTGTCTCCTGACAGGGCCTAGGCTCCACCAGCATCGGGTTGCTTGAAAGTTCAGACGGGATCGGCAAGAGTGCTGCGACGGCTGAAATGTGAGCAGGGAGTGATAGAATGACGAAGCCAACTTGGTACCGAGCGTTGAGCCTCGCCGGCCTCGCCGGAGTCTGCTGTTTTTCCTGCGCGGAGCACCCGGTGACGCCGCTCTCCGAGGCATTCGATCGCTGGCATATCGAACAGAGCCTGCCGCTCGGCACCAACCGTGTCGATGTGCTCTGGGTCGTCGATAACTCGAGCTCGATGCTCGACGAGCAGGCCCAGCTTGGTCGCGAGTTCGCCTCGTTCGTCGATGCGCTCAGCCTACTTGGCGCCGATGTCCATCTCGCTGCGGTCTCTACCGACATCAGCGAAGGCGGTACCTTCCGTCGCGGCCCCGGAGATGTTATCGCCAAGGGCTGCTTCAGCCCGCCAGACGACCTTGTCTCTTGTGGTCAGCGAGACCCCGTCCTCCGGACCTCCGACTACAAGGTCGATCCGAACGACCCGGGTAGCGCCATTGACGCCCCGCGGCTTGCCGCAGACTTCCGATGCCTCGGCCAGACCGGCGATTGCGGCGAGCCCATCGAAATGGGCCTCGATGCTGTGCGACTTGCGCTGAGCCCCGAGAACCTCGCTGGAGCGAATCAGGGCTTTCTTCGCCCCGACGCCTACCTCGTCGTGATCGTCCTCTCTGACGAAGACGACTGCTCCCAAAATGGCGCCGCGACCTCCGGAGGCGACAGCGCCTGCTATGCCGCCAGCCGAACTCTGCCCGGGGTCGAACTCTACCTCGACGCACTCATCCGCGCCAAAACCCGCCCGGGTCAGGACACCTCGGTGCCCGACGAGCGCGCGGAGGTGTTGAGCCGCATCTTCTTCGCCGGAATCATCGGTCCCGACGCCGGCCCCCTGCCGGAGAATGGTCGAGACCACCCCCTCGCCTGCACCCGCGAGACGACAGACGGAAGCGGCGCATCGGCAGAGACCTTTCTCTCAACGGGCTACGACGGCAAGCGTTACCGCGAACTCATCGACTACTTTGGTGCGCGCGGCCTCGAGCAGAACATCTGCGCCGGTGAGTATGCATCGGCGCTCACCCAGATTGGCGATGTCATCGGTCGTAACCTGAACCTGCGCTGCCTTCAGGACCCGCCCCTCACCTGCCAGAGCGACGCTGACTGCCCGGCTGGCGAGGCCTGCGTCAACCCTGGTGACGACACCATCCCGCCGAAGGTCTGCTCCGGCTTCGAAGTGGCGGTCGCGCTCAAGAACCCCGAGCAGCCAAGTTTCACGGCTCTCGTCTCCGCCGGCAGTGCAGGGGATTCTGAGTCGCTCGGCTCCGGCGATGCGGCCATTTCAGCAACGGCCCAGTATGTCGTCGACTACGACGCTACCAGCTGCCCCAACAGCATCGGCTTCCGGTTCATCACGCCCGCCTCCGTTTCCGAGGCCGACAAGCCCCTCGTGATCCCGGCCCCTGGCGCTGTCTACCGGGCCAATTACCCCGTCCCCGCGGCTCCCTAGGCCTGCGCCTCGGCGCTCGGGTTCCAGCAGCTGTGCGGCAGTCAGGTTAGGCTTCTCGAACGGGGCCAAGTAACCTATGACGTGGTGCCTGCGCGCCGGCCTTTGCGGCTTCTCTCGCGGCTTCCAAGAGCCGTGCTGTAGTCGGGCAAGGTTGCCCGACCGAGGCTGGTTGCCCCTGCGATCCTTCGTCGATCCAATGACATCTGCGGGTCCATCGGCTGCCGCAGTGAGGCGTCATCGCTCGCTACCTCTTTTCGCCCGAACCGCCAGAGCGACGCTCTAGGCTCGCGGCCTTCTGCAGCGCACTCGGTGCCCACGGATGGTAGTCGTAGCGCTGGGCAAATCCCCGATAGACCACGGCGCTCTCGCCGGCGCGACCGGACCGCTCCAGGCACTCCGCGCGGTGATAGGTCGCGAGGATCGTGTCGTTGCGAGAGAGCGTGTTCGACTCGATGACCGCCGCATAGTGCGGCTCTGCGGCCGACCAGTCGCGGAGATGGTAGAGAGACTCCGCCAATTGGAACCGGAGGTTCGGCGTATAGGTGGCCTGCTCAACATGGGTGAGTGACCGCAACAGGGCGTCGCGGGCACGCTCCCAGCTCTCCGCCTTCGCCGCCTTGATGCCCTCTCGATAGGCCTCTTGGGCGACCTCCTGCCGCGTTCGGTCGACTTCGCGCCGGAACAGTTCCAGCGTCGCCCGGTCCGTCAGCCGGCCCTGAATGGCGGCAAACCGCTCCACCACCTCGTCGCGCCTTCCCGATTGGAGCAGCTCGAGGAAGGCATAGCTCTCGCGCTCCGACTGACGCCTGCGCTCGATCTCCGCCTCGAGGTCGGCGAGCTTCCGCTGGTTCTGATCCTGCTTCTCCTCCACCAGCCGATGGTCCACCTCGTTGCGCTCGATCGCTGCTCGGAAGAAGAGGAACATGCCGGCAAAACTCAGCGCGGCAAACAGCACATACGAGGCGATGGAATTGAGCGCCGTCCGCCGTTCGCCGGCCTCTAGACGCCGGCCGAGCTGCTTCATCTCGGTCGTCAGTCCCCGCAGCGCATGGTCGGCCTTGATGGAGAGGTTGCGCGTCTCAATCAGCTCGCGCCGCATCTCGTGGAGGGTCTCCTCTGCAGACTGCTGCTCATCCATGGCTGGCCTCGCTCGGCGCCGGAGGGCAGATCGGGGGCAGCGGGTCGCGCGCCTCCTTCGCCTCCAGCCCCCGCAGCACGCCGACGAAGCTTGAGCTGACAGACACCGCGATCAGCGCCAGAAGAAAGAGGAATCCCGCGGTGCGAATCCTGCGTTGCAGGGCTGTTGTTTCTGCAACCACCATCGCTTGCTCCAAAAGGTTAGGACAGCGTGGTACCAACTCCCGCTGTAGACGACAAACTTCCCGCGGCCCTCCACTGAACCGAAGATGCGGTCGCGCTTAGCCCTTTGACTGAAACGCCTGCGGTGGTAGGCAAAGTTCCATTGCAAACATCTGCACTGCCGAGGAATCATGCCAACCCGACCCCACCTATACCTCTCCGGAATCCTCATGCTGACCTTCGCAGCATGCGGCTCGTCGAGTGCGACCAACCTCGAGCCGGCGGCACCGACGCCTCAGCCACAAGCTGCCGCTCCTGCCGCCGCTCCTGCCGCCGCGCCGGCTCTGGTGCCCGCTGCTGCACCTGCGGAGGCCGACACCGGCTTCAAACTGGTCGCCCGCGTCGAAGCAGGCCCCGATGGCCGCCATCTCGTCGCAGAGGTCACCCCCGAACCCGGCTTCCACATCAACCAGGAGTTCCCCTGGGCCCTCACGATTGCTGCCACCTCGCCTTTCCTGGCCGGCAAGAAGCTCATGAAGTCCGAGGCAAAGGAGCTCGGCGCAGATCGCGCCCGTTACGAGGTCGTCGTGCCCTCGGAAGGTTCCGGCACTGTCGATGCCACTCTCCGCCTCAGCATCTGCAGCGAACGTGAGTGCCGCACGCCGTCGGCGCCCGTCAGCTGGAAACTCTGAACTTCCACAACGCATCTCTCGCTACACTCACACAGGTTGCCAATCGTGAAGAACCACATTGCATCTCTCGCCCTTATCGCTCTCATGCTCTCTGCGAGTATGGCGCACGCTCTCTCGCCCGAAGAAGTTGCCTCCCGCATGGAGGCGGCCAGCGGCCTCCTTGCCGAACTCGAGACCCACGAACTTCGGGACGATGCCAGCCAAGACATCTCCACTGCTCGTCTCGCGATCACCGACATCCAGACGAGCCTTGCCTCAGAGATGTACGGCAAGGCGGAGACGACACTCCTGACCCTCGAGGCGACGCTCAAGTTGGTCAAGTCGCTGCTCGACCGCGGCGAGATTGACCAGCTGGCCGACAAGCGCGAGGCGGACAATGTAACCATCCAAACCCAAGCGGACGAACTCCAGCTCGAGCTCGAGACCACCTCCTCGCGTCGAACCGACCTGCAGAGCCAAGTTTCGGCCATCGTCGATTCGCTCGACAAGGATACACCCGCGCCCAATTCGGGGAAGTGAGATGAACCAGATGACACACCGGAACCGCCTTTCCCGCATCGCACTCCCGCTCGCCCTCTCGTTGGCCCTCGTCGCCTGCGGCGGCCCTCGACCGAAGACGGGGGACCTTGCCGAACTCGAGACCCTGCGCGCCCGCGAATACTCCGCAGAAATCCGCAAGCCCTTTGCCGACGAGCCAGAACCGAACCTCAAGCGCCTGCGCCAGTCGGCCAACGAGCTCGTGAAGCTCAGCGACGCCTACTACGAACTCTCGCTGGAGTCGTTCGATGAGCGAGACCCGGCCAACACAGATGCCCGCGCCAAAATTGCGCTCATGTACTACCGAGCAGCCGAAAACTACGCCCGCTCCGCAGACGCTCGTTTGCGCCTCAATCAGGCCAACCAGCGCTACCAGGAGCAGCTCTCCCGCCGGAATGACTACCAGAAGCGCCTTCAGAGCGAGCAGGAACTCGTAACCCTGCTCGAGACCATCCAGACCCTCTTCAAGCGCAACGAGGAGCTCCGCCGGTCGCTCGATTCCTTCGAAGAGAGGGCCAAGAGCGAGTCGCGCTCCATATACGCGCTCCAAGAGGCGCGCATCAAGAAGACAGAGGCCGAAGGCCTCAAAGCGCCTGACTTTGCCGGCGCCAAGTTCGGAGAGGCACAGAACCTCCTCGCGAAGGCCGAAACCTTCTACAACGACGAGAAGTTTGACGACGCCTATCAGATGGCGCTGCAGGCTCAGGAGGCCTTCAAGAGCGCAAGTGATGTCTCCCGCGCCCAGTGGACCGAGGAGCAAGACAAACTCCTCCGGAACACCGAATCGCAGGCCATCTACGAGCGCGCCCAGAAGGAGTTCGGCGTGCGCAACGCCTTCATCGACGCCCGCGGCATCGTCGTCGTCACGTCGGGCATCTTCGATGGCCGCTCTTCCGGCCTCTCCCCCAGCGGCCGCACCCTGCTCGACAAGGTCATCGAGATCGCCAAGCAGTTCAAGAACCACTCCATCGTCATCGAGGGCCACACAGACGACCGCGGCAATGATTCATCCAATCAGTCACTGAGTCAGGCCCGCGCCAGCTCGGTACAGGACTACTTCCTGCAGCGCGCAATTTCGACCGGCCGCCTCGGTATCCAGGCCTTCGGCGAGTCAAAGCCCCGGTATCAGGGCCAGCAGGCTGCGGATCGCGAAAAGAACAACCGCGTCGAGATCATCTTCCGCGGCAAGTAGGCGCCCTTACAACGCCTCGCAGGCCTTAGCCCTGCGTGACCGACAGGGTGGGGCGTGCAAGCTCCAACTCTGCCTCTGCGAGGGCCGTCAGGCAGGCGCGAAGCAGCGTCGCGGAAGCCTCGTCGGGCGTCGTGTTCACGATGTCTACCCAGGCCATCGCCTCCCACACCAGCCCGGTCGGCCCGGCGCTACGTAGCCACACCTTGGTCGGCTGGGTCGTCGAGCTGTCCTGAACTGCGGCGGCCGCGCCCTCCAATGCTGCTCGCGTCCGATCAAGGTCGCTGCCTACCGGCAGGGTGACCTCGGTTCGCACCCGAACGAAGCGGGACTTGCGCGTCCAAACCACAATCTGACCATTCACGAGATCGCTGCTTGGCACCGAGATCTCCCTGCCGTCCGGCGTCTCGAAGAGCGTTCGACGAAGACCAATCTCCACCACCCGCCCAAACTCGCCGCTCGGCAGCGTCACGCTGTCGCCTCGTCCAAGCGTTCCGCCGAAGAGCAGCGTCATGCCGCTGATGGTCTGCGACGCCACTTCGCGCAGGCCCAGCCCGATCCCCAGACCGGCTGCACCGGCAAAGACCGCAAGCCCCCGCAAGTCGATGCCCGAGAGCGTCAGCGCCCCTGCTCCGGCGATCAGCATCGTCAGGTAGTGGGCGCCCGTGCTTGCGGCGCTCTGCGTTGCAGCCGGGACAGAGAGCGCCCTGAACCACCAGAGCTCCATCGCAGCACGCACCGTCCGTGAGATATAGGCCGCGATGAGCAGTACCGCGGCCCCCTTCGAAAGGCCGAGCAACGAGATGCCGCCCGAGCCCACCCAGAGGAAGGGTTGCGCCAAGATGGCCGTCAGCGGTGACCAGAGGCCGAGTGTGGCGAGCAGCGCCCACCCGAGCACCCCGTAGACCACCAGCCGGAGCACCCAGTCTGCCGGTCCCACCAGCACCTTGAGGACGGGGTGACGCGGCCCCGCACGCTCTGCCTCCTTTTCGCCGAGCCAGCGTGCGGCGAGCGCGCCCGCAAGGACCACGGCCAGGACGGCGTAACTGCGAAGCAGCAGCGTCTCTGCCGCTCTGCGAAAGCCTAGGTTCCAGAGCAGAAGAAGCAGCAGCGATGCGGCCAACAACAGGCCAAGCATGCGGCCCACGAAGGCCCGAACGGCCACGTATCGCGGACTGCCGGTCGGGGGGAAGATCGCCATGAGATCCGCTCGGACAGGCAGCAATGCCAGCACCGCAAGCATGAAGGCCACGTTGCGCACGAGCGTGAAGAGGTCGACGACTCCTGGGTGGACCGAAATCGCCTGCGCGATGACGACGAGCGCCGACAGGCCCGCGATGATGCGACCGGGGTAGACGAGATGCCTGCGGAGCCGCTCAGAGGGCGACAGGCCATCGGCGCCACCTTCGAGCGGCGCGAGCAAAGAGACGGGCAGCTGGAGAAGTCTGGTGCAGGCGAGCAAGAGGGCAAGCATGGCGAAGGCGCGCGCAAGCGAGGAGGCACCGAGGAGGTGCTGCGATAGCGTGAGCGTGAGCGCGACCCCGCAGGGAACAACCAGCGTTGCGAGCTGTTCGGCGAAGGGGAGCGCGACATGTCCGTAGCCGGCGGTTCGAACGAGCCGGCGGTCGACGAGCGCGAGCGTGGCGATGAGCAGGAGCGCCAGCGCGACGAGCGTTGCTCCCATGGCAGCTGATGCCAGAGAGTGGCCAAAGAGGAGCCCAACGAAGCCCTCCAACGCGCGCCACAGTTCTCTGACAGCGTCGATGGGCGAGTGCGTATCCCACCCCAGCGCCTGGCGCTCGAAGAAGCGGCCTGGGCTCGCTACGGTCGACCAGTCGAGGGGCTGGTAGTCGATGGGAATGGCCACCGCGTTGGCGGGTGCCGAGGCGCCGGGTGGAGATAGCAGTGAGGGCGCCAATGCTACGGCTGAAGCGAACCGCTGTTCGCCGCCGCGGAGCCTGCTACGAACGGTGTTGTAGTGGCCGCGCAAGATCGCATGGAGAGAGATGTCGAGCATCGTTCAAACCCTTCCAAATTTCGAGGTGGGTGCCGCGCCCGATGTGAACTTCCACATTGTACTCGTGGAGCCCGAGATCCCGCAGAACACGGGCAGCGTAGCACGGCTGGCGGCGGCAACGCACGCATGGTTGCACATCGTGCAGCCAATCGGCTTTGCGCTAGAAGACCGTTACCTCAAGCGGGCAGGGCTCGATTACTGGCCGAGCGTGACACTGTCGGTGCACGAGAGCCTAGAGGCGCTGGAGCGGATGCTCCCTCAGGGACGGACCTATCTCTTCACCAAGCAGGCGAGGCGGAGCTACTGGGACGCGGGGATGGAGCGTGGGGCGGTGCTGGTCTTCGGACGTGAGTCGAAGGGCCTTCCTGGGGACTTCATCGCGCGGTGGGCTGGGCAGGAGGTCAGCATCCCGACGACGAGTGGTGTGCGCAGCCTGAATCTGGCGACCGCGGTAGGGATCGGCGGGTACGAGGTGGTGCGCCGGATCGCGTCGGCCCAACAATTTTTGCATGCAGCGGCCGGTTACGGGGGGCAAAAGGGGCCTCTCAGCTAGGAACGACGGGGGTTTGACGAACTGATGACAACAGAGTTGACACTTGGTTTTCCCCCGCTACAATAGGGCCCCCCACCCATTGCGGGTCTCGAGAGAGTGTCGCAGGAGGGGTGGTGAGGTTCTTTGAAAACTGGATGAAAGAGACAACCTGCGAAGGCCGGGAGGCTGGAGCGGGTAGACAAAGATGTTTGAGAGAAATGAGAAGCTAACGCAGATGGCGAGAGCCATCGAGCAGGATTCAACTGGCGAGTTTGATCCTGGCTCAGAACGAACGTTGGCGGCGTGCCTAACACATGCAAGTCGAGCGGGGGAGCAATCCCTAGCGGCGGACGGGTGCGTAACACGTGAGTAACCTGCCCTGAGGCTTGGGATAACGTTTCGAAAGGGACGCTAATACCGGATAGTTCTGTTGTGGGATGCCATGACAGAGGAAAGGAGTAATCCACCTAAGGAGGGGCTCGCGGCCCATTAGCTAGTTGGGGCGGTAATGGCGCACCAAGGCGAAGATGGGTAGCCGGTCTGAGAGGATGATCGGCCACACTGGAACTGAGACACGGTCCAGACTCCTCCGGGAGGCAGCAGTGAGGAATATTGGTCAATGGGAGCAATCCTGAACCAGCAATGCCGCGTGTGG
>JABMMX010000035.1 GCA_013205435.1 Deltaproteobacteria bacterium
CCGCCCTGGATGAGCACCGAGCCGACCGGCGTCACCCGACTGGTCGCATCGCCTCCCTCCACGCCCCAGAAGACCAGACCGACCGCAAGCACAAAGAGGCCAGCAAACAGTCCGCGCTGCTTACGAAGAAACTCCCACATCAGCGAGCCCCTCGTGCGACCGGCGCCAGCCCCTTCACGCCGAAACGGCGACCTTCGCCATCAGACGAGGGTCGTCCAGCACCTGACCGGCCCCGAGCACAGCTGCATCGAAGGGGCGGTCAAAGAGGATCGGCGAGAGTTTGAGCTCTCGACGGATGAGTTCGGCAAGGTGGCGGAGGTTGGATCCACCGCCGACAAGCATGATGCCGTTGTTGAGGATATCGCCGCGGAGCTCGGGCTGCGTGTTGATGAAGGCGCCGTTGATGGCGGCCAGGATGTCGTTGACCGGGCCGGCGAGCGCCTCGCGGATCTCGTCGGAGGTCACCTCGACGATGCGCGGCCGCTCGGAGACGACGTCGGAGCCGCGAATCTCCATCACATAGTCTTCGCCCATGTCCATCGCGTTGCCGATGGTGCACTTGACCGACTCGGCCGTGGGCTTGCCGATGTTGAGGTTGTGGGTCCGCTTCACATGCTCGATGATCGCCTCGTCCATCTTGTCGCCGCCGGTCCGCACCGCGGTGCACTTGGCAATGCCGAAGAGCGAGATGATAGCGACCTCTGTGGTTCCGCCGCCGATGTCGACGATCATGTTGCCGGCCGGCTCGCCGATCGGAAGGCCGGTCCCGATGGCCGAGGCCATGGGCTTCTCGATGAGCTGCACATCACGGGCGCCGGCCGACTCAGCTGCATCCTTGACCACGCGACGGGCCACCTGGCTGAGTCCGTAGGGGACGCTGATGACAGCGCGCGGCGAGACCAGCATCCGACGGCTGTGCGCCTTGGTGAAGAAGTAACGGAGCATCGCCGAGGTCACATCGAAGTTGTCGATGGCGCCATCCTTGAGCGGCGCTACCACGTCGACGCCCGGGGGGGTGCGGCCGAGCATCTCTTTGGCCCGCGTGCCGATCTCGAGCACATTGGGCACGCCGCGGGCATCCTTCTCGATGGCGACCAGAGAGGGCTCCGAGAGGACCACCCCTTGGCCGGAGATGAAGACCCGACAGTTCGACGTCCCGAGGTCGACCGCGAGGTCGTTCGAGAAAAGTCCGAGAAACTTGTCGAAGATCATGAAGACTCGTGCAAGGGAGAGGGCGGCAGAATGTTTGAGACTAGCCTACCCTCCCCGCCCCGACAAGGTTCGGGCCCGCGAGTGCGGCTGCGCGCCTTGCTACCTCGCGCGGGTGCGAGTAACACCTTCCCCCTCGTCTTGCCTATTCGGCGGCTCTTAGCCCGCATCGATGGAGAACTGAAAACATGCTTGAGGCACTTCGCGAACAGCGGCGGAACAAGGTTATTCTCATCATCCTCGGCGTCATCATCGTCGTGTTCGTGGTCTTCTTTGGCCCGCAGTCGAGCGGCTACACGACCAAGAGCGATACGTGGGCCGGCAAGGTAGCAGGCGAGGAGATCACAGACAGCGAACTCCGCGCGACGGTAGAACGGTGGCGGCAGCGCGACTCCGACCGGGTCAGCAACGAGAAGTTCGCCGAGCTCCGCAAGGGAACCCTGGACGACATTGCGCTGGTCCTGCTGCTCGCGGAGCGGGCCGCCGCGTCGGGCATCACCGTGACCCCCGAGGCCATCAGCTGCTACATCGTCAACTGGCATGATGACTACCACAAGGAGGGAAAGCCGATCTGCCGCGACTTCCCGCCTGAGTACAAGGCGCAGTTCGCCAACGTCGACTACGACTACTTCTACGCCGACGAGACGGGTGGGTTCTCGAAGGACTACCGCGATCGGATCACCGGCTACTTTGGACGCTCGGTCGGCGACTACGAGACCTTCAAGGGCAAGGAGCTCGTGGCGCTGCAGTATCTTGCCTGGCTCAACGGCACGCTGGCGCTCCCGCGCGAGACGGTGCGCAAGGCCTATGAGCGCCGCAACGAGAAGGTCGAACTCGAGTATGTCTCGCTCGACCCTGCGCAGGTTGTCGCAGCCGACGTCTCCGACGACGAGGCCGCAACCTGGGGCGAGGCAAACGCCGCCAAGGTCGAGGCCGCCTACAACGCGCCGGGCAACGACTACACCCGTCCGCTCGAGCTCAAGCTCCGCCGCATCTACATCCGCAAGCCCAGCGAAGGTGACGACGCGGAGAAGGCGGCTGCGAAGGCCCGCTTCGAAGCGGCGCTCGCCCGCGCCAAAGCAGAGGACTTTGCCACCGTTGTCGCAGAGCTGACGGAGCTCGATCGCGAGAAGGAGTCCAAGGGCGACATGGGCCTGCGGTCGGCGGAGAACATCGCCGCGGAGGTCTTCGACGCGGTGAAGGACAAGAAGGCCGGCGACATCACCACGGTCGAGCAGGACTTCGCCTACAGCATCTTCAAGGTGGAGCAGGTCAATGCGGCCGGCAAGAAGCCCCTCGCCGAACTGAAGGGCGAGATCGCCAAGACCCTGCTCAAGGAGTCGCGGACCAAGGTCGCGGCCGACGGCCTGGGTCTTCGTGGCAAGCGCATCCTCGAGCTCGCCGCCACGTCGAAGACGCTCGCAGAGGCCGTCGAGGCCGAGGCCAAGGAGGCTGGCGGTGGCGAAGGTTCGGGCGCAGCGCAGGTGAAGTCGGGCTCCACGGGCCTCTTCGCACGCGAGGGCGTTGGCATGTCCTACGGCGACTTCAAGCTCCCCGCGCCGCCTGCTGACGCAATCCCGAGCGTGGGCCGTTCGCGCGAGCTCATGAAGCTGGCCTTCGGTCTTAAGAAGGAGGCTCCGCTTCACCCCACCACGGTGCTCGTCGACGGCGTTCCCTTTATCGTCCGCCTCAAGGACCGTGTTGCCTCCCCGACGCCCCCCGACGCCAAGGAGCTCGCCCAGCTTGAGACCGAGCTCCGGGTGCGGCTGCTCGAGACCGCGATCGGCGAGACGAAGCAGCGGGCCCGCCTGCTGGTGCACGCCGCTGCCGGAGACTCCGCCTGGTCGCCCTACTTCAAGGCAATCCTCGATGCCGCCACGGGTGCGGGCGACTACAAGGTCAATGAGCCGCTCTTCGTCGTAGAGCCGGAGGTCGAGGTTCCCGCCGTGGCCAAAGGCTCCGGTGGGTAACGATTCTCTTGACGGGGATCCGGCCTTTTGTTAGAAGGCCGCTCCCTATTGCGGGAGTAGCTCAGTGGTAGAGCGCGACCTTGCCAAGGTCGAAGTCGCGGGTTCGAATCCCGTCTCCCGCTCTGATGTTTCGCCCCGACCCCGTGTCGGGGCGAAAATCGTTTTTGCTCCGCTTTTTTGCCTGCCTCCGCACCTTTCTCCGCTACCCCGCAGCGACCGCTCGCACTAAGAGTGGCTCCATGAGCGAGACTGCTGCTGCCATACGCTTCGACGAGAGCGACACCCACGCCCTGCTGCGCATGCCTTTGCCGCGCCTTCTTGAGCGCGCGAGGGCCCTCGCTGACGGCCATTGGGGCTCCACGATTACCTTCTCGCCCAAGGTCTTCCTCCCCGTTACCAACCTCTGCCGCAATCGCTGCGACTACTGCGCCTTCCGCCGCTCGCCAGGCGACCCCGGCGAATGGACGATGTCGCCCGACGAGATCACCAGCACGCTGGCCCGCGCCTCCGAACTTGGCTGCATCGAAGCCCTCCTCTGCCTCGGCGACACCCCCGAGATCGCCTTCTCGAGCTACCGACGCCTCCTAGCATCCTGGGGCTTTGAGAGCACCGCCCACTACCTTCGCTGGGCCGGCGAAGAGGCCCTCCGACATGGCCTCATCGCCCACACCAACGCCGGCATCCTGAACGAAGAGGAGCTCCGGCTCATCCGTCCCGTCAACGCCTCCATGGGGCTCATGCTCGAGTCGGTCAGCGACCGGCTCTGCGAGCCGGGACAGGTGCACCATCGCGCGCCAGACAAACGCCCTGCCGTACGCATCGCCATGACGGAGCGGGCAGGCCAACTCCGCATCCCGTTTACGAGCGGCCTGCTCGTCGGCATTGGCGAGACGCTGCAAGAGACCGTCAACACCATCACCGCCATTGCCGACCTGCACCGCCGATTCGGCCACATCCAAGAGGTCATCGTTCAGAACTTCCGCGCCCACGCTGACACCCGTGCAGCGACCGCCGAAGAGCCGTCAGCCGACCACTTCCTGCGGGTCGTGGCACTTGCACGGTGCCTGCTCCCCGCCGAGATAAGCCTTCAGGCGCCACCCAACCTGCTACCCTGCTCGCTGGGCGAGCTCGTCGCGGCGGGCATCAACGATCTGGGTGGCATCTCCCCCATGACGCCCGACTACATCAACCCCGGCCACGCCTGGCCCCACCTCGGCCGGCTCGAGTCCGAACTCGGCGCGATGGGCCGACAGCTCCGCACACGGCTCCCCGTCTACCCCCGATTCATCAACGACACCTGGCTCGACGAGCCGGTGCGCAGCGCCATCGGACGGGCAGATACCGAGCGTTGGTCTGCCGACACCGCACCGCCGCAGGCCCATCCATGATTGCGCAGCTGGGCGGTCTCGCGCCGGACATTGCGGCTGCGCTCGAACGAGCACTGACCGATGGCGAGATCGGACGTGACGATGCGCTGCTGCTTTGCGGCGTCGAGGGCGACGCGCTCGAGGCGCTCATTCGGGTAGCCGACCTCCTCCGCGCTCGGCAGGCGGGCGAGCTGGTCACCTATGTGGTCAATCGGAACATCAACTTCACCAATGTCTGCGTGAAGTCCTGCGGCTTCTGCGCCTTCTCCCGCGACCTCCGCTCCGAGCAGGGCTACTACCTGCCGCTCGAAGAGGTGGTCCGCCGCGCGATAGAGGCGGCGGCGATGGGGGCCACCGAGGTCTGTGTGCAGGCCGGGCTCGCGCCGCGCATGACGGGCGGCGAGTATGCCGAGATTGCGCGAGCGCTCAAGAGCGCCCTCCCAGACCTCCACCTGCACGCCTTCTCGCCCGAAGAGGTGAAGTTCGGCGCCGGACGGCAGCGCAGGCCCCTCCGAGACTTCCTCACCGAGCTCAAGGAGGCTGGCGTCGACACCCTGCCCGGGACCAGCGCCGAGATCCTCGACGACGGCATCCGTGCAACCCTGGGCCCTGGCCGCATCAACACCCGTCAGTGGCTCGAGGTAGTCCGCACCGCCCATGAGGTGGGCCTCAAGACCACCGCGACCATGATGTTCGGCCATGTGGAGCAGTGGCACCACCGCATCGACCACCTGCTCACGCTCCGCGAACTGCAGCGGGAGACAGGCGGTATCACCGAGTTCGTGCCGCTCTCCTTCGTGCACGAAGAGGCGCCCATTTTTCTAGCCCGCGGCACCGACGGTCTCGCCCCAGGCCCCTCCGTCACCGAGCGGCTGCGGCTCTACGCTCTCGCCCGCCTCATCCTCGGCGCATCGGTTCGCAACCTCCAGGTCTCATGGGTCAAGGAGGGGCTGTCGCTCGCCTCTCGCCTGCTCGGCGCGGGCGTGAACGACCTTGGCGGCACGCTGATGAACGAGAGCATCTCGACGGCCGCGGGCGCGCGCCATGGCCAGCTTCTTACGCCCGCGCAGCTCCGCAGGGTCGCACGGAGCGCAGGGAGAGTGCCTGCGCAGCGCTCTACCCTCTACCGCATCATCCACACCTTCGAGGCCGCGGAGGCAGAGGGCGAGGGCTCGACCGAGCAGCTCAATACCGTCGTCGATGCCGCCGCGACCTTCGGCAGCTACGCGGCCCTGACGCAGGATCAGGCCTTCCGTTACGAGCCGACGCTGCAAGAGCGACAGCTCTCCGACTAGAAGCGGGCGAGGAAGGCGAGCGACCGGCGGGCAGCAGGGACACGCGCGAGCAAGCGGAGGTCATCGGCCTCGTCCACATCGAGCGCGAGCGGGGCCGACGCAACGGTCTGAAAGCGGAGGCCAGCCTCCCGCGCGGCGCGGCGATGCTGAGCAAGGCTATCCGGGGCACCGAGCGCGAGCGGCATCTGGGCGCCACCTGTGAAGGCAAGCATGTTGGTGCCGGCCCCGGAGCGGCTCGGGACAAGCGTGACGGGGCACGCGTCGGCGTGGCGAAGACAGCGAGAGATGGCGGCATTGCTTGCGAGCGGGAGGTCACCCATCAAGAGCGCGATGCGGCTCTGCGTGTTCGAGTGCGCCGCGACCGCGGCCTCCATGACCCCGATGAGTCCCAATCGGCCCGCAGGCTCCGGCCAGGCGACCACGCCCGCGTCGGCTGCCCATTTCGACGCCTCGACGCTCCCCGTCACAACCACGATGCGCTCCACCGCCTTCGTCTGCTTGCAGGCCGCAACGACCGAGGCCATGGCGTAGCGGGTAATTTCCCTGCGCTCGCTGGGCGAGAGCCACTCCGAAAGCCGCGTCTTACCGCCGCCAAGGTCACGCAGCGGCACCAGGACCGTCCAGCCGGAACCGCCCGTCATCGGAGGATGCGCGCCGAAAATGCGAGGACCTCGCGAGCCAGACGGCGGCGCCCATCGAGCCCGCCCATCACGGTCGCACAGCCATGTACCGTGAGGCCATCTCGCAGCAGCGGCGCCTCGTCGCCCTGCTCCACCACCCAGCCGCTCACGAGGTCGCCATACCAGTCTGCCACAGCAGCAGCAGAGGCCTCGCACTGTCGGAGCGACGCAAACATCTCCACAAGCGGCCCCTTCACGGCACGACCATTCACAACCGGGCTCACGCCGACCACGGGGCGGCCGCGGAGCAGTTCTGCGAACCCAGGCAGTGCAAGCATCGGCGCGATAGAAACAAAGGGGTTCGACGGCGCGACGACGATGAGCTCGGCCTCGGACAGCGCCGCAATCACCTCCGGCGTCGGCACCGCGCTGCCCGCGAACCGGATCGCCCTCGCAGCGGGCACGGCCCGGTGGAGCACAAGCCAGTCCTGAAACCGGAGTTCGCCCAGCGCCTCGGTCTCTATGCGTGTCTCGCAACGCTCGTCCGTCGCAGGCAGGATCTGATGGGCCACGCCGAGCGAGCGCGCGACCTGTGCCGCAATCTCGGTGAGCCGCTGCCCCGTAGCGAGCCGCTGAGTGCGGAGGAGATGCAGCGCGAGGTCGCGGTCGCCGAGCAGGAACCAGCCCTCGCCGCCGAGCTGCCGCATGGTGTCGAGCAGCGCGAAACTCTCCGCTTCTCGCCCCCAGCCCCGCTCCTCGGGCGCCAGTCCCGCGAGCGTGTAGGTGACGGTGTCGAGGTCGGGGCAGATGCGAAGCCCCCAGTGGTCGAAGTCGTCGCCCGTGTTGACCACCACCGTGAGCTGCTCGGGAGCGAGCTCGGCAGCAAGCCCCTGCGCGAGCCGGGCGCCGCCCACACCTCCTGCAAGCAGAACAACCCTCATTCGGACCTCGTCCGTTGGCCGCCTGGCGCGAAGACATCCTGCTCGGGCGCGCGCGAGAGCTGCGAGGCTGCGCTCACCGCGGGCTCAAAATGGAGGCCCCGAACGAGGACAACGCCGCGCCCCTCATCGGCCTGACCGGCCACCAGATCGGCTGCTGCGGCAACCTGATCTGCCAGCCCCGTGACGGTGATCTCGAGCGTGCGGCCGAAGAGGTCGGAGCGGCCGCGCTGGTCCCAGAGCGCCGGCAGCCCAGCGAGCCCGATGGCCGCACCAAGCGTGCCGATGCGGAAGGGCCTCCCGAACGAGTCGGAGATGACCACGCCGATGCCGTCGCAGTCCTGCGCAACTGCCGTACGGAGGCGCTCCGCAGAGGCGTCGGGAGCAATCGGCAGCAACAGCATCCAGGTATCGTTGTTGGCCTCTGCGGGACGAGCGTTGCTGAAGTCGATGCCGGCGTTGGCGCAGACAAAGCCGAGCCGGTGGCGGACGATGATGGCTGCCGAGGTCTCACGCACAACCGTCGAGGACTCGGAGAGAATCATCTCGACGACCCTCGGGTCCTTCCCGCACCGTGCTGCCATCGCGACGGCTTCGGGGCCCGGCGTGACAGTCGACAGTGCAACGAAGCGACCTTCGCTGCGCGAAACCAGCTTGCTCGCGACCACAACCACATCACCGCGCTGCAGATCGAGACCGGCCCTAACGAGCGCCTCACGGACGAGCAGGCCAAGGTCGTCTCCCGGCTGCACGATGGGGATGCCGGGCAGCGCGCGGAGCATCAACTGAGCATCGCATCCGATCATCCTCGCCGCCTCGCCGCATCTCAGGGTGTTAACGGGCCCCTCTATGGTCGCAGGGCTTCCAAAAATCCACTTCCCGTGCGCCGTGCCGCACCTTCCGTTACTGCGACTCATCTTGAAAGAGGTCGCGCAGCAACACCTTGCTGATCATCGCTGCGATGCGCACCAACGACCAACCACTAGGAGACCTGCATGTCTGCCCCACTTCGCGTCTACTTTGACGGCCTCTGCCCGCTCTGCGCCCGCGAGATCGCTGTCTACCAACGCCGGTCGAACGACGGGCGCATCGCCTTCATCGACATCACCGAGGCAAGCTTTTCGGCGGAGGCGGAGGGGCTCGATGCCAAGGAGGTCAACCGACGCTTCCACGCCAAGGATGGCGCCGGCACCATCTTCACCGGGCCGCTCGCCTTCGTAGAGATCTGGAAGCGCATCCCCGCCTTCGGATTCGCCGTTCGGCTCGCAGCGCTCCCCGGCGCGGGGCTGGCGATGCAGGTGGGCTACTGGGGCTTCATGAACCTGCGGCCCTTCCTGCCCCGCCTCAAGCGGGCCGACAGCTGCGATACCGGCCACTGCGCGACCTGACGGCGCGTTGACGCTCCGATAGGCCAGTGATAACAGCGCCGCACCTTGAATCTGCGCCCGATTTGCGCCCGTCTTGCGAGCTATTCCCCATGTCGATCCGCCTCCGATTTGCCCCCAGCCCGACCGGCTATCTCCACATCGGCGGCGCTCGGACGGCGCTCTTCAACTTCCTCTACGCCAAGCACACGGGCGGCAAACTCCTGCTTCGCATCGAAGACACCGACCTCGAGCGCTCCACCGAGCAGTCCATGCACGCCATCATCGAGGGGCTCGAATGGCTGGGCATCCATCACGACGAAGACATGGTCATCCAGTCGTCCCGCCGCGACGAGCATGTCCGGCTTGCGCTCGACCTCCTCGCCCGCGGCCTCGCCTACAAGTGCTACTGCACTGCTGAGGAGCTCGTGACGATGCGCGAGACCGCCATCGCCGAGGGCCGCCCCCCGAAGTATGACGCCCGTTGGCGCAACCGCACCGACGCCCCCGAGGGCGACGCGGCCTTCACAATCCGCTTCAAGATGCCGCAGACGGGTGAGACCACGGTTCACGACCTCGTGCTGGGCGACGTAACCGTGAACCACGAGGAGCTCGACGACCTCATCATCGTCCGCTCCGACGGCACCCCGACCTACAACTTTGTGGTGGTCTGCGACGACTCCTTCATGGGCGTCACCCATGTTGTCCGCGGACAGGACCACATGAGCAACACCTTTCGCCAGTACCAGCTCTACAAGGCGCTCGGACACAACCCGCCGGAGTTCGGCCACCTGCCGCTCGTCGACGGCCTCTCCAAGCGCAAGGGCTCGGCCTCGGTTCAGCACTACCGCGACCAGGGCTACCTCGCCGAGGCCGTGGTGAACTACATCGCGCGGCTCGGCTGGTCCCATGGCGATCAGGAGATCTTCTCCTACGACGAGCTCATCGAAAAGTTCGATGTTATCGACGTCAACCGGGGCTCTGGCCGCTACGACGAAGACAAGATGTCTTGGGTCAACACCCAGTGGATGAAGCGGCTCTCCACCCAGACGCTCGCCGAGCGCACGCTGCCCTTCCTCAAGGCACGGGGCGTGGAGACCGAGGTCGACGCCAAGTTCCTCATGCTGGTCGAGGCGCTCCGTGAACGCTCTTTGAACCTTGTGCAGTTGGCCGACGGCGCCCTCTTCGCCTGGCAGGCGCCCGCCGCCTACGCGGAGGCTGCGTTGAAGAAGTGGATGCCGGCAGCCTCGAAGGCCGGATTTGAGCAGTTGATCACCGAGCTCGAGTCACTCTCGAGCTTCGAGCCCGGCGACATCGAGACTGCCGTGAAGAGCGTCCTTGAGAGCTCCGGACTTGGCCTCGGCAAGCTCGCGCAGCCCGTCCGCATTGCGCTGACGGGAGACGCGGTCAGCCCGCCGATCTACGAGACCATCGCGGTGGTTGGTCAGGCGGAGACGCTCCGCCGGATGCGCGCCGCCCTTTCTGCGTTCGCAGCATGACGATGCTACCGGAGCGCGCCGCGCTACTCACCGCAAACGGCCTCTGCTGGGCTGAAGCCAGCGATGCGCTCGACCTCTGGTCCGACGAGCAGCCCAAGGCACGCAAGCAGGTCGCCGCCGCCTGGCTCGACGAACAGCTCGACGGCACCGATGACGGTGCCTTCCTGCGCGGCGTCGCTTTCGCGCTCGCCGCCCCCTGCCTGCCTGCCGCCTCGAAGTTCGACTTCGTCTCGGCCGCAGCCTCCATCACGAGCCTCCTCGACACGGCCGCCTTCGGGCGCGGCTACAACGCGATGGCTGGCGAGCCCCTCGTTGCCTGGCCGCTCAACCGGCACCACACGCTCTACTTCGTATTCGAGGGGCGCGACCGTCGGTTCGCCATCACGGATCGCCTCCGCGAAGAATGGACCGTTCACCCTGAGCGCATCGAGCGGGCCGCTGCCTCCATGTTGCTCCACCGCACCCGTGCGGAGTTCCGCACAGTCGAAGGCGCTGCATTCCACATGGAGCGTGCCTTCCACGGCGACGGGGCAGACGCGGCTCGGCTCACCATCCTGGCCACCCACCTCTTCGACCGCGCGCGCCACGGCCTCATGCTGGCAGCCGCCTCGCCCGACCACCTCTTCATCGCGCCGCTCAGCCGCGATGGCGCAGCCGCCTTCGCAGAGGCAGCCTTCAGCCACGAAGAGGCCGCGGCTCGCGCGCTACCGCAAGTCGTCTACTTCATCACAGAGGGTAGCCTCGATGCTACCCCTCGCGAATGGGTCGCCAGCGAGCGCCGTTTCGCCTAGCACTCCTCCACTTCCGAAAGGCCCGCTGCGGCCCACCCCTTTGAGGCAATCACCATGGCTGACGGAAAACTGCTGCTCTATCGCGTCGATGGCTCCCTCGTTGGAGAGGCGACCGTCAAAGACGGAGATGTCGTCTTTCCCGCCAGCGATGCGACTTGGACCTGGGTCCTCGACGCCCGCAAGGAGCCCTACCACGAGCTCAAGTTGGAAGAGATCCGGACCCGCGCGGAGCACGCCCGCAAGAAGTTCGTTCTCATCGCTCAGGCCGAGGGCTAGCCTCGAAAGGCAGCTCCCGAGGCTGCTACTTCAGCAGCGCCTGGAGCCGCTTGAACCGCTCCGTGCCTGCGCGTTGCAGCGCATAGAAGACCACAGACTCCGCGTTGGTCACCACGGCGCCAGCGCGGGCCATGAGCGCCAGTCCGTTGTCGCGCGCGTCGGCCTGCCGGCTGCTGACCGCATCGAGCGGAACGAAGATCTGATGGCCCCGCGCCTGCAGGTCGGTGACCGTCTGCAGGACACAGATGTGGGCCTCCATGCCGGCCACGATCAGATGGTTCGGCAGCGTGGGCATGACATCGGCGGCGAAGGCAGCATTCCGGAAGCAGGAAAACTCCACCTTCTCGACCTTTCGGGCACCGCAGGCCTCCAGCGGGCCGCGCAGACTCTCCACGGTCGGTCCGAGCCCCTTGGCATACTGCTCCGAGTAGACCACCGGCCAGCCGAACTCCGCGGCCGTAGCGATCAGCAGCGCTGTCTGCCGCACCATCCGCTGCGCGCTCTCCGGCTCCATCGCCCCGATCAGACGCTCCTGAATATCGATGACCAGCAGCGCCGTAGAGCTTGGGTTAGGATAGACTGCGTCGCTCATCGTGCACCTCATCCGTGGGCGGACTGGGCGGCGGGGTATGAAGGTGGGCCGGCGCCGTCAAGCAAGTGGCATGTGGGCGGGTCGGCGAGACGATGCGAAATGTGCCACGCACTGCACGACGGGCCTTTTGCCTTTCGCCCGAGTGACTAGGCTGCGCGCAACTGCGATGCCAGCAGCCGCACCAGACCGGAGAACCGCCTTGAGCACCCCGCCCTTGACCCAGCTTTCTGAAGACGAGTCCCTCTTCCGCACCACGGTGCTCGCCTTCGCCCGCGAGCGCATCGGGCCCCGCGTCCACAGCATGGACCAGGCCGCAGCAATCGACAAGGCGCTCATCCCCGAGCTGTTCCAGCTCGGCATCATGGGCATCGAGATCCCCGAGGCCTACGGCGGCGCGGGCGCCGACATGTTCAGCGCAATCCTCGCCATCGAGGCGATCGCCCAGGTCGATCCGAGCATCTCGGTCCTGATGGATGTTCAGAACACGCTCGTCGTCAACGCCGTGCTCAACTTCGGCACCGAGGAGATCCGGCAGAAGTACCTGCCCAAGTTGGCCTCCTCCTGGGTCGGCTCCTATGCGCTCAGCGAGGCGGGTTCGGGCTCCGACGCCTTCGCGCTCCGCGCAACGGCAGAGCGGCGTGAGGGCGGCTGGTCGCTCACGGGCCGCAAGCTCTGGATTACCAACGCCGGCGAGAGCAACCTCTTCATCGTCTTCGCCAATGTGGACCTCTCGAAGGGCTACCGCGGCATCACCGCCTTCCTCGTGGAGCGCGACGCTGCCGGCTTCTCCATCGGCAAGAAGGAAGACAAACTCGGAATCCGCGCCTCGAGCACCTGCGAGCTCGTCTTCGAGGACTGCTTCGTCCCCGACAGCCAGGTCCTCGGCGATGTCGGCAAGGGCTACAAGATCGCCATCGAGAC
>JABMMX010000332.1 GCA_013205435.1 Deltaproteobacteria bacterium
ACCGTGCTCTTACCGGCCATGTTGGGCCCGGTGAGGATGATGATGCGGTCTTCGTGGGAGAGCCGGGTGGCGTTGGGGACGAAGCGCTCGTCCTCGACCATGGTCTCGACGACGGGGTGGCGGCCCTCATGGATGTCGATGCCGGGTTCGGCGGTGAGCAGCGGCGGGCAGTAGCGGCGCAGGTGAGAGAGTTCGGCTAGGCCTGCGAGCACATCGAGGTCTGCGAGCAGGTCGGCGGAGCGCTTGAGGCGGGGGAGCTTGGCGACGAGGGTGTCGCGGAGCTGGTTCAGCAGGCGGGTCTCGAGCTCGATGCGACGGCTGTCGGCGGTGAGGAGCTTCTCCTCATACTCCTTCAGCTCGGACGTGATGTAGCGCTCCGCGTTGGCGACCGTCTGCTTGCGGAGGTAGTCGACCGGGACCGCCTCGCGGTTGGCGTTGGTGATCTCGATGTAATAGCCGAAGACCCGGTTGTAGCGGACCTTGAGGGAGGAGATGCCGGTGCGGGTCCGCTCGACGGCCTCATACTGGAGCATCCAGGAGCGACCGTCGGTGGTGAGCCGATGGAGGTCGTCGAGGTCGGCGGAGAAGCCCGGGCGGATGATGGGGCCCTCTGCGACGCTGAGCGCCGGCTCGTCGAGGAGGGCGCCTGCGATAGAGGCGGCGAGGTCGGCGCAGTCGTCGATGGAGGCGGCGAATCGGGCGAGGTGTGGCTCGCCCTCCCCCATGGCGGCGCGGAGGTCGGGGATGGCTTCGAGGCTGCGGCGGAGCGAGACGAGGTCGCGCGGGCCTCCCTGCGCGGCCGCCAACTTGGCGCTCACGCGGTGGATGTCGACGCAGGCGCGGAGCTGCTCGCGGACCCGGTCGCGGATGACCGAGGCCTCGACGAGCGCTGTGACCATGCGCTGCCGCTCCATGATGCTCTCGATGCGGGTGAGCGGATAGGAGAGCCAGGTGCGGAGGCGGCGGGCGCCGGCGGCGGTGACGGTCTGGTCGATGACGCGGACGAGGCTGCCCTGTTTGCGGCCGCCCATGAGGGTCTCGAAGACCTCGAGGTTGGCGAGCGAGGCGGGGTCGAGGACGGCAAAGTCTTCGGAGCGGTGGAGCGTGGGCGCGTCGAGGTTGGCTGGGATGCCGCCCTGCGTTTCGGCCACGTAGTCGAGCAGGGTGACGAGCGCGGCCTCGACGGCAGCGCGGTCTGCGAGGCTGGCCTGCGCGAGCGAGGCGAAGCGGTCGCGGAGCTCTGGGCCAGAGAGGGTGTGGGGCTGCGCGGTGCGGCTGTCCCAGGCGAGGCGGCGACGGCCGACGCCATCGAGCCATTTGTCGAGGCGTGGCGGCAGCTCGGGCCGGACGGTGCAGTCGCACCCTGCAGCAGCCACGATGCCGGCAAAGAGGGTGGCGTGGGCAGCGGCGACGAGCAGCTGGGCGGGCCCGATGCGCCGCACCTCGGTGGCGGCCGCATCGAGTCCGGAGACCTCGAGCAGGCGGAGGTCTCCCGTGGAGATATCGAGCGCCGCGATGGCGACGACGTCGGCCTCGCGGAAGGAGGAGATGGCGAGGGCAACCAAGAAGTTGTGGGCGCCGGCCTCGAGCCCCTGGTCGTCGGTCATCAGGCCGGGTGTGATAACCCGGGTGACGCCCCGCTTGACCACGCCCTTGGCGCCGGCCGGGTCTTCCAGCTGGTCGCAGATGGCAACATGGTAGCCCTTCGCGATGAGCCGGCGGATGTAGCCGTCGGCCGCGTGATAGGGGACGCCGGCCATGGGGATGGGGTTGGTCTCCTTCGAACGCGAGGTGAGCATGAGGTCTAGCTCACGCGAGACCAGCACCGCGTCGTCGAAGAAGAGCTCGTAGAAGTCGCCCATCCGAAAGAAGAGGATGGCGTCGGGGTGGGCGGCTTTTGCCTCGGCATGCTGCCGCATGGCAGGCGAGAGTTTGTCGGAAGAGGACGACACGCGCTGCGGCTCCGGCCGTTGGCTCAGGGGTTGAGGATGCCCCAGCCGTTGAGGCTGTAGGACTTCCAGTTCGAGAAGTTGAAGTCGTTGAACTCGAAGCTGTCGTAGTCGAAGGCGAAGGCGTCGACCGAGATGATGATGAGCAGCAGGTTGCCCGACGGGAAGGGGCCGCGGGGTGCATCGGCGGGCCACTCCGGCAGGTCGAAGCCGAGCTGGTCGCCGGGCAGATAGACCTCCCAATAGGTGGTCTGCTGGCTGGTGTCGGTGATGTAGGCGTAGAAGAAGTCGGCGGGGATCTCGGTATCGAGGCCCCACTCGACGCGGCGGCCGACCAGCAGTTCGCCGGGGCCGGGCGTGATGCCTCGCGCCGGCGGCACATAGCTGGGCATGGTGACGAGCGCGTCGAAGGCGACAACGGTTCGCTGCATCGACTGCGAGAAGGGGACGCCGCCGCCGTTGGGCTCAGCCCGAGCGGTGATGGTGTAGTTGAGGCCGGCGAGCTGCCCTTCGAGCGGCGCGAGGCGCGCAAGCGTGGAGATGGAGGCTGTGCTCTGGGTCTCCCAGACAGAGAGGGTGCCCTCGCCGCCAAAGTCGAGCGTCGCGTTGATGCGGTTCACCTCGGCGCCGCCGGGGGCGAAGGGCGGGTTGATGACCTTCACCTGGAGCGACCGGTTGAGGTGGATGTCGCACTCGAAGTTGACCTCGTAGCGCTGGTCGCCCTCTACGAAGAGGGGGCGGTAGATGGCCATGTAGCGGGGCTCGAAGTCGCCCGTGGTGAGGTCTTCGACGCCGCACAGTCCGACGACCACCACATCGCCCAGCCGCGAGGTGAGCTCGTAGGGCTGCGCGCGGGTGCCATCCCAGACAAAGGTGTTGTTGGGGCCGGGGTCGGGGACCTGGCCGTTGACGGTGGTGACGACGACCGCCCGGAGCCGCTGGTTGGGGCCGGGGACGGTGATCTTGTCGAGGCCACGGAGGAGCCCGAAGATGGTGCCCAGCGGCGGAGGCTCTGGCGGCTCGCCGCTGCAGTCTTCGGCGCAGAGGCCCGCGAGGCCGACGGTCTCGTCGGCCCCTTCACAGATGAAGTTGGGACGCGCGCTGCAATCACCATCAATAACACAGCTCTGCGACGAGACGCAGACGGGGACCATGCGGCCCAGGTCGCAGGTCTCGTCGGCCTCGCAGTCGGCATTGGTGTAGCAGCCGCAGATGGACTGCAGGACCACGAGGACGTTGCTCGCATTGACGCGGGTGACCGAGACGGAGGAGTGCTTCTTGGCGCTGGCGAAGAGGGTCTGCACGCCGGAGAGGTCGGGGCCGGAGAGGGTGACCTGGCCGCGGCCGTCGGTGCGGCCGGAGAAGCCGGTCTCACTCGCGCGAACACTGAGCGTGACAAAGGCGTTGGCGATGGGGCCGTTGTTGTCGACGACGGTTACGTTGACGGAGCCGAGGATGTCGCCGCCCCACCAGCCGCCGGCGTCGGTCGTCGGGTTGTAGTAGGTGAACTTGCCGGGGCCGTTGACGGTGGTGGCGCCAAGCTGTGCCTTCACGACAACGGGGGCTGCTGTCTCTGCGGGGGGCGTGCGGACGGCGACCGTGGCGGGGTCGAGCACCTCGACCGAGGCCGCAGGCTGGTCGCCGAAGAGGATGGCGAGGCCGGGCTCGAAGCCTGTGCCGCGGACGATGACGTAGGTGCCGCCGGCGATGGAGCCGCGGCTGGGCGAATAGCCTACAACCGAGAGCGGCTGCGTGTATCGGAAGCCATCTTCCAGCGTGAGCGACCGGGTCGGCGCCGCGAGCGCGACGGGGACTGCGCCCACCGTGCCGGGCGGCGTGACGACCCGAAGCTCTTCGCTCGAGACGAAGGTGACGGAGGCTGCAGAGAGGGCGCCGAAGCGGACGGTGGTGCCCGCCTCAAAGCCGGTGCCGCGGAAGACGACCTCGGTGCCGCCCGCCACATCGCCCGAGGGCGGGTCGAGCTCGAGCAGCGCCATGGGCTCGAAGTAGGAGAAGCCGTCGGGTGCGACGAGCGGCGCATCGGCTCCGCCTGTAACCGAAACATCAACCGCGCCGAGGCTGCCTGCAGGTGTGCGCACGACGAAGGTGCCGCCGGCCGAAGAGATCGGGCTGGCGCGGAGGCCTCCGAAGCGGACGGTGTCGCGGGCGCCGGCGCCAACGGTGACCACGGTCACGAGGTCGCCGCCGTCGATGCTGCCCGAGGCCGGTCGGATCGCGACGATGCCGGCGGGAGAGTCGAGGTTGGTGTAGAAATAGCCATCGGCGAGGAGATCGCCGCCGCCGGAGAGCGCGTAGACGAGCACATCCGTTGGGCCCACGCTACCGGCCGGCGTGAGCACCGTGACCCTGTCGGAGGCGGTGGAGACGATGGTCGCCTCGACGCCGCCGAAGAGCACCTGCGCTGCATCCTCGAGCCCGCGCCCGGTGAGCGTGACGAGCTCGCCGCCCGCGTCGCTGCCTGCGCCAGGCAGCACATCGAGCAGTCGGGTGACCTCGAAGTAGGAGAAGCCGTCGGCCAGCCTGACCGAGTCGTTGCGGGTCGTCACGCGGAGGTCGGCTGGGCCGACGCTGCCGGCCGGTGCGAGAAGTTCAAGACGGGTGTCGCTGATGAAGCGGATCTGCATGCCGAGCCGGCCGCCGATGCTCACCTGTGCGTCGGCGGTGAATCCGGTGCCTGTGACGATGAGCGGCGCGCCGCCCTCGGTGGGGCTCCGGTCGGGCTCCACGGAGCTGATGGCGACGGGCGCAACGTAGGTGAAGGCGTCGGCGAGCAGGTCTTGGCTCTCGGTGTCGGCAACCTTCACATCGACCTGCCCTGCGTTGCCTGCCGGGGTAACGCCGTAAATGGTGAAGGCATCCACAAGGTCGATGCGCTCGGCAAGCTGGCCGTCGATGTAGACGAGGGTGTCGGCAGAGAAGCCGGCGCCCGTGAGGATGAAGCGGGTGCCGCCCGTGGTGGGGCCGGAGCTTGGGTCGAAGGCATCGATGAGGAGGCCGCCGGGGTTTGGCGTCGTATCGGTCTCTTCGCCGGAGCCACTGGTGTCGGGCCGGGTTACATCGCCGATTTCGCCCGAGTCGTCGCCGAAGTCGGGGCTGTCGGGCCCCGTGTCCGTGGCGGTATCGACAGCGGTGTCTGCGGCCCCGGAGCCATCAGCCGAGCCGTCGACAGAGGTCGAGCTGTCGGTGATGTCGGCCGACGACGAGCCGTCATCGGAGCAGGCGGGCAGCCAGACCAGCGCAAGCAGGAGCGCAGCGAGAAGACGGGGAAATGTGGAAAGCGTTCGCATCATCGGTTTCTCCTCAGCGGACGATGGCCTCTTGGTCCATGCCGGCCGCATAGCCGTAGCTAACATACTGGTCATAGCCGTAGACGACCACGCCTACAGGCTGCGGCACCCCATCGACCGGCGGCGAGAGCACGGTGTGGACGCCGTCCTGGATCTCGAGGCGGGCGGCACGGTGTGTGCCGGTTCCGAAGGTGCTCCAGGCAGATTCGGGGATGAGCAGATCGTCGAGCAGCACCTGGGCCGCGAGGGGCGCGACGATGGTGACGTAGTCGAAGGTGTAGGCGTCGGGTGCGAGGAAGATGTAGTCCGACCGGAACTGCTCCACGGGAACCGCCACGATGAAGGCCGGGTCGCCCGTTTCGGCATTGACATGATCGGGCACCGAGCCGGTCAGCGACGGCGGATAGGGGGACTGGGAGGCCGCCAGAAACTGGCCGACGAGGATGGGCTTGGTGGAGACCATCTCGAAGTCGACCGGGCTCTGCAGTTCGAACCACTCGCCAGTCTGCAGCGTTACCTGGCGCTGACGAAGGGGCGGCAACAGGTTGGGCAGCGGCCAGCTGTCGGGGAGGCCGACGAAGTCGACCACGGTGTTGTCGTCCTGGGCAAGGATGCGCCAGGCATCGGGCTCGTCGCCCCGCGGCATCGACCGGCCGAGCTTAAAGCGCTTGCCCCAGGTGTTGGTGGGCGGGATCTGGTGCTCGAGGTGGTCGGCGCAGCAGCTGATGAAGTTGGAGCAGAGGGCGATGTCGGGTTCGCCGGCCTCGTTGAGGCAGGGGGTTTCGCGGTCTGCAGCGCAGACCCAGCTGGTGACGCCGGCGACGGTCTTGGGGATGCAGCTGTCGTCGTTGGGGGAGTTGGCGGCCTCGCTGCCACCGAAGACAACCACGGGCCTGTTGGAGCGGACGAGGGTGCCGGTCAGGTCGGCGCCGCGTCGATTGGTCTCGATGTTGAGCACCTGGAAGGGCTCGAGGGTGACGGAGTAGGTGTCGCCGCCTCGCAGGGCCGGGATGCGGGTTCCGGCCAGCGTGATGACGGGGTTCTCCGGCGTGTAGGGCGGCAGCGTGATGGTGACGTCGGTTGGGCCGTCGACGAGGCCGGGCGTGATGGTCACGTAGCCCTTGAGCTCGTCGAAGGTCTGCCTGCGGGTCATCACATAGTACTCGCTGCCGAGCGACGAGGTCGGCAAGAGGAGCGAGGCATCGTTGGAGAAGACCCCTTCGTTGCTCAGCGGGTTGAACTGGTAGGCGACAATGGGGACGGTCGATTGCACCCGGTAGGCCTCAAAACCGATCATGGTGCCGTTGATGTTGGAGCTCGGGAGGTTGAGGACTTCGAGGCCTCCCAGGGCAACGGTGCGCTGTTCGATGATGACCTCTTCGCCCGCGGCCTCATCAAACCGAGTCACCGTGACATCGGCGGCGACGACGGCGCTCGGGTTGGAGACAACGATGGCATACTGCGCGTTCTGCGCGTCGTAGTAGGGGTTGCTTCCGCCGCCGCGGACGAAGGCGTTGTCGAGGTCGAGGCCCCAGTACTCGCAGCCGATGTAGGTCTTCCGCTTCTTGATATACTCGCAGAGCGGCTGGCAGCGGCCGTCATCGCACAGGGTCGTCTCGTCCTGCGTGAAGCAGTCGACAGATTCGACGAAGCCGAGCCCGCACTCGTCACAGCGGAGGAGCATGCGCTCGTCTTGGCAGCGGGTCTCGTTGCGGCCGCAGACCCGCGGGATGAGCTTGGCCACGCCTGCTTCGACGGTGCAGGTCAGGTTGGGAGGCACATCGAAGTCGCCAACGCGGGTGCCTCCGCTGTTGCAGCCGCGGTAGCTGCTGCAGGAGAGGCAGCTGTCGACAGCGCCTGCGACGCAGGTCCCTGGGGTCCCGCATTCGCCATCGTAACAGAGGTCGCCTGCGTTGCAGGCCTGCTGCTGGTACTGGCCGGTCTGGTCGCAGACGAGGATCGAGATGGAGCCTGCCGTGGGGCAGAGGTTGGTGCCGGGGATACAGCGCTGGGGGCCTGGGCCGGTGTCGGAGGAGGTGTCGGCGGCGCCGGTGTCGCCCGAGGCCTCGGAGGTGTCGGTTGTGCCCGACCCCGATCCCGCGCCGGAGCCGGTGTCGGTGAGGCCGCCGGTTGCGGCATCTTCGCCGCAGCCGACGAAAAGCGAACCAACCAGCAGTGCTGCGGCGGCAAAGAGAGAGAATGGGGTGCGGGAGAGCCGTGAGGCCAGCATGGCGAGAGCTCCAAACAACGGATTGCTAGGCTCTGGCTAGTCTCGCTCGCGCGGCATGCCAAGCGGCAATGCGGAGAAGAGAGGCATCCCAACGCACCCCGTTACAGGGAGGTCAGGCTATCGGACTGGCGGGACGATGCGTTTGCGCTTCACGCCGGCATGGCTGTCGAGGACGGAGCCGCCCTCCACACGCTCGGGCTGGGGCGTGGCGAAGCCGGTGAAGCAGGAGCCGCAGAGCAGCGGCGGGTCGTCGCTTGGCCGAACCTGGAAGATCGCGCCACAGCCGCGGCAGGTCTGATCGAGCGAAGGCGGATTGGAGTCGCGCTTCCAGCCTTCCCAACCTGGGCCGAAGACATGCATGCAGCAGGCGCGGCACATGGCCCGATCCCGCTTCTTGGGCGCGTGGGTGACGGTCTCCTTCTCCCCGCATCGGACGCAGGTGATGGCAAGCGCCACCTTCACCACGTGTACCGGGAAGGTCGGCTTGGGCGGGGGCGCGGGCGTGCGTCCTTCGGCACCCGGCTCTTTAGGAACTGCATCAAAGCAGCGCTTGCAGAGGACAGGGCGCCCCTCACGCGGCTTGAAGGGGACCTTGCAGGCCACGCCGCAGGTTGCGCAGATGGCGTCTACAGGGGTGCGTGCGCGCTGCTCTCGATCTTGGACTCGGCGGGGGTGCATCAGGTGCCTCGGTTTTCATCGGCCCATGGCGGGCCACGGCCCTTGTAGCCGCGCTGCGACAGCCCGCAACTTTCTGTGTGAGGCAGCATTTCCCTCAATCACCAACCCCACTTTTTGCAGCAACAAAACCTTGCCGAAGGGGGCGGCCGCACACTAGATTCCCGCAGCCCAATCCTCGGGCAGAAGTAACCACACGACGCCGGAACGAGCCATCGTAGGCCGGCGCTGTTTTCCCACATCGAGGTTCCCAGGTGAATTGGCTCAGCCGCGTGCTCACCTCTTCTATCGGCCAGAAGCTCATCGCCGCCCTCTCGGGGCTCGGCCTGCTCGGCTTCATGCTCGTCCACGCCCAGGGCAACCTGCGCATCTACCTTCCGCCTGCGCTGGATGAGGCCGGCAAGCCCATCGGCACCCGCGCCATCGACGCCTATGCAGAGCACCTGCATGCGCAGCCCTGGCTGCCGCTGGCGGAGATCAGCCTGCTGATCCTCTTCCTCGTGCACATCGTCACGGTCGTACGTCTGGTACTGGCCAACCGGGCGGCGCGCGGCGCGCCCCGTTACGCCGCGTCGGGCAACAAGAACGGCAGCGGCGCAGCCTCCAAGGCCAGCATGACGATGGCACTCTCTGGCTCCATCACGATGGCCTTCCTGCTTGTCCACGTCATCACGGTCCGCGCCTCGCGGGAGAACCTCTTTCAGAGCTGGAGCAGCGCCCCGCACGAGCCGCTCGAACATGTTACCCAGGCGCTGGACACCCACCTCTCGAACCCCTTCATGGCCGCCTTCTACGTGGTGGGCAGCCTGCTGGTTTCGTGGCACCTTTTCCACGGCATTCAGAGCGCGGCCCGCTCGCTGGGCGTCAACCACAACAAGTATTCGCCGCTGATTGAGAAGTCCGGCCTCGCCATCAGCATCGTGCTGGCGCTCGCCTTCGCCTCGATCCCGCTCGCCATCCTCTTCGGACTCATCAAGTAAGGCTGGGCAACCATGGCACTCGAATCCAACACACCTTCGGGACCGATTGAAGATCGCTGGACCACCCGCAAGACCGAGCTCAAGCTCATCGGCCCCACCAACCGCCGGAAGTATGATGTCATCGTCGTAGGCACCGGTCTTGCCGGCGCCGCCGCCGCTGCCACGCTTGGCGAGCAGGGCTTCAACGTGAAGGTCTTCACCTTCCACGACTCCCCGCGCCGCGCCCACTCCATCGCGGCCCAAGGCGGCATCAACGCCGCCAAGAACTACCAGAACGACGGCGACAGCACCTACCGTCTCTTCTACGACACGGTGAAGGGCGGCGACTTCCGCTCCCGCGAGTCCAATGTCTATCGTCTCGCAGAGGTGTCGACCAACATCATCGACCAGTGCGCGGCGCAGGGCGTGCCCTTCGCCCGCGAGTATGGCGGCACCCTCTCGAACCGCACCTTCGGCGGCGTGCTCGTGTCGCGTACCTTCTACGCCCGCGGCCAGACGGGCCAGCAGCTCCTGCTCGGCGCCTACTCGAGCCTCATGCGCCAGACCGACGCCGGCAAGTGCAAGATGTACACCCGCCATGAGATGCTCGATGTCATCGTGGTCGACGGTCGCGCCCGCGGCATCATCGTCCGCGACCTGGTCACGGGCGAGCTCGAGGTCCACACCGCCCACTGCGTCGTGCTTGCGACGGGCGGCTACTCGAACGTCTACTACTGGTCGACCAACGCCATGGGCTGCAATGTGACCGCCACCTGGCGCGCCCATCGTCGTGGCGCCTACATGGCCAACCCCAGCTTCACGCAGATTCACCCCACCTGCATCCCCGCCAAGGGCGAGCAGCAGAGCAAGCTGACGCTTATGTCGGAGAGCCTTCGCAACGATGGCCGCGTCTGGGTTCCCAAGAAGAAGGAAGACAGCCGCCCGGCCGCACAGGTGCCCGAGGACGAGCGCGACTACTTCCTCGAGACCAAGTACCCCACCTTCGGCAACATGGTGCCCCGCGACGTCGCGTCGCGCAACGCCAAGTATGTCTGCGACCAGGGCAAGGGCGTCGGCACCACCGGCCGCGCGGTCTATCTGGACTTTGCAGCCGCCATCAAGCGGGACGGCGAAGATGTCGTCCGGGCCAAGTATGGCAACCTCTTCGACATGTATGCGAAGATCAGCGGCGAGAACCCCTACAAGTCGCCCATGGCCATCTACCCTGCCCCCCACTACACGATGGGCGGACTCTGGGTTGACTACCACCTGATGAGCAACATCCCGGGCCTCTTCGTGCTCGGCGAAGCCAACTTCTCGGACCACGGCGCCAACCGCCTCGGCGCCAGCGCCCTCATGCAGGGTCTGGCCGACGGCTACTTCATCGCCTCCTACACCATCAGCAACTACCTCTCGAACTACAAGCTCGAGCAGGTTGCCGCAGACCACCCGGCCTGCAAGTCGACGCTGGCCGATGTGAAGTCGCGCACCGACAAGTTCCTCGCCATCAAGGGCACCCGCCCCGTCGACGAGTTCCACCGCGAGCTCGGCACGCTCATGCTCGACAAGGTCGGCATGTCGCGGAGCAAGGAGGGGCTCGAGCAGACCATCGAGCGCATCCTGCAGATCAAGGGCCAGTTCTACACCGACCTCCGCATCACGGGAACGGCCGAGAACATCAACCAGGACCTCGAGAAGGCCGGCCGCGTGGCCGACTTCCTCGAGTTTGCCGAGCTGATGGCCCGCGACGCACTCAGCCGCAACGAGTCCTGCGGCGGCCACTTCCGCGAAGAGTACCAGACGCCCGAAGGCGAAGCCCTCCGCGACGACGACAACTACGCCTACACCGCGTCGTGGGAGTGGAAGGGTGAGAGCACCCCGCAGACGCTCCACAAGGAGCAGCTCACCTTTGACTACGTCAAACTCTCTCAGCGCAGCTACAAGTAATCCCTCTCTTTTTTATCCCGCGCCCACCGCGCGAACCCTGCGAGAACACCCATGGCCGATAACCGCAGCTACACGCTCGAAGTCTGGCGTCAGCCCCACAAGAACGCACCCGGTCACTTCGAGACCTACCAGGTCAGCGACATCTCGGGCGACCTCTCCTTCCTGGAGATGCTCGATGTGCTCAATGAATCGCTGGTGAAGAAGGGCCAGGAGCCCGTCACCTTCGAGCACGACTGCCGCGAAGGCATCTGCGGCTCCTGCGGCTTCGTGATCAACGGAGATGCCCACGGCCCCGAGAAAGGCACCACGATCTGCCAGCTCCACATGCGGGTCATCCCGTCGGGCACCAAGCTGGTCCTCGAGCCGTGGCGCGCCAAGGCCTTCCCGGTCCTGCGCGACCTCATGGTCGATCGTTCCGCCTTCGACCGGATCCAGCAGGCCGGCGGCTACAACGCCACCAACGTGGGCAACGCTCCAGACGCCAACTCCATCCTCGTGCCGAAGGAGAAGGCGCTTCAGGCCTTCGACGCCGCCACCTGCATCGGCTGCGGCGCCTGCGTTGCGGCCTGCCCCAACGCCTCGGCCATGCTCTTCGTCGGCGCCAAG
>JABMMX010000333.1 GCA_013205435.1 Deltaproteobacteria bacterium
GATCAGGGGGATTTTGAAGAATCCGTTGCCGTGGAGCGAGGCCTCGCTGCCGAGCGTTTCGAGGAGCGCTTCGGAGCGGAGCGCATCGGCGGCCAGGGCGACGATGGCTGCGGCTGTTCCCGCTGCTCCAAGGTGGCAGGCGAGGTCGTCGCCCATGGGGTCGCAGGAGGCGAGCGCGGGGAGCGCAGCGAGGTGTTGGAGGCGGTCGGTCGCAGTCATGGGTGGCTCTCGGCAAGAGGTCTTGTGCCCCTTGACGGCGGTCAGGCGACGCTGCTGAGCGATGGGTGCAGGCGGTTGGGACGGGCCTGCTGGAGGAGGGTCACGACGCGGTCGAAGGTGTCGTCTGCGGTCCCGCCCGCCTCGACGGTGTGCCAGGCGATCGCGGGCAGGCCGAGGGCGGTGCCGGAGCGTCGGAGGAGCTGGTAGTCTTCGCGGGCGCGGAGGATGCGCTCGGCCTGCTCGTCCACGCAGTTGGGGCGGGCGCCACGGTGTGCGACGCGGGCGAGCAGCGTCTCGATGGGGGCATCGAGATAGAAGACGGTTGCCGGCAGCGGGATGGAGGGCTCCATCGCATCGACATGGGCGATGGCGGCCGCGGGCGAGGCGAAGTTTCGGAGACGTGTGACGTAGCTGGTGAGCAGGCTGCGGTCGCCGAGGATGAGGGGAGCGGACCAGTCGGTAGCGGCGGCGGCGAGCTCGGAGCGGAGGGCAAAGAAGCGCTCGCGTAGGGCGTCGTCGGTGGACTGCTCGAGCTGTGCGGCGAGGGCCTGTTCGAGCGGGTGGGGCTGGAGCGGCGCACGGGTTGGGGCAATCCAGGCGACCCGCTCGCCCGTGGCCGCGAAATGGCGCTGCAGGCGTTCGATGAGGGTGGTCTTTCCCACCCCCTTGGGACCCTCGAGGACGAGGTAGCGAGGATGGACGGGACGGGCTGTACTGCACTGCATGGCGCTCTCCGAAAGCGGGGTTTGCAGGCGGTGACGCTGTGAGGCGTGCGTTGCTGAGCGGTGCGGGGGCAGGCGGAGTCTTCGCGGGTCTCTCGCGGCTATCGCTCAGCAAGGTGGGGAGCGTTGCGTCATGGGGGGACAGACATGGGCCTTTCTCGACGGCCCCCATCGAGGAGAGCGAAGATGCAGCAGCGACTCTATGTGACCCCTGCCGGGCTTGCTCGGCTCCACTCCGACCTTGAGCTTCGGCTCTCTGAACTGCGCGATATCTGCGCGGCGCGCGACGAGGCCTTTGAGCTGAGCGGCGACGGCTGGCACGACAACCCGCACTTCAACAAGATGCAGCAGGACGAGGTGGCGAAGAACCGCCAGATTGCCGAGCTGCGTTCGCAGATTCAGGGGGCGGTGCTCTTTGCGGCTGAGGATGGCCGGCGGCCGACCAAGCGGGTGGCGCTGGGCGCGGTCGTGCTTCTTGCGGTGCGTGAGCCGGGCGAGCCCAAGCGGGAGCGGCTGGTGGAGATTGTGGCCTACGGTGAGAGCGACCCTTCGCGGGGACGCTTTGCCTACAACACGCCGGTGGCGCGGGGGCTGCTCGGGCTGGAGCCCGGGGAGGAGAGCGAAGGGCGTGGTCGCAGGACGACGGCGCAGTTCGAGGTGGTGGAGCTGCTGCAGGCCTGGCCTGCCGAAGCCGAGGGTGATGCATGGGTATCGTAGTCGGCAGGGCGGGCGGCATGGGTCGCGCGAGACAGAAGGTGTCTGGTCGAGAGGTGAGAGCATCGGAGGTGCGAAATGACGGATAGGATTGTGAGTGCGATTCGTGAGGGAAGGGTTACGCCGCAGAACGTGAGCGCGGCGCAGGTGCTAGGTTTCCGAGCGGCAACGGATGGCGGATTCGAGCGGCTGAATCGGGGCTGTGCGGTCATCAGAAGCACCGAAGACCTCGATCAGTACCTCTGGTCGTATGGCAGGATGGTCGCCGCGCAGTGGGCGGGGGTGCTGGAGTTTGGCTTGCTCCAGAACCTGCCGTTCGAGCGCTTCGATGTGACCGACGTCGGTTGTGGGCAGGGCCTCTCGACGACGCTGTTCCTGGACCACGTGAAGGCGGAGGCGGCGCGCGGCCGGGTGCTTGCAAGCATCGTCGGTGGGGTTCGGCTCTACGATGCTTCGCCACACGCACTGCGGAGAGCCTTTGAGGTTCTTCGCCTCTACCGGGTGTCGGTCAAAGCCCAGTCGGTTCGCCTTCCGCAAGTGCCACAGCCGGCCGCGTCGGCGTTGCCGCGGGTGACCATCCTCTCCAACATCCTCGACATCGAGGGGTTTGATCTCAACAGCTTGCGGCAGTCCTTGTTCGCGCCCGGTGGGAGACATCTCGTTATCGCCGTGAGCAACGATCGCCAGGTCGCGGGGGGCGGTGCGCGGGTGCGGCAGTTTCAATCCTTGCTGTCGCGGCACCACCGGTTGCTTGCCTGCGAGTCGAAGGCGTGGGAGGTGCAGATGGCTACGCGTTCGACGCAGGTCGTTGCCTTTGCTTGCCTGATGGAGTCGTGATGGATCTGTTTGGAAATCACAGCGATGAACTCAACTTCGAGCTTCCTGTCGGTGCAGGCTTTGGGGCCTGTTGGAATGAGGCCAAGCGCGGCTTCGATGTCACGGTGCCGGACGGGGAGCTGTTCTACAGTCGGTGCTTCTTCGACCAGCGGGTGAGCGACCGGAGCGTTGCCTACTTTCTGGAGAACGAGGAGTTCGACTGGAGGGCGGCGGACTGGCGCGGGCTCTCGCCGGAGCAGTTCGCGGCCGTCCAATTCCGGAACATCCGCTGGAAGCAGGAGTTCATTCGGATGTTTGGTAAGAGCCACCCGCTTCCGCGTTTGACCTCCTGGTACGGTGACTCGCAGAAATCCTACACCTATTCTGGCATCACCTCGTTCCCGCATGAGTGGAACAAGGGGCTTTTGTACATCCGTGAGCGCGTTGAGGCGGTCGCGGGGGTCCCGTTCAACAGTGTTCTGCTGAACTGGTACCGAGATGGCGAAGATAAGATTGACTGGCACGCCGATGATGAGCCCGAGCTCGGAACGAATCCGATCATCGGCTCTGTGAATTTCGGGGAGACGCGAGACTTTGTGATCCGTCGAATCGACGACCCGCATGTCAAAGTGACCATTCCCCTGGAGCACGGGACGGTGCTGATCATGGCGGGGCCGATGCAGCATCACTGGCATCACGCCGTGCCCAAGCGTGCCAAGGTTCGAGGGTCGCGATTCAACCTTACATTTCGACGGATTGGTTTGTAGCCGCTAACAGCGTGGACTGCGTAAGAGGAGGGGGATGCATGGGTGTCGTAGGACTGATTGTGGCAGTTGCGCTTATCTGGCTGGCGTTGCGCTGGTCGGCGGAATTCGGGCGGCGGAAGGGCGAGGAGCTTGCAGCGAAGGTGGCGGCCGAGGCCGCTGCGCGTGCCGCGGAGGAGGCCCGTGCGCGGGCGGCCGCAGAGCGGGCGGAGACGGAGGCGCGCGCTGCTGCAGAGCGGTTGCGGTTGGAGCGCCAAGGGGCGGCGAGCAAGGCGGGCAGTCTCATTGCCCGGGCAGCCGCGCTGGAGGCGGCACCGCGCGGCGAATACTTCGCGGCCTCTGTGCTGGCACGTTTCGAGGCGGAGCAGGGTGCCGCATTGCAGGAGCGGCTCACCGTGCGTGAGCGGTCGCTGCTCGACGCCGCGACGGGGGCTGCGCTCTCGCGCGCGGAGGCGCTGCTGAGCGACCGGGAGGGTGCGCGCAACCGCTACAACGAGGCCTTTGTGCAGCGTCGGATGGCAGAGATGAAGGGCTGGTTCGACGCTCGCGCGACCAAGCTCACAGATGAGCAGCGTCGCGCAGTGGTCACCGATGAGGATGCGACGCTGGTCATCGCGGCCGCCGGTAGCGGTAAGACGGCAACGATCGTGGCCAAGGCGGAGTATCTGGTGAAGCGGGGCCTCGCGACGCCGTCGCAGATATGCCTGCTTGCCTACAACAAGCGTGCCTCGGAAGAGATGGCCGAGCGGTTGAAGGCCGTGGGGATGGAGGGGGCGACAGCGAGCACCTTCCACGCGCTGGGCTACGCGGTGCACGGTCAAGCGCTTGGGTCGAGGCCGCCGGTGAGCCCGCTCACGGAAGAGTTGGAGATGGCGAAGTTCATGAACCGGCTGTTCCGGAGCATGCTCGGTCAGCAGCAGTACCGGCTCGATCTGGCGCGTTGGATTGTTGAGATGCGGGTAACCCTCGACATGCTGGCCGCCGCGCCCACGCCGCACGCACGGCTGCAGCTGGAGCGAAGCTATGACCTGCGTACGCTCACTGGGGTGCGCGTCAAATCGCAGGCTGAGGTAAAGTTGGCAGACTGGATGACGTTGAACGGGATCGCGTGGGAGTATGAGACCGTCTACCCACATCGCCAGAACGATCCCACGCGCCGCGCCTACCAGCCCGACTTCTATCTACCCAAGTTTGGTGTGTGGGTGGAGCTCTGGGCGCTCGACCGGGCTCACAACTGCGCGCCGAACATCGACGCTGCGAGCTACCTTCAGGGAATGAAGTGGAAGCGTGCCTTCCATGACCAGCACCAGACGCCGCTGGTTGAGGTGTTCCAGGATGAGATCTGGAACAACACAATCGACCCCTACATGCGGCTGCAACTCGCGCGGTTTGGGGTGGAGCCAACGCCGATTTCTGCCGACGCGCTGGCTACATTGATCGCCGACAGCCGCGACTCGGGTGCATCTAGGCTTACGCAGCTTTTGCGCTCCTTTCTCACGCTGCAGCGTGGCGGAATGTGGAGTCAGGAGGAGCTGCGTGCGAAGGCCCGCGACGCTCGCGACAGGTCCTTTCTGGCACTCTACCTGCCGGTGCTGTCTGCCTACGAGGCGGAGCTCAAGAAGCGAAGCGAGATTGATTTCGACCAGATGCTTGGCGACTCGGTCGCACTCCTGCCACGCGTTGGGACGCACCGGTTCAACTATGTGCTCGTGGATGAGTTCCAGGACACGTCGCGTTCGCGAATGGAGGTCATCAAGCAGCTTCGGACCGTGTCGCCTGGCGCGCGGCTCTGCCTGGTGGGCGACGACTGGCAGTCCATCAATAGGTTTGCCGGCAGTGACCTTGGTCTCTTCACGCAGGCCGAGAAGCACCTGGGCATGACGGCCCGTGTGGCGCTCGGTACGACCTTCCGGCTCGTGCCTGATGTAACCGAGATCAGCTCTCGGTTTGTGATGCAGAACCCATCGCAGATTCGCAAAGAGGTTCGGACGCCGAAGGGTGCGCTTCGCGAGCCTGGGATTGTTCTCCACGGCTACGAGGGCGACGATCAATTCAAGGGATTGCGCGAAGTGCTGGAACTTCTGGTTTCTCGGAAGTCTGCGGGCAGCCGTGTGTTGGTGTTGAGCCGCTACAAGGCGCCGATCGAGCATCGGGCGATGAAGGAGCTGGTGGACGAGTTCGGCGAACGGGGGCTGCGCCTCGACCCGACCACGATTCATCGCTCCAAGGGTCTCGAGGCTGACCATGTGGTGGTGATGGGACTGTCTTCTCGGTCGCCGAGCTTTCCGAGCGCGACGGAGGATGATCCCGTGCTGCAGCTGGTGTCTGCGGCACCGGACGGCTTCCTCAGCAGCGAGGAGCGGCGGCTGATGTATGTGGCGCTGACGCGGAGCCGAGGGCGGGTCTACCTGCTCCACTCGACCAGCGAGCCCTCGCCCTTTGTGGAGGAACTGCTCGACCGCGAGAAGGGCAAGCTTGAGGTGCTCGGCCGTGTGTCGGACCGGCTGCTCTGCCCGCGCTGCCAGGGGCGGACCATCCTGCGGCGCGAGGGCGATGGCTGGGTGATTTGGGGCTGCATGCACTTCCCGATGTGCGAGGGGAGGCTTGCAGCGTGCCAGGGCTGCAACGAGGGGGCGATGGTCGCGGTGGACCGGCAGGTGATGGAGTGCAACGGCTGCAAGACCCGTGTGCAGCGCTGTCCACGTTGCGAAGCGGGGCACCTGAAACTCCACACGAACAGCCGCGACCAGTCGAAGTTCTGGGCCTGTTCGGAGGGGCGTCGGAACAACGAGGGCTGCCGCTACACGCGGAACGGGTGAGGGTCAGCGCAGAGGCTTCGCTGCTGCAACAAAGGGTTTGAGGTGGGCGTTGCGCGAGAGGTGCGCGGCCGTGCCAACGAGGATGAGGAGTTGGCGGGTCCGGCTCGCGGCAACATTGACCAGTCGGCCGGCGAGCTGTCCACCGGTCAAGAACGGGGAGGTGGGATTGACCGGGTCAAAGATGGTGGCATCGGCCTCCTGCCCCTGGATGCGGTGCACGGTGCCTGCGCGGATCGTGGGCAGGTCGGCGAGTGCGCGCTGGAGCATCGCGGCCTGTGCGCGGAAGGGGGAGCAGACAACGACCGAATGGCCGCTCTGGGCAAGCCGCCGGGCCAAGCGAGCGGTTGCGCGCGCAGTGTGGACGGAGAAGGGGCTGCCAGCGGTGAAGGAGGGTGCGACCGGTAGGCGTTGGTTAGGCAACGGGGTCAGCCAGTCTGGGAGCAGGTCAGGGTCAGCCACCACAATGGGGTCGGGGAAGGAGGGCGGTAGCCCGGGCGATGGGGCTTCCGCGGCGGATCTCAGTTTGCTGGCGTAGGAGTGGTGCGAGACAATCTCGCAGATGGCCGGCGTCATGCGAGACTGCTCGTCGAGGAAGGCCCAGCGCATGCCGGCATCGCGGAGGTTTCGGTAGGCATACTCGAGGGCGCTCGTCTCGAACCAGTCACGGGCCTGCTCCGGCGTGATGACGGGGAACGGGGGCCCCTGCGCGTTGGGGGCGTCGTCGTCTGCACCTCGTTCGCGCGGGGCGATGGGGCCGAGTTGCCGGGCGTCGCCGAAGAAGATGAGGGAGCGGTCCGCGGCGGTGTTCTGCTGGATGAGGAGAGCGGTACCATCGGAGACGGAGACCATGCTGGCCTCGTCAACGAAGAGGTGGGGAAAGAGGGCGGCCCAGCTTCGGTTGATGGCCTGCCGGGTCGTTGCAACCAAGATGCGCGAGCGATCAACGAGCTCCTTCTGGCGGGCGCGCCAGAGCGTGCGCAGGAGCTCTTCCGTGTCGCGGAGCGAGGCGGCTGCCGCGATTGCCTGGTCTTGTGCCACACCCTCCTCTTCGAGGAGTTTCTGCCTTACCTCCATGGATTCGCGCTGGACGCGAGGCAGCATGCTCTGGAAGCGACGGTCTTCTTTCGCCCAGATGAGCAGGTCTGGGTTGCGGGCTTCGAACTCGGCTGCGAGGACGGGTAGGTCTGTGCGCAGCAAGTCTCCGGGGCTTCGGCTTAGGCCATGGGCACTCAGCGCGCTGTCGATGGCGAGGGTGGCGCCGTCGGCGGCGACGCGGGTTGGGGCGACCACCAGGAGTCGGTGGCCTGCGGCCGCGATGCCCGCAGCCATGCTGGCAAGGGTTGTGGTCTTGCCGGTGCCTGGAGGGCCCCAGACGATGGCGATTGGAGCTCCGATGAGTTCATAGGCCGCCTTTTGGCCGGTTCTCAGCCGAGCAGGCGGTGGTGGGCAGCTGCGCGCGTTGATGGTGTTTGCGGTGAGTCGGTTTGACCAGACCGTATCGATGTCTTCGGCTATCTTCGTTTCGTCGAGCCAGTCGTGGAGTCCGAAGAGATAGGAGGGCGGGGTGATGATGAAGGGATCCTTGGAGACAGGATGCCGGCCTTCCGTGATGCGAATTGACACGCGCTGCGCGTTCGGGAGAACGGAGATGATGGTTCCCGCCCACGCGATGTCGTCGGCGCCGCCCTCTCTGGCGAGGGGTTTATGGCGGATGGTGGCGCCTTCGAGGCTGTCGTCGAGCCGGATCTCTCCCTGCCCTGTGTAGGCCCCCTGTTTGATCTGGCTTGGCACGAAGCTCAGTACGACCAGATCTGCGTCCACTCTCTTCGACTCGACGGTCATCCCCCAGATAGGTTCCCCCTCAAGTTGGACGGCGCGGGCGATGACGGTGCGCCATGCGGCTGCTGTCAGCGCCACAGCCCCTCCTCCCGAAAGCAGGTGAGGAGTGCGACGCCGCGGTCGCGATTGGATGAGGCTTGGGCGAGCAGGTTGGGGAGCGCTGTGTCCTGCCACGGGGCAAGCAGCGCGGCCAGGAGGGAAGGAGCCGGTTCGTTCGCTGCGAAGTGTTGCGCGAAGGCGAGGAGTCCTGTGGCGCCCGGGCCGGCGAGGAGGGAGGCTGCTGCCCGTTCGAGGTGGTCGAGCGCATCGTCGAAATGGCCTGCGGTGAGGAGGGCATTGGCGGCGATGCGATCGTCGTCGTGAAAGAGCTGACCGAAGTCGCCGAGGTGGTGGAGCCGCTCGTGGCCGTGGAACCGGGAAATGATGGGTTGGCTCTCGAGGTAGGTTTGGCGCCAGCCAGAGAGGGTCGCGATCGCACCAAGCGCGGAGGCGGTTGCCTTCCTTCCGCCCGAGAGGTCGAGGGTGATGCGGGTTGGCCAGGGGTCGCCCGCCCAGGCGAGCGCGGCCTGCACGGCGTTGGCGATGTCGAGGGCATCGATGCCGTCGCCGAGCCGGAACCGCTCGGTGACTGGTCGGCTCGCTTCGGGCAGTTGCTGGAGCGTGGCGTTGACACGGAGGGCTTCCATTTCGCTCCCGGGGTCGAACTGGCCGTCGTCGTGCCGGATGGAAACAGTGTGCAGGAGCGCAACCGCACGGGCAGGGATGGCGAGGGCAGCGAGCGATGGGGAGTAGGGCTGCGTTCCGACGGGAAGGATGAGGAGGTCTGCGACGGGCTGCTCCGACCGTCGGGCAAGGAGGGTCTGAGCCGCGAGGGGAAAGACCTCCGTTTCGTAGAAGGCTGTGGCCTCGCTGCCCGAGAGCTGCCGGAGCTGCTCGTAGGCGTGTCGCTGGTTAAGAGCGGAGCGCGCATGGAGTGGGAGAGGCGGGATCATCGGAGATGGGTACGGAGTTTGTAGGCGGTGTAGGTGTCGCCGTTTCTTGTGAGCATCAGTCGTCCTGCCGCGCCATGGTTCCAGGCGTAGAGTTCGTGGGTCATCTTCGGCTCTTCAGGCGAGGTGAACTGCTTGAGGGTCACCGATTTGAGGAGGGGCCGCCCCGTGTCGAGATGGTGCGAAAGGGCATCGAGCGCGCTGTTTGCGTCGGCCTGCAGTGCGGCATCGAACGCTTCGAAGGTGGCGCGCAGCTCAGGGGCAAGTTTGAGCTTGAGCGAGAGCGGAGCACCCGGTCCGTTTCCGAGCGCGCGGACACGGAGACGGGACCAGATGAGGGTTCCCCACTCGGTGAGTTCGAGGTCGCCGCCCACATCGGCGAAGAGTGTGCGGGGGGCGGAGAGATGGTCTTGGGCGCGTATCGGATAGGCCACCGCCAGTCGCCGGAATCGTTCGAGTTGGTCGCTGATCAGGCCCTCCTCGTCGAGCCGTATGGGCAGCGCAGGAATCTCCATGGCCTCGGTCGCTCCCTCGAAGAGCAGGTAGCTCGGCAGGCCGTGGAGCATGGCGAAGGCCTGGAGGTAGGCGAGGAGCGACTTGAAGCCGCCGGTGAGGTTGAAGGCGACCGGGATGCGGGCCTGCTTGAAGGGGGTGATGTAGGAGGTGTCGAGTGCGCGGCTGAGTTCGGGAAGCGCGAGCCGAAAGGAGGCGAGGTTGTTGGTGCGGAGGTCGGATACGGTAAGGAGCTGTACGCCTTCACCTGAGGCTGTGACCATGCCGCTCACGAGGCGTGCTGCCTCGCGTCCGAGAAAGGTGTCGGTGTGGATGAGCAGGTGCTGTCGCTGCCCAGGGAGTTGCGCCCGCGTTGCTTGGATGCTGTTGAACTCGGCGGAGAGGCGGCGGTAGGCGTCTTTCGGCTGCAGGGCGAGTTCGTGTTCGATGCGGGCGATGAAGCCGTAGGCACGGTCGTCGCCGTCTGTTTCGTTGGCGATGGAGGTGAGCCACTTGCGCTCGTCCTCATAGGCGAGGTTGCTGAGGAGGCTGGTACCGCAGGTGGAGATGAGGAGGGTCATGGCGGCGTCCTGAGTGTGAGGTCGAGGCGGAGTTCCGGGCTGTGGCTGAAGCCAGCGAATCTCAGATCAGACTGGTGGAGTCTGCAGACAATCGTTGGCTGTTCGTGCTCCTGCGGCGCCGCGAGGGCGCGCACGCCGCGACCAAGGCCGACACCGATTGCAGGCGACTCGTCATCACTGTTGTCTGCCGTGAAGCTCAAGAACCGATCGTGGAAGCCGGTCTGCCAATCTGGAAGGAGCCAGATCTCGGCTGAGATCGAGAGGCGTGTCGGTAGATGCGCCTCAAGTTGGGACGCCACCAAGGACTTGAGCCGCTTCGTGAGCAAATCCGACTGACCCGCGCGGGTGGATTTCCAAAAAACCTCAGAGTCGTCGTGAAGTGGCTGGTCGTCCCAGACCGTCGGGTTATCCAGTTTGCCCGGCTTGCCGCGGTACGATTGCCGGGGCAAAACAGCGATGAGGTGAAGGCTACCCACCGGCGGGCGGCAGGCCTTGATGAGTTCAATCACGCCATCGCGCTGCGTCTTCGCGAAGAGATATGGGTCAGCAACTGTCACGCGCCCGGAGGAGGCGAAGAGTGGCTTCAGACTGTCTAGGAGCGGTTTGCCTTCAGAGCAAAACCCGGCGCGTCTCCCATGCCTGTCGCCGTCGAGAAAAAAGGGAGCAACATTCCGCGTGGCAAAGGCCTCGCCCGTTGCCACGAGCCCACCGTCGACGGCTTCCGGCTGCGCGCAGCGGATTCTCCCTCGACTGAGCGCGCTTGAAAGGAGACCGATCCGGCTCTCGCGCCTCAAGAACCGCTCGTCGTCGCCTGCCTCGTCTGGACTGGTAACTACGCCTAACAGCGAGGTTACAACCCGAAAGTCATCGTCCGCCAGGATCACCGCTTCGGCTGAGAGAAACTCCAGCCAAAGTTCGAAGTCACTGTGCTCCATTGTCTGCAGGGCTTGCTCGACCTGGTCTGGGCGAATCCGGAGGTTCGCTACGAATGCAGGCGTCTGCGTTGGCGTCCTAGTCTCGCTCACTGCGGTTTCCTGATGTCACCAAATGCCAGTTCTCGATGTTCGGTGAAGAAGCCGCGTGGCCAGCGGTCGAGGAATCTGCCGTTGTCGTCGAGGCGGATGCGTCTGACGACGGAACGGTTTTGCTCCGAACTGTCGGGCTCTACCGAGAGGATGCAGATATCGCTTGGCGTCAGATAGCCCGTCCTCACGAGCTGCTGCGCAGCCTCGACGAGCGTCTCACTGTGGGTTTCGATGAGGTATTGGGCCCTAGGAACAAAGGGCTTGGCGCCGTTTCGGTCCTGCTGCCAACGCACGTGGGCGCCCGCAAGCAGCCGCATGAACTCAACACAAAGGCGGGGGTGTAGATGGAGTTCGGGCTGCTCCATCAGGATGAGTTGCCGCGGGATGTTGGCGTCTGCGGTCTGAGCGGCTTCGGTGCCCGTACCCAATCGCCCCGCGTTCTCGTAACGTCGTTCGTCAAAGAGCGCGGACGAGAGGGCAATCTGGGTGAGCATGGGGAGGATTTGGCTCACGCCAAAGCCCACGTCTTGAATACCCGAAGAGAGCCCAGACTTGTCGTCGAC
>JABMMX010000334.1 GCA_013205435.1 Deltaproteobacteria bacterium
CACCGGTCCTGATGACGGCCGGGAGCCGCTCCCAGTCCAACCGTGCAAGCAGCGCCGCAGCCTCCCGCTCGCTCCGCCAGCCGTCGACCGGCCCGCCCTCAGCTACCGCCACATCGACGGTGCAGCCGCTACCGACGGAGCGGAGCAACGCAGCCGCCGTACGGGCCTTCTCGGTCTCACCGGCAATCACAAAGTCGGATTCGACCTGGACAGCGGCCGCCTCGAGCGAGCCCAGCTTCAGACCGCGAAGCCAGTCGGCAGTCGCAACGCCGATAACGCTGCAACCATCCACCTCGAGCGCGTTCGCAAGCGTCGCGTCCAGCACCCAGTTTGCGCGCGCCACGGCCGCCTGAACGCGCACCTCCGGCACCTTGCTCGCCACGCCGTCGCAGAGCGTCGCGTAGGCATCACGCACCTCGCGGCTCACCGGACGCGAAGCTCTCTCCGCGGCGCCGGCACCCGCACAACCGCTCGCGAGCAGCGCCAACGCTACCCAGACTCGACCCGCCCCCAATCCGGCCGCTCGCAGCATCAAGCCCCCCGCTCCACCGCCAGCCCCGTGGCCTCGGCGAATCGCTCGACGATCATGTGGTTCGCAAAGGCAGCCATGCCTTCGCGGCGCTTCCGGGCAACCAGACCATCACCCCGAAGGCGAAGGAGGTCGAGATCAACCGTTCCCTGATCGGTCTCAACGGTCAGCGCAAAGGTCTGATATCGGTAACTACGGAGCGTGCGCAGCCTCAGCCGGCGTACCTCCGACCAGTTGACCGAGACCTTCTGCTCTCCGCCGCCAGAGAGCGGTGCGCCCGGTACAAACCAGGTGAAGCCCTCATCGGTCACGGTGAGCATTGTCCCGCGCGCCACCCGCACATACCAGACGGCCACAAAGGCGGCCGCCGCATAGAGCACCACAGCGAGCGCCGCGATGACCTGTAACTTCACCGAACCCGCAAACACATTCGGCAGTTCGCGGAGCCCCACATGCGCCTTGCGGAGCACAAGCCGCACCCACATGCCCGGCAGCGCCAACCCAACCAGCCACGAGGCGAGCAAGATGACCCGTTCGGAGCGCGGGAGCGGAAAGGTGAAGGTCTGTGAGGCCATGGCGTGCACGCTGCAGAAGGTCATCGGCCTCATAGGCCAAGCCGCCGGTCGGAGCAACGAACTTGCTCCGGTGACAGCAACTTGCGTCTTCCTCAATCTCCTTGCATCCAAGAGGGGCCTCCTGCTCTACGGGACCCATGTCTGTCACCAACGACCCGTCGCTCTCGCAGCGTAAACTCGACCACCTCACCCTCTGTGCAACCGCGGAGGTCGAAGCGCGCGAAAAGTCGACGCTGCTCGAGGAGCTCACGCTGCTCCACAACAGCCTGCCGGAGCTTGATCACGGCTCCATCGACCTCAACTGCACCTATGCAGGCAAGCAGCTCCGCGCACCACTCCTCATCACCGGTATGACGGGTGGCGCAGAGCGCGCACGCGACATCAACCGCCGCCTCGCGGCTACCGCGGAGCGATTCGGCATAGGCTTCGGCGTCGGTTCGCAGCGGGCCATGCTCCGCGACCCTGCCTCAATCAGCACCTACGCGGTGCGCGATGTCGCGCCCACCACGCTCCTGCTCGGCAACATCGGAGTCGTGCAGGCCGCTGCCAGCTCGACAGCCGAAATGCAGGATCTCGTCGGCGCCATCGATGCAGACGCGCTCTGCATCCACCTCAACCCGGCACAGGAGATCATCCAGGACGATGGCGACCGCGACTTCCGCGGCTGCCTCGATGCCATCGCGCGCCTCAACGCCGAGCTCGGCCGACCCGTGATCGTGAAAGAGACAGGCTGCGGCATGTCGCCTCAGCTCATCGCTCGCCTCCGCGAAGCGGGGGTGACACGGATTGATGTCTCCGGCGCGGGTGGCACCACCTGGGTCGGCGTCGAGGCGCATCGTGCGTCGCCGCGTCGCCGCCTTGTGGGCGAAGCGCTCTGGGACTGGGGCATCCCGACAGCCGCGAGCGTCCACTTCGGAGCCCAGGCCGGCATGGAGGTCATCGCCTCTGGCGGCATCCGCTCAGGCTACGATGTGGCCCGTGCGCTGGCGCTCGGCGCGACGCTTGGCGGCGCAGCGCTCCCCTTCCTCAAGTCTGTCTGGGAGAAACCCGAAGGCGGCGCCACAGAGGTGGTCGAAGAGATGCTGGACCTGCTCCGAGCAGTCATGCTGCTCACAGGCTCCAAAGATGTGGAGGCGCTGCGGAAGGTGCCACGGGTCGTCGGACCGCAACTCGCGCAGTGGATGACTCTCCCCGGCTAGGCCAGGTTGAACACCAGCACTTCGGCGTCGGTCGTGGCCAGGAGCTCGATGGCGTCGGTGCCGCTGATGGCTGCTCCGTCGCCCGCCTGAAGGTCGTGGCCACGGAATCGGATATCGCCCGTCGCAACCTGCAGCCAGACATGGCGGCCAGGTCCGAGGTCGAGGCCGACACGTTCGCCGCGGGTCATGAGAGCTGAGTAGAGGTGAGTGTCGGCGTTGATGCTAAGGCTGCCGTCCCGACCATCGGGAGAGGCGACAAGTCGCAGGTTGTTGGTCTTCTCTTGCGGATGAAACATCTTCTGTTCGTAACTCGGTGTGTGGTCACGCCGGTCCGGCAGAATCCAAATCTGTATCAGATGGACCCACTCGGATTCCGAGGCGTTGAACTCACTGTGGTAGATTCCGGTGCCCGCAGACATGCGTTGCACCAGGTTGGGCGTGATGATGCCCCCATTTCCCATGGAATCTCGATGCTGCAGGCCTCCCTGCATTACATAGGTGACAATCTCCATGTCTCGATGCGGATGCGTAGGGAAGCCGGATGCCCCCTTGACCCAGTCTTCGTTCATCACACGAAGACTCCGGAAACCCATGTGCGCCGGGTCGCGGTAGTTGGCGAACGAGAAACTGTAGTTGGTGTTGAGCCAGTCGTTCTGCATCGTTCCGCGCTCCCAAGCGCGACGCAGTGTAACCGCGGGCGCGACAGGCGCTGGAGAGGGAGCGACCGCCGCGCGAACCGATGAAATCATCGGCTTCTGCGACTTCGACTCCCCGCACCCCAGCCCGGCCAGAGTCATCGAACCCAGTCCCGCCAGCACATGCCGGCGGGTCATCAATGGGCTGTGGTCTCCAATCGTGCACATCTACGGAACAGACTCTCACACCGAGGAACAGTCCTCGTGGGGCCACTATGAGCACATTCGCGGTTCGACGCAAGCGATTGGCCCAAACGAACCCCGCCGGCCCTTCCCCCGCGCGTCGACTCAGCATTTCTGCTTGACACCTCTTCGCCGTCGCTGCTAACGCCGCCCGCCTACCGACGGTGGCTTGCCGCTGTCTGGTTCCCGGGGTCATAGCTCAGCTGGGAGAGCGCCGCACTGGCAGTGCG
>JABMMX010000404.1 GCA_013205435.1 Deltaproteobacteria bacterium
GCACGGCACCGAGTGGCGCTCGGGGTGCTGGAGAGCCACTCGGTGCCGTGCAGCGTGCCCCCAACAATGCGTAGCGGTGCCGTCTCGCCGCGCTCGCCAGCGGCGCCCGTGGCATCGGCCCCCATGGCTCGGAGTGGCTCAAGAACGCGTGTCATGGGGCGGCGGCGCAGCGATTCGTCGCCATCTAATACGTGGGTGCCTGTCACTCCCGCCACAAGCCCTGCGCCGAGCCGTGCGCTCGTCCCAGAGTTGCCGCAATCGAGTGCTCCGTCGCCCTGCGCGGCGAGTCCGCTGCGACCAGGGGAGAGGACGCGCCAACGCGCCGTCCCGGGTGCGTCGTCTGGTGTTGCTGGGAGTCGTTCGCAGGTTGCGCCGAGTGCACGGATGATCCCTGCCGTGGAGCGCACATCGTGGCCGTCACCAGCACCAGAGATCAGCGTCTCACCTTCCGCGAGCGTGGCGAAGAGCAGCGCACGGTGGCTGATCGACTTGTCGCCAGGGAGGCGCAGTTCACCCCGCAGCCGCGCTGCGGGGTTGACGCGGTGCGACATGCGCTACTTCTTCGACGGGCTGGCGCCCGCCGCCCCTGGGTCGTTATGAAGTGGCGTGACTAGCGTGTGAATGGAGCGCAGCTCGCCAGCGAGCCGTTGGAACATTGGGATGGTGAGCGACTGCTCGCCATCCGACCATGCTTCTTCTGGCTTCGGGTGCACCTCCACCATGATGCCGTCGGCCCCAGCGGCAACGCCGGCATAGGACATTGGCGCAACCATCCAGCGCTTCCCCGTTGCGTGGCTCGGATCCACGATGACTGGAAGGTGTGTCAGCTTGCGGAGGATCGGCACCGCGTTCAGGTCCAACGTGTTGCGCGCCGCCGTCTCAAAGGTGCGGATGCCGCGCTCGCAGAGGATCACCTGCGTGTTCCCCGCCGCCAAGATGTACTCCGCGGCGAGCAGCCACTCCTCAATTGTCCCCGAGAGGCCGCGCTTCAGCATCACTGGCATGCGCGTGCGCCCCACGGCGTTGAGGAGCGAGAAGTTCTGCATGTTGCGCGTCCCCACCTGCAGCACATCTGCGAACTCCGAGACCATGTCAACCTGTGCGGGCTCCATCACCTCGGTGATGATCGGGAGCCCCGTGCGCTCGCGCGCCTCGGCGAGGAGGCGCAGTCCGTCAAGGCCGAGCCCCTGGAAGGCGTACGGCGAGGTGCGCGGCTTGAATGCACCACCACGCAGCAGTGTTGCCCCCGCATCGGCCACGCCTTGCGCCACTTCAAAGAGCTGCTCGCGCGATTCAATGGAGCATGGACCCGC
>JABMMX010000036.1 GCA_013205435.1 Deltaproteobacteria bacterium
GGTCTGGTCGATGAGGCCGTCGCAGTCGTTGTCGATGGTGTCGCAGAGCTCTGCCGAGGGAGCCTCGGTGGGGTTGCAGACGGGCGAACCGCCGTCGCAGGTCAGGATGCCGGTGGCGCAGACGCCGGGGAAGCCGCTGTCGCAGGCCACGCCGACGCCGGCGGGGGAGTCGTCCACCTGGTCGTCGCAGTCGTTGTCGGCGCCGTCGCAGGTCTCGGTGCCTTGCGGGTTGGTCGCGATGTTGAAGTCGTCGCAGTCGAGGCCGGTGCAGCCTGCCCCAATGCCGAAGTTATCGCCGTCGAGGTCGTAGCAGTAGTTGGTGGGGACGCAGCTACGCTGCGCGTCGGTGGTGCCGGCGGCCGCGATGCACTCCCAGTCGGCAGGGCAGTCGGCGTCGGAGCCACAGAGCTGCGAGCAGAGCCCTTCGGTGAGCTGGGGATCAGCGATGTAGCAGTCGCGGCTGGCGCAGCTGCTGTCTTCCGAGCAGGGCGTTCCGACGGGGTCGCCCGTGACCTCTTCAACGGCCGTGTCGGTCGCGGTATCGGCCTCCGTATCGGCAGCCGTGTCGGCAGCCGGGCCGGTGTCGGCGGTCGTGTCTGCGGAGCCGTCGGCGCCGCTGGTATCAGCAGACGAGGTGTCGGCGCCGCCCGAGGAGCCTGCCGGCGCATCGGAGGAGCAGGCTGCGAGGGAGCCCAAGAGGAGGAGTGAGGACAAATTGAGGATTCGCATCGCACTCTCCGTTTCGCTCTGGGAGCAGCATAGAGTGACAGTAGCGCTGCGCGCAAGTTGCCACTCTCGGGTCCTTTCCCCTAGATGGTCAACCATGCGCGGCGGAGTGTCAACCGGCGCGGTTTCAACGGGCAGGGCCATGGCAGTTGCAGACTCATTTTTCGGCGGGGCGACCATTCCCCACCTCGCCGGCGCACTCGGGTTCGCTGTAGGCGGAATCGGCATCTGGCAGTCGGGGCGGGTGGCGAACTGGGTGCGCGACGGCGTGCTGCGATCGACGGAGGTCGACCACGAGCTCGCGCCCTTCGCTCGGCAGATGACACGGCTGGTCTGCATCCTGGTGAGCATCGGCCTCGGCATGGTGGTGGCGGGCGTGGGCACGGGTGGTCTTGTGGCGTTTGTGAGCGCGAGCGGCCTCGGCCTCACGCTGGCGCTGCAGAGCATGCTCCTCAACATGGCGTCGGGTGTGGCGCTGCTGATGTTTCGGCCCTTCAAGTCGAACGACGAGATCGAGGCGGCCGGCGTGCAGGGGCGGGTGCAGGCCATCAAGCTGATGTCCACAGAGCTCCGGACCGCCGACAATGTGCATGTGTCGCTGCCGAACTCGAAGGTGTGGGGAGCCGAGATTCGGAACTTCACAAAACAGCCGCTGCGACGTCTCGATACGCTGGTCCCTGTTCCGCACGCGGTCGACGCAGCGGCGGCGCTGGAGGTGCTGCTGGAGGTGGCGAAGCGGATTCAGGCGGCGGCGCTCGCTGGGCCGCTTCAGTCTGCGCTGGAGGACGACCCGGCGAGCCATCCTCCGCGCTACGATGGAGCGTCGGTGGCGGTACAGGAGATGCGCGAAGCAGCGACGGTGCTGCGGGTGCGCATCTGGTGCCGCTCTTCGGAGGTAGATGAGACGCGGACGCGGCTGCTCACGGAGGTGCGCGGCGTGCTGCCGGAGCTTCCCGGCTGGCGGACGGTTGCTCCGACGCCTGAGTCGGCGGAGCGGCGCTAGCGGGCGAAGCGGGAGGGAGCGTCAACGCGGCGGCGCGAGCGCCACGGAGGGACCCTTCCGAGCGGGTGGCTCGATCATGAGAAGGGTGGAGAGCACAGTGGCGTTGGGCGTATCGCAGGCGACCTCGACGCGGCCGGTCTGGTAGATCTCGAGCCAGCCTTCGGGCCGAACCCGCGCCAGCCCGATGCCCGAGCGCAGCGTTGGCACGAGGCCGAACGACGAGGCGACCAGCCCCTCAGCATCGAAGGCCAGGCAGCGCACCCGGAGCAGCGCGCCCTCCCGGACGATGAGCGGATCGCGGCTGCCCTCCACGATCGCGTGGGTCTCCGCGATCGGCCCCGGCTGGCGGAGCCCCTCGTCCGTTGCGGCGCGCTCCTCCCACTCTGCCGCGCAGCCGGCCAGCAGCAGCGCAGCCAGCGCAGACACTCTCTGAATCGTCGTTCCATGGGTCGCCATCACATCCTCCTTGTTGCGCACAGCTGGTGCGGTCTGAAGGAGTTATCGGCGTCTGGCGGCCGATGTTGCAGCGGCGGTGACGATTTGTTGCCGGGTTAGGGGCAGCTGCCGGTGACGATGAAGTTGTAGGTGTAGGAGGCGCAAGAGAGCGCGCCGGCCATGGTGGCCCGGAGGTAGAGGGTCTCGGTGCGCACGGCGTTGTAGGTGATGCTCTCGCTGTTGTTGGCGAGCGAGCGGGAGAAGGCGAGCACCGAGGCGCCGGTGGCGTTGCGGAGCTCGAGGTCGATGTTCCCGTTGGCGTTCACAAAGTTGACGGTGGCCTGGATGGAGACGCCAGCACAGACGGGGACAGCGTAGAAGTCGTCGTCGCCGGTGGAGACGGTGACGGCGGTGCCCATGCGGGCCTGCCAGGCGGCAATCGGGGTCGCAGTGGCGATGGCGTCGTTGTTCTCGAGCAGGTCCTGCACGCAGCAGGTGCCGGTGAGGCGGCAGTCGGCATCGATGCAGTCGATGGCGCCGTTGGCGTCGTCGTCGATGCCGTTGGTGCAGTTCTCGGGGCAGGCCGCGTTGGCGGAGCAGTCGGGGTCGCGGCAGTCGACGAGGCCATCGAGGTCTTCGTCGCGGCCACCGGTGCAGGCCTCGGTGCAGGCTGCATTGGCGACGCAGGAGGGGTCGCGGCAGTCGACGAGGCCGTCGCTGTCGTTGTCGATGCCGTCGGTGCAGACTTCGATGCAGGCCGCGTTGGTGGCACATTCGGTGTCGGCGCAGTCGATGAGCGCATCGCCGTCGTTGTCGCGACGATCGGTGCAGATTTCGTCGCACCAGCGGTCGAAGGAGCAGGCGGTGTCGAGGCAGTCGAGCAGTCCGTTGGCGTTGTTGTCGATGCCGTCGTTGCAGATCTCGGTGCAGGTGCCGGCGGCGTTGCTGCCGTAGCAGTCGGGGTCGAAGCAATCGACGAGCAGGTCGCCGTCGCTGTCAACGCCGTCGCGGCAGGCGCCCGTCTCAGAGGCCGCAATCGTGAGGTCAAAGGCGCCGCCGGCGGCGTAGTAGCTGTCGACGACGATGGTCACCTGCTCGCCGGCTGTCATGTTGAGGAAGACCTCGGAGGGGAGTGTCGAGGTGCCAGTGCCTGCGGAGGGGACGTCGTCATCGCAGCCGAGCTCCTGCGTGGTGCAGACGCCGCGGCGCACATAGAGGACGGTGTCGGTCGCGGTGGTGGTGGTGCGTGGGCGGGTGTTGAAGCGGTAGGCACCGGCGCGAGGCGCGGTCCAGGTGTAGGTGAGTTCGGGGCCGTTGCCGCCGCCGCAGACGCCGGTGAAGTAGTTGGTCGAGCCAGCGGTGGTGGAGCTGATGACAGGGGTGCCGAGCACCGAGCCGAGGTCGCCGACGGGGCAGTAGGTGGAGATGCAGAGGGGGGCGGCGGCGCAGGAGGGGTCGTCGCAATCGATGAGGCTATCGCCGTTGTTGTCGAGGCCGTCGGTGCAGAGCTCGGGGCAGGCGGGGTCGGTGGAGCAGTCGCTATCGCGGCAGTCGACGAGGCCGTCTGCATCGTTGTCGGTAGCATCGGTGCAGGCTCCGGCCTCCGAAGGGTTGATGTTGAGGGTGAAGGTGCCCTCTGCGCCCGCAAGACCATCAATGGTGATGAGGGTCTGCTCACCGGCGAGGAAGAAGCGGCTGATGCCCAGGCCGACAAGGGTATCCTGGGCCGCGCAAAGGTAGTCCACGGCGGTGCAGCTGGGTGGGCGGATGCTCATGACCCAGATGTAGTCGGCGTCGGCGATGGAGAAGGTGTAGGTGCCCGCACGAGGTGCGCGCCAGAGGTAGCCGCGGTCTGAGGAGACGGCCCCGCCGCAGGTGGTGTTGGTGTCGTTACTGGTCTCGGGACCGGCGGCGAAGACGATGGTGTCGAGCGCGACAGCATCGCCGACGGAGGAGCCCAGGTCGAAGTCGAGGCAGGTGCCCACGGAGCAGGCGGGCAGGGAGGCGCAGCCGGCGTCGAGGCAATCGATGAGGCCGTCGCCGTCGTCGTCGAGGGCGTTGTTGCAGATCTCCACGACGACGCAGGCGGGCAGCGTGGCGCAGTTGCTGTCGGCGCAGTCGAAGAAGGTGTCGCAGTTGTTGTCGAGGCCGTCGGCACAGACCTCGGTGGCGCCGGGATAGACGGTGATGCGGGTGTCGTCGCAGTCGGTGGCGGTGGCGACATAGCCGGACGGTGCGGTGCAGGATGCCGTGGAGACGGCGCCGCCGCCGGCGCCATCGTTGTCGCCATCGCGGGACCAGGTGGGTGCGCCGATGACGCCCTCGTCGATGTTGCCGTCGCAGTCGTTGTCGAGAC
>JABMMX010000335.1 GCA_013205435.1 Deltaproteobacteria bacterium
CGAGGTGGCTGCCCGCGGCGGGCGTGGCGGCAGCGGCGGAGGCGGTGGCGGTGGCAGCACCGACACAGGCTCGAGCGACACCGCTGTCCTAGACGCCGACGGCTCCGCAGACACCTCGACCGATACCGACGGCTCCGCCGACACCACCGCCCCCGCCGACACCTCTGATGGCTCGTCGGACGACACGACGGTCGACGATACGACGGTCGACGACACCACCGCAGACACCACCGCAGATACCACCGCAGACACCACGGCGGACACCACAGCAGACACCACCGCGGACACCACCGCTGACACCACCGCAGACACCGCTGCCGATACGACGGATACCACGCCGACCGAATGCATCTCCGGGCTCGACTGTGACGACGGCAGGCCCTGCACCCTCGACCGCTGCACCGCAGGCGTCTGCTCCAACCCCGTCTCCGACATCGCCCTCACCGATTCCGTCAATGGCGACTGCCGCCGCGCCGCCTGCTCCTTGGGGACGGTCATCGTTCTGGCCGACAACACCGATACCCTGGATGACGGTGTCGCCTGTACCATCGAGGGCTGCAGCGGCCTTTCAAGCACCTCGACTCCCGACGACAGCCTCTGCGGCGCCAGCGAGATCTGCGACCCGACCGCCGGCTGCCTCTTCTCCGGCGGCGAGTGCATCACGCCAACGCCCGCTCCAGTGCGCACCGAGGTCTGCGACAGCATCGATAACGACCGCGACGGCTCCGTGGACGAGGGCTGTAGATGCACCTTTGGCGCCACGCAGCCCTGCTACGCTGGCGGCTCCGAGCGGCGCGGCATCGGCAGCTGTGTTGACGGCGTTCAGGTCTGCACCAACCGGCTCGCCCCGCAGTGGGGCAGCTGTAACCGCACCGTCTCCAACACCACCGAACTCTGTGACGGACGCGACAACAACTGCAACGGCTGCGCCGACGATGGGCTCTCCTGCCCCACCACGCCGCTCTGCCCCGACTTCGATACCGCCAGCCTCATCGACCTCTACCAGCCCTCGCTGGCCTTCGCTGCGCTGGGCACGCTGACGGCCGGAAACTGGACGGTAACCACGCCCTTCGGCAACAGCGTTGCCGTGAGCGGCCTCGCCGGCACCTCGGTCCTTCGGGCGCCGGGCCGCTACACCATCTCGGGCAGCGTGAGCTACGCCGACGGCCGCAGCGGCACCTGTAACTACCCGCTCGAAGTCTTCCCCGGCGCCGGCCTCAACGTCTTCCTCTCGTGGAGCACGATGGGCACCACCGACATGGATCTGCACCTCCATCGGGCCGCACCCACCAACACAGGCGCCTTCTGTGTCGATGCGAACGACTGCTCCTACCTCAACTGCAGGCCTCCCTCTTCATCGTTCGGCAGCGGAGCAAACTGGGGATACAGCGATACCCCTGCGGTAGACTGCGAAGCTGCCAACGCTGCAGATGGATTCTCCGCCTGCACCAACCCCCGCCTTGTCACCGACAACATCGACGACCCCGACCCCGAGTGGACCATCCACGACAGCCCGCGCGCCGGCGAGACCTACCGCATCATGGCTCACCAGTACGACACCGCGCCCACGGCCGGCAACGTCGCCAAGGTGGAGATCTGGTGCGGCGGACAGCGGCTCGCCCTCTACGGAGAGGCGCCCGACACCGTTCCGAGGACCACACCTGGCGCTGCGAGCTGCAGCGGCCACTCTTGGCGCGTCGCCGATGTCACCGTCACCTCCAATGTGGGCGGCGTGGTCTCCTGCACCGTTGCGCCGCTGAGCTCGGTGACCACTGGCAGCTGGGACTTCCGAACAACCTCCGCCTACTGAACCCGCTCGACCTCCCGTTCAACAGAGTTATCTCCATGACTGTCCGCCCTCTCGTCTATCTCACCCTCATCCTCGCAACCTCCTCTTTGGTGGGATGCAGCGAAGAAGTTGCCAGCCGCAGCGGTAGCGGCAGCTCCGGCTCCAGCCGCGACACTGGGAGTTTCACCGACACCGGCACCTCCGACACGGACCCGGCAGACACCGGCACAGTCGATACAGGCCCGGCAGACACCGGCACAGTCGATACAGGCCCTGTAGATACGGGTCCGGAAACGGGCGATACTGGAACCACCGACACGGGCGGCGGGGTTCCTGCACCCGGACGGTCGACTGCGAGGCGCAGTTCGGCGCTGGCTTCATCTGCCAGAACGGCGTCTGCGTAGAGCAGCTGCTTCCCGACCCCTGCATCGCAGACGGTCAGGAGTGCACCGATGCAGCGGCGCAGGAGACCGACGAGTTTGTCTGCGTTTCGGATACCGCTGGTGCGACGGCCGTCTGCCGTCAGCTCTGCAACGCCGAGACCGCGGATGAGACGAGTTCCGAAGACTGCCCGCTGAACACCTATTGCTTCGATGTTGGCGCGACGAGCGCGAGCGGCCTCACGGGCGCCTGCACCCCCGGTGACTGCACGACGAACATCTTCGACGAGACGGCTTGCGGCGGCACAGGCACCTGCTTCCCTGTCGGTCACGGCGCCAGCTTCTGCATTGGTGCCGGCACGGCCATCGAGGGCGATGCTTGCGGTCTCGACGCCTCGACGACGCCTCCGGATACGGACGTCTGCGCGCCCGGTCTGCTCTGCTCGAACAACGTCTGCGTCGCGCCCTGCAACCGCACGAACGGCAACGCCGACTGCTCCGGTGGCGACGCCTGCCTTGCGGCCTTCGACTTCACCCCGCGGAACCGTCCGGGCCTCTGCGGCACAGCCTGCTCCGCCTTCTCGGTTGGCCAGTGCCCCACGGACGAGAGCTGCCAGCCCTTCCTGGGCCGCTCCGGCGTGAACATCTGGGCCTGCGTCGCGAACGCTGGCACAACGACTTTTGGCCCTGACGAGATCTGCGATGCGACCGGATCCTGCCAAGAGAGCTACCTCTGCGTTGGCACCGATACCGACGCCCTTGGCAACACCATCAGCCGCTGCACCCAGCTGTGCGACACCGATGCCGAGCTCGCCGGCGATAGCCCCTGCGGTTTGCTTCCAAACCCCGAGATCTGCGCCCGCAGCGCGGTCTCCGGCATTGGCTTCTGCCAAGAGTCCTGCCAGCCCTTCCCGCGCATCCCCGGCTCCAACTACGGCTGCTCGACCGCAGGCGAGAGCTGCTTTCCGGCCGTTCTGACCGAGGATGCTCCGACTGCTCCCATCGGTATCTGCGACGCCAACGCAGGCACCGTTGGGCCCTTCCAGCCCTGCGCTGAAGACGGCACGATTGGCGAGTGCGCAGACTTTGCCGTCTGCCTCGACTTCTCGGACGATGGCTCCGTCAACCCGAACTGCAACGCGCTCTGCGCGCCCTTTGAGCAGGGTAACGTCTGCGGCCGCGGCGCTACCTGCAGCGCCATCTTCCCGCTCACCGGCAACCTCGCCTTCGGCATCTGCACGCAGGAGTTCAGCGCCGGTGCCATCGGAGGCCGCTGCACCGCGGAGGGCACGCCCTGCGAGGCGCCCGGAACGCTCTGCCTCGACACCGGTGCTGGCGCCACCTGCGTTTTGGCCTGCCGCGAAGGCTTCAACGATTGCGCCAACGACCCCGGCACCACCTGTAGCGTGGGCAGGCTCAACCCCGACGTGGTCCCCGTCTTCCTGGGTATCTGCCTTTAACGCAGCCCCCTCCCGCAACCTGCCATCGCCCGCCGCAAAGTTGCGGATCTGCGCATCTTCTGCGACCTCCGACTCCCCGCGTCATCGTGACGCGGCTGCTACAAGAGACCCACCATCATGCGCACCATCCCCCGCTCCGCTTCGCTCCTCCTGCTCCTCGCCGCCTGCAGCGAAGCGACGACCGACGAGCCCATCGTCGTTTGTATTGTTATGTAGTTTTTGTTGACGGGCGGGCAGAACGGCATCGGACTGCCCATCAAGCAGGGTGCGCAGCTCGGCCTTCAAAAGCTCGGCGACGGGCTCAAGACCCTCGGCTACCAGGTTGAGCTCGCCCCCTACGACGACCAGGCCACGCCTGCCATCGGTACCGCCAACGCAGACGCCATCATCGCAGATCCGACCATCCTCTGCGGCGTCGGCCACTACAACTCGGGCGTCTTCATCCCGGCCTCCGAGAAGTATCACACGGCCGGCCTCGCCTTCGTCTCGCCGGGCGCAACCAACCCCACGGTGACCACCCGCGGCTACCTCGAAGTGAGCCGCATCGTCGGCCGCGACGACGTCCAGGGCCCCGCTGCCGAAGAGTATGCCTACACCACGCTCGGCGCCCGCTCCGCCTTCGTCATCCACGACACCTCGGTCGCAGGGCTCGGTGTCGCCGAGTACTTCCGCGGCGCAGCCGACGCGGATGCGATGGCCATCGTCGGATTTGAAGGCACGACCGAAACGGCCGACTTCAGCACGCTCATCGCCACGCTCCTCGCGGCCGATGCCGACGTGGTCTTCTTCGGCGGCATCTTCAACCAGGCCGCGGTCTTCTTCAAGCAGGCCCGCGAAGCCGGCTACACGGGCACCTTCCTCGGCACCGACGGCTTCGATGCCTCGGGCCTTGTTGCCATCGGCGGTGCGGCCCTGGCCGCGGAGGGCGGCATGGCCTTCACCAGCATCGTCGCGCCGGCAGACAGCTACGCGGGCGCCGCCGACTTCATCGCAGCCTACGAGACCGCCTTCGGCAACGCCCCCGAGACCTTCGCCGCGCAGGGCTACGACGCCATGGGTATCTGCCTCGCGGGCATCGAGGCCGCCGCGACCGCCTCCGGCCGCCTGCCGACCCGCAACGAGGTGGCAATCGCCATCCGCGCCCTCACCTACACCGGGCTGACCGGCACGCTGAACTTCGACGCCAACGGCGACCTGCCGCTCGCGCCCTACTTCATCGTCAAGGTCAACGCGACGACCGAGGCCGAGTGGCTCGCCGGCGCCAACGAGACCGTCGCCAGCTTCGAGCTCGCGCCGCCCTCTTCGGGCTCGGGCCAGTAGGCCAAAACGGAGCGGGCCCCCTGCAGACCCGAAGGCTGGCAGGAGGCTCGTTCAAAACACCAGGTTCGGGGCAGCGGTGAGGCTGCCCCTGCCGGCGCCTAGTAGAAGTAGATGTTGTCGAGGTAGATCGTTGCGAGCCCGGGCACTCCCGACACGCGACCCACGACGACCATCTGCTGGAGACTGGCGCGATTGGTGAGACCGGCCGATGCGAAGTCGGCAAGCGGTACATCGTAGCTCACCCAGACACCCGTGGTGAGCGCGGGGGTCGAGCCGGCGGTGAAGTCGAGTTGCGCGTTCGTGTCATCGCCGCCATCGTAGGCTCCGTCTGCGCCGAAATCGACCAGCTTGAGGCCGAACTCGGTCGCGTTGGCGGTCCAGATGTCGAAGTGGATGTAGGTGGCAGCCGACGCGTCAATGGCGTTGGCGCCCGTGAACTCTACGCCAGCGAAGTCGAGGTTACCGTAGACGAGCGCATTGTCGCCCGAGATAACCGCCGTCGTCTGCGATGCAGCGCTCCAATCCGTGCGGAAGGTGTCAACGGTGTTCGCCGTGTAGACATCCGAGTAGATCGAGGCGATGACGCTGCGGGACTCAGTGGTCGGGACGGGCGCAGCGCGGCCGGGACCAGAGACGACCGTGATGTTCAGCGCACCGCCGACGGAAGCGCCGCCAAGCGTTGCTGTGATGGTCGCGGTGCCGGCGGCGACGCCGGTGACAATGCCCGACGAGGAGACCGTCGCGACGCCGGTGTTGGAGCTGTTCCAATCGCAGTAGGAGGCAGCCGGGTAGACGGTGACGGTGCCACCGCGCGTCACGACCGAGGCAACGAGGCCGACGGCGCTGGTCGTGCGAGCGACCTCGAGGTTCGTGGTCGTGTTGCCGAAGGCACCCGACGGCGCGCCCACAGAGGTGTCGTCGGTGTAGCGAATCTCGTCGAACCAGAGGGTGTAGGCGCCCTCATCGGACCCTTCTGCGAAGTGGAAGAGGCCCAGAACCGAGGTCAGCTTCGATGAGTCCAGCAGGGGGATGGTGTACTCGATCCACTCCGTACCTACGGCCAGATTGCGCGTCTCGATTTGGAAGGTGGTATCATCCGTGTCGTTGCCGATGCCTGCGGTGTTCAGCGTGACTGCGCGGTCGGCCTTCACGCGGAAGGTGAGCGCATTGAAGGCCGAGAGGTCGATGGGGGTAAGCGCCGTAAGCGCGCCACCGGTGTAGCCGCCGGCCGGCACATCGACGCGGAGCGAGGCGGTGCCAGAAGCGGCAACCGTCGTGTCGACCGAGACGTTGTTGGTCGAGCCGCCGAAGCCGCTGAAGGCGATGTCGGTGCCGTAGTCGTCGCCGAAGATGGTGCGCGAGGCGGACGGCACATCCTCGTAGAAGTAGATGTTGTCGAGGTAGACGTTGGCCAGGCCGGGAGTGCCATCAACGCGGCCGACGAGGACGAGCTGCGAGAGGTGGGCACGGTTGGCGAGCCCGGCCGCGACGAAGTCATCCAGAGCGATGTCGAAGCTCACCCAGCTGCCCGTGGTCAGCGCAGGCGTCGACGATGCCGTAAAGTCCAGCTGCGCGTTCGAATCGTCGCCGCCGTCGAAGCCATTGTCGGCGCCGAAATCGACCAGCTTGAAGCCAAACTCCGTCGCGTTGGCGGTCCAGATATCGAAGTGGACGTGGGTGGCAGCGGTGGCATCAATCGCGTTCGCGCCGACGAACTCCACGCCTGCGAAGTCGAGGCCCGAGTAGAGCAGCGTGTTGTCGCCGGCGATCAGCTCGTTCGACTGACCCGAGGCGCTCCAGCTGGTGCGGAAGGTGTCTACGGGTGCGGCCGGGTAGGCGTCGGAGAAGAGGGAGGCGACGACAGCGGCCTCGGGGGTCAGCGGAATGGGTGCCGCAGAGGTGGGCGCAGTCGGCGCCGGCGGCACATCACCCCGGTAGAAGTAGAAGTTGTCGATGTAGGCGCTCGCCACACCGGGTACGCCATCCACGCGGCCCACCAGGATGAGCTGCGAGAGGTGGGCGCGGTTGGTGAGGCCTGCCGACACAAAGGCCGAGAGCGGGAGGTCGTAGCTGACCCAACCACTGGTGGTGAGCGGAGGCGTCGACGCAGACGAGAGGTCAATCTGCGCCTGGCTATCGTCGCCGCCATCGTAGCCATTATCGGCACCGAAATCGACCAACTTCACGCCGAAGCCGGTCGCGTTGGGGCTCCAGATGTCGAAGTGCACAAACTCCGCCGCGGTGGCGTCGATGGAATTCGCGCCGGTGAACTCGATGCCCACAAAGTCGAGCGAACTGTAGACCAGCGTCTCGTCCCCGGCGATCGTCTCATTCGACTGCACCGCAGCGCTCCAAGGGGTGCGGAAGGTATCGACCGGGGCGGCCGGATAGGCGCCCGAGTAGATCGAGGCGATGACATCGCCGGCCGGCGTAGTCGGCGTGGGCGCGGCCGTGGCAGGGCCGTCGACAACCGTGATGCTGAGCGAGCCGCCAACGGCAGCACCCTCGAGCGTCGCAGTGATCGTGGCGCTACCGCCGCCAACCGCGGTCACCAGGCCTGAGCCGTCGACGGTCGCAGCGGCCGTGTTGGAGCTGATCCAATCAAAGAAGGGAGCCGCCGGGAAGATGGTGATGGGTGCACCCGCCACATCCACCGTCGCAACCAGGCCGTTGGCGCGAGCCGTCTGAGCGACTGTCAGGTCGAGCGCGGCCGTGCCGAAGGAGCCGGATGCTGCACCAATGGTGTCCAGCGTCTCATACGAGATCTCATCGAGCCAGATCGTGTAGGCGCCCTCGTCCGATCCCTCGGCGAAGTGGAAGAGACCCGCGACCGCCGTGAGCCGGTCTGCGGCCACGATCGGGAGCGTGAACTTTACCCACTCGGTTCCAAGCGCGACGTTGCGCTCCTCCGTCTGCAGGTAGTTGTCGGCCGAATCGTTGCCGAACCCAACGGTGTTGAGGGTGGCCGGCCGCGAGGCCTTCGCCCAGAAGGTCACGGCGTTGAAGTCGACCAGCGATGCGGGCCGACCGGCGACGAGCGCACCGCCCGTGTAACCGCCGGCCGGCACGTCGATGCGGAACGAGGCGCTGCCGGCTGCAAACTCGGCCGTGTCGATCGACACCGCGTTGTTCGAACCCCCGAAGGGAGCGAACGAGACGCCTGGACCGTAGTCGTCGCCGAAGACCAAGACGCCAGATGGCCCGGTCGTGTCGCCGCTGCCATTGGTGTCCTCGATCGTCGTATCGCCGCTGCCACCTCCCGTGTCTTCGACCGTGGTGTCAGTGGCGGTGTCTTCCACCGTGGTGTCTGTGCCGGTGTCTTCCACCGTGGTGTCTGTGCCGGTGTCTTC
>JABMMX010000336.1 GCA_013205435.1 Deltaproteobacteria bacterium
CGCCAAGAGCGGTAAAGAGGGGCGCGACATCTGCCTGCCCGCAGGCGGCTTCACGGGGCTCGACTGCACCGGCTACCGGCTGCCCACCGAGGCGGAGTGGGAGTATGCGGCACGGGCCGGCACGACCACCGCAGTCTACGGCGGCGACCTTGTCGTGACGGGCGCCAAGAACGCGGCGGTGCTTGAACCCATCGCCTGGTATGGCGGCAACAGCGGCGCAGCCTATGAGGGCGCTGCCGATTGCGCCTTCTGGAAGGGCGCCGCGACACCCGCCACGAAGTGCGGAACCCACCCTGTGGCCACCAAGCAGGCAAACGGCTTGGGGCTGCACGACATGTTCGGCAACGTCTGGGAGTGGACCATGGACTGGGCCGGCCCCTTCGCAGGCGACGCCACCGACCCGACCGGTGCGCAGGAGGGCAGCCGGCGGGTGCTCCGCGGTGGCGGCTGGAGCAGCGAGGTCAAGCATGCGCGGGCGGCAAACCGGGGCGATGGTCCGCCGGGAAGCAAGGGGCCCTTCATCGGCTTCCGGCTCGTGACGCTCCCGCTTCCGCCCAAGGGTTAGCCTTCGAGGATGGCCTCTGCGGCCCGCCGGCCGGAGCGCAGGGCGCCCTGGATGCTCGACTGGTCGCGGTGGTCGCCGCAGACCAACAGGCCCCGTTCGACCCGCACGCTCCGCTCAAAGGGGTTGAGGTCGCCGACGGTCTGACGGGGCAGCGCGTGGGGAATGGAGCGGGCATCGACGAGCCGCCACTCCGAAACTTCGCTGCCGAACCAGCGGGTGAGCTGCGCGAGGACCGCACCCTCGGAGGGCGGCTCCTTCTCGAGCGAGGTGACGCTGATGAGGGCGCGACCTGGAGGCGCGGCGGAGGGGATGAGGTCGGTGACCACATGGAGGTTGTTCACGGGGCCGCCACCTTCGCCGTTCAGGTGAAGGATGGCTGGCCCGGAGGGCGACTTGGGCGCATCGAACGAGAGGTAGTGGGCACCCGAGGCCCCCCGGTCGGGGGCATGGTAGGGGAGCCAGGCGGAGGCCTGCCGGAGTTCGGTCGCGATGACGACCTCGCCGGCCTGGAAGCGTTCGCCATCTTCGGTGGTCACCTCGCCCGGCTTGACGGTTGCCACCCTTCGGCCCGTCTGCAGGCTCCCTGGCGCCAGACGTCCCGCGAGCTGTGCGGGCATCGCGCCCACGCCTTCACGCGGGACGGCGGTATCGCCAGCAGAGAACATCTGCCAGACGAAGTTGGCCATGCGGCGCGAGGTGGAGAGGCTCGGGTCGAAGAAGACGCCGCCTAGGAAGGGGCGGAAGAAGCGGTCGACCATCTTGGGCGAGAAGCCGTAGCTGGACTGGAGCAGGTCGAGCAGCGTGCCGTCCCGATCGGTAAAGACCCGGTCTCCGGAGGCCACCACAGCGCCCCGCCAGAGCAGAATGCGGGCCTTGTCCATGACGGTGCCCACGTCTGCGACCAGGGTGGACCAGAGGTCTGACGGGTGGCGGAAGGGGTCGCCCACCAGCTGCCACTTGCCGTCGGCGAAGATCCGGGCGCCGGGCAGGAAGGGCTGCAGGTCGAGCGCCTCGTAGTCGAAGATCAGTTTGGCGTCGGGGTAGGCGGTCAGGAGCACGGCGAAGCCGTTGTCGATGCGGTAGCCGTCGATGAGGTCGGTGCGCACGCGACCGCCGGCCCGGTCGGAGGCCTCGAGCAGCACCACCTCTCGTCCGGCCTGTTGCAAACGGAGCGCACAGGAGAGCCCCGCAAGTCCCGCCCCAACCACGACCACATCTGCCTTGCTCATCGTCACCGCCCGTATGCAGGCCTGCTATCGGCACTTTGATGCATCGGCCAGCACAAAGGGTGCGGCGGCTTAGCCGCCTGCGAGCGTGAGCCAGCCGCGAAAGGTGGAGAGCACCGAAAGGTCGCGGAGCCGCCCTGTCTGGAGCGTGGTTTGGGAGAGCAGCCGGTCGGCCTCATCGAGCGTTGCCCAGCGAAGTTCGGAGGTCTCGGCCTGGTCGAAGTCGCCAGGTTCGCCTTCCGGGCTGGCTACAAAGAACCGGGTAACGGTTGTCGAGCCGGTGAATCGGAAGGGCAGCGGTGCGATGATGCGGGCCCGATAGCCGGTCTCTTCCAGCGTCTCCCGCAGCGCAGCCTCCGCGGCCGACTCGCCGGGGTCGATGCGGCCCTTGGGGAAGGTCCAGAAGTAGCCGCCGAAGTGGCCGGTCGGCTTACGGAGCAGGATTCGGCTACCATCCCAGAGGATGAGGCCGGCGGCCTGCTTCATCAACCCTTGCTCCCGTCGTCGGTGAGCTTTTGAAGCACCTCCCAGACCTCGTGGTAGACCTCTTCGGCGAGGGGATCGTGTTCGCCCACCGCATCCTTGAAGTTACGGTAGTCGATGGCGGCGACGATCATGGTCATCGCATCCTCGACGGCGTGGCGGGGGGCGACGATTCGGTAGGGGTAGTCGGTGAAGCCGCCGACCTGAATCGGGCCAGACTCCTGGAGGTAGGCCAGTTTGAGCGCCTCGATGTGGTCGCGGCTCCGGGCGCGGATGGTGAGGGTGTCGCCGGCGACATCCTCGGGCTTTTGAACGATGCTGAAGAATCCGATGGTGGTTTGAATCCACATGGGGGCGTTTCCTTGGCGTGGGTGGGTAGGTTCAACAGAGAAGTTCGAATGGGCCTGCGGGCTACACAGCCAATCAAAGGGCTGCGTAGGTGAAGGTTGAAAGGGCGGAAGGATTGCGCTGGCGGGTTAGAGGGTCATCGGGGGATTCGCCTTGCAGGAGTAAAGCCTGGCGGGCGACGCTCGGTTAGTAGAGCGCAAGGACGTTGCCACCACCCTCATCATCGTCACCCCTATCAAGCAACTTCGCCATCAACGCTCGGTTACGCTCACGGATTGTCAGCCAGCAGCACCTGCAGACCTCCTTGGGTCGCCTGCCACTCCAGTCCACCCGGGCGGCGAGCAAGTATTCTTTCGCAACAGTCTTGCCACAGGCCGCGAAGACGACGTTCTCATGAAACCGAACCTCGCCTGCATGCCAATATGGTTTGAGTAGTACCACGGTCGAATCTTCGACAAGGCACTCTGTCTTTCGTTTGCCGAGCTTTGCCATCTGTGGTTTCACTTACGCTCCGTGGGGGAGCTGTTTCTGCGCGCCTTCTCTCCAGTGAATTCTCTCTCCGCTTCTCGTCATTCAGGCCGGCGCCGCCGCGGCGGGTCGGGCATCATGCCGAAGTCGAGGACGAAGCCGCCATTGCCGTCCGATGTGAAGGCTACCTTGCCCTCGACCTCTGCCGTGGCCTCCGCCAAGACCTCGTCCGAGAGCGCCCCGCCGTCTCGCAGTTCAGCAAGCCGGCCAATCTGCTCCACAATCCGGTCGCCATCGGTGGGTCCCTCAATGTGGGCGGCCACCTCGTCGCTCGCGCCATCCGCGCCGCTGCTGTCAGGGCGCAGCTCCTTCTTCTCTTGCTCATTCATGGGTTCCTCCCCGGTGCAAGTCCGTTACCGCTCGCGACTCCCGCAGAGCACTCCGGTAACGCTGAACATCCTAGCAGGTATGCGGGCGGGTGTCAATGGGGGGCATTGACCGGGCTTGGTGGCTAACGCACACTCCGCCCTCCTTGCTGTTGGAGCCCCGATGCGCGCTGCTGCTCTCCTCTCGTCCCTGCTTCTGCTGTCTGCCTGCACCGCGGCCTCCTCTGGGTCGGAGTCCGAGGTCGATTCGGGCACCGGCCGTGACACGGGCGCGGGAACGGTGGATTCGGGCGGCGTTGGCGGTGGCGATACCACCATCGAGGCTGACTCGACCGCAGACACGGCTGCCGATACTGCTGCAGACACCGGTGAAGACACGGCAGTCGATACGGCCACGGACGGGCAGGGCGGCGATACCACAGATGCCTCCGCCGACGGTTCCGGCGCGGGTTCTGGCTGCGAGGACTTCACGCTCCGGGCGACCGGGGCGCTACGGCCCGTCGACATCGTCTGGGTCATCGATGCCTCGCCGAGCATGGGGGATGAGATTGACCGGGTCGAGGCGGAGCTGAATGCCTTCGCGGAGGGGATTGGCCGGTCGGGGCTGGACTACCGTGTTGTCGTCATCGGCAGCGACCGCGAGCAGTCCATCCTGGCGGAGGCCCACGACTTTTTTGAAATCTGCGTGCCGCCCCCG
>JABMMX010000337.1 GCA_013205435.1 Deltaproteobacteria bacterium
GTTCTGTGTCGTGCTGCGCGACACCCTCTCCGCCGGAAAGCGTCCCAATGTCCAAGTCCGTCATGATGCCAGCGCTCGGCGAGAGCGTCGTCGAGGGAATCATCGTCAAGTGGTTCGTGAAGGTTGGCGACCAGGTGAAGTCGGGCGATGTGCTGGTGGAGGTCGAGACCGACAAGGCCAACGCCGAAGTTCCCGCAACCGAAGATGGCTTCGTGACGCAGATCTTCGCGCAGCCCGGCGCGACCGTGCAGGTTGGCGAGCCGTTGCTCGCACTCTCGAGCAGCCCAGGCGCTGCAGCAGTCACCCCGCCGCCCCCGCCACCGGCTGTCGCTCCTCCGGCACCCGTTGCTGCGCCCGCACCCGTCGCTGCGCCCGCGCCCGTCGCTGCTCCGGCAGCACCCGTCGCAGCCTCCGGTGAGGCCATCCCCATGCCCGCGCTCGGCGAGAGCGTCGTCGAGGGGATCATCGTCAAGTGGTTCGTCAGCGTCGGCGACTTCGTGAAGGCCGGCAGCAACCTCGTCGAGGTCGAGACAGACAAGGCCAACGCCGAGGTTACCGCGCCCAAAGATGGCTTCGTGACCGCCATCCTCGCGCAGCCGGGCACAACCGTGAAGGTCGGAGGCTCGCTCCTCTCGATGGCCGACTCCCTCTCTGCGCCTGCGCCCGTCGCTGCGCCTGCACCCATCGCTGCGCCTGCACCGGTCGCCGCTGCGCCCGCACCCATCGCTGCGCCTGCACCGGTCGCCGCTGCGCCCGCCGCCTTTGTCCCGCTCGTCGCGGCCTCCACGGTTCCGCCGTGGGACCTCGGCAACGGCATCGCTGCACCCGTCGCGGGCCCCGTTGTTGCGCTGCCCCTCGCGGCGGCTGTAGCGGTCCCGGCGCCCGTGGCTGCGCCTGTCGCCGCACCTGTTGCTGCGGCCGCGCCGGAAGCCCGCACAGGCGCCTATGGCGCACCGCTCGGCACCAAGTACTTCAAGCCGCCCGTCATCACGGTCGGCCCCGATGACGAGGCTGTCCCCTTCAACCGTCGCCGCGGCATCACCGCCGAGCACATGGTCTACTCCAAGCATGTCTCGCCGCAGGTCCCCTGCGTTGCGGAGCTCGACATGTCGGCCATCACGGCGCTCCGTCTCAAGCACAAGGATGCGCTCGCCAAGCAGGGCATCCCGCTCACCCTGCTCGCCTTCGTACTCAAGGCCACCTGCGTCGCGCTTCGTGAGTACAAGAGCCTCAACGCCAGCGTCGGCGTCGACCAGACTATCTTCCGCGGCCATGTGAACCTCGGCGTTGCTGTCGAGACGGAAGAGGGCCTCGTTGTCCCCGTCATCCGCGACGCCGACAAGCTCTCCGTCGGCGGCCTGGCGAAGGCCGTCAAAGAGTTCGCCGAGAAGGCCCGCGACCGGAAGATCACCGCAGACGACCTCGCCGGCGGCACCTTCACCGTCAGCAACCCGGGCCGCAAGGGCAACCTCTTCGGCGCCGCCATCATCAACCAGCCGCAAGCGGGCATTCTCCGCATGGGCGAGATCGTCAAGCGGGCCATGGTCAAAGAGACCGAGCAGGGCGACGTCATCTCCATCCGGCCGATGATGTATCTCACGCTTACCTACGACCACCGCATCATCGATGGTGTGACCGGCAACGCCTTCCTCTACCGCGTGCGCGAACTGGTCGAGACGGGCAAGTTCGAGCTCACCTAGCTGACCCGCCTAGAGCGAGCGGAAGGCCGCCATCGGGTCCACCGCCTGCTCCTTCATGGGGATGTTCGGCTTCGCGCCGCGGAGCGTATCGACGGACTCAGTCAGGCCATCGAGCGTCAGCGGGAACATCGGGAAGACCGTCCGGACGGTCTTGATCGTCGGTGCGCCCCAGACCCGCTCCGACTCCGGATTGAGCCAGACCGAGGCAGGGCAGCGCTGCCGCAGCCGCTGAAGCCACTGCAGCCCTGTCTCCTCGTTCCGCGCCCCGTAGTTGATGATGCCGCCGCGCTGCGTGAGCTCGTAGGGGTGCATGTAGGCGTCGCCGACGAGGATGACGCACCAGCGCTCGTCGATCTCCTTGAGCACCTCTGCCGTCGGGCGCCCCTTGAGCTGCGACATGTCGGAGTAGAGCCGCTCATAGGGGCAGTTGTGGAAGTAGTAGTGCTTGAAGGCCTTGAAGTGGGTCGAGGCATGCGCGGCGGAGAAGAGCTTCTCGCAGAGCGCCGCGTGCGGATCCATCGAGCCGCCCACATCCATGAGGAGCAGCACGCGGAGACGGTTGCGGCGGGGCGGGCCCATCACAATCTCGATCTCGCCGCCGTTGCGGGCGCTCTGGTCGATGGTCTTTTCGAGGTCGAGTTCGTGGGCCTGATCATCGCTGCTCAGCCGCCGCAATCGGCGCAACGCCGACCCCATCTGGCGGGTGTCGAGAACGATGTCGCTGCGCAGGTTTCGGTAGCGCCGATCGCCCGCAACCTTGACCGCAGTCCGGCCTCCGCCGCTTCCGCCGACGCGGATGCCTTGCGGGTTGCTGCCCCCGTTGCCGAAGGGTGAGACGCCGCCCGTCCCGACCCAGCGGCTGCCGCCGTCATGACGCTCTTTCTGCTCCGCGAGCCGCTTCTCAAACTGCTCGTAGAGGGTCTCCAGATCCATGTGGGGGATCTGCTGCCGCTCCGCCTCGGTGAGTTCGCGCGGGAGCTGCGGATTGCTCAGCCAGGAGAGCAACTCTTCAGTGAGATCGAACTGCCGATCGACCCCTTCGAAGAACTCGGCGAAGGCCCGGTCGTAGGTATCGAAGAGGCTCTCACGCTTCACCACCATCGCCCGCGCGAGGTGGTAGAAGACGCCGAGGCTGGCCCGCGCATGACCGCGCGAGAGGGCCTCCATGAGCGCGAGCCACTCGGTCGGTGTGACCCGGAGTCCGTGGCCCCGCAGGTGGTAGAGGAAGTCGACAAACATGGCTTAGAAGCCGGGGCGGCGGGGCCTTGATACGGCCCGTTTCACCAGCTCCACATCGGTCTCACGCTTGAGCAGCACGCCCAGAAACGGCAGCTCCGTGGTGATGCGTTCTGCGCTGATGCCGGCCCGACGCAGCGCCGCGATCCAATCCACCAGCTCGCTGGTCGAGGGCCGTTTGCGGAGCTCCGGGAGGTCGCGGATCCAGAAGAAGCGGGTGAGCACCTCATCGAGCAGCGCCTTCTCCACATCGGGGTGATGGACGTGGACGATATCGCGCATAAAGTCGGGCGTCGGGAAGTCGATGAAGTGGAAGACGCAGCGGCGCAGAAAGGCGTCGGGCAGCTCCTTCTCGTTGTTCGAGGTGATGATGACGATGGGTCGCTCGCGCGCCGTGATGGTCTCACCCGTCTCGTCGACGAGGAAGCTCATCCGGTCGAGTTCGTGGAGGAGGTCGTTGGGGAACTCGAGGTCGGCCTTGTCGATCTCGTCGATGAGGACGATCATCCGCTTGTCGGAGGCAAAGGCGCGGCCGAGCGGACCATGCTTGATGTAGGCGCGGATGTTGCGCACATCTCCGTCACCGAAGCGGGCATCGTTGAGGCGGGCGACGGTGTCGTAGACGTAGAGGCCGTCGCGGGCCTTGGTGGTCGACTTGATGTTCCAGACGAGGAGTTCGAGGCCGAGGTCTTCTGCGATGGCCTCAGCGAGCCGCGTCTTACCGGTTCCTGGCTCGCCCTTCATGAGGAGCGGCTTCTGCAGGTCGATGGCGACATTGACGATGTCGCGGAGCTCAGGGGAGGTGATGTAGGTGGAGGTTCCTGAGAATCGCATAGGCCGAATCCTGAGCACAAGTTGGGAGCGCTGCACTAGCACGCATCGCTGCAGCGCGGTATGGTCGGAGCCTCTTCGACCATCGGAACCTGACAGATGAGCACCGCGCAACTCGAGCCCATCATCATCGTCGCGGCGCACTTTGCGCCCGAGTCGCACGCAGCCATGTTCCGTGCCTTCAAGCTGGCCAAGTACCTCCCCGCCTTTGGCTTCCGACCCATCGTAGTCACCACAGATAGGAACTACGTCTACCTCGAAGACCACTCGCTGCTGCCGCAGCTACCACCGGAAGTTGTGGTCATCCGCGCCCGCTATGTGGAGCCGACGCTCCGCGGCCTCCGGATGTTGGCTGGCGGCGAGGCGCGCACGACACAGAGCCTCTCGGCGGCACAAGCCACGGAAGCGCTGCCGGCGGCCGCACCGGTGTTGCAGAGGGGTCTCGGCGCCCTCAGCCACCGCGCCTACCAGAGGCTCCTTGACGACTGGGTACAGGTGCCGGACCGCTATAACACATGGGTGGGGCCGGCCATCGAGGCCTGTGAGAGGGCGGTGGCGGATTACGGCGCCCGAATCATCTGGACGACCTCGCAACCCTTCTCCTGCAACACCATCGGGCTCGGGATGAAGCAGCGGGGCCTCCACTGGATCGCCGACTTCCGCGACCCGCTGCCCTACGGCCGCAAGTTCATGTCGGACAACCCGCGGGTCGCTCGGCTGCAGACAGACAATGTCCGCGATACGGTCTACGGCGCCGATGCGATAACCGTCATCAGCTCCATCCACCCGCTCATTCTTCAGGATGCGTTCGACCCCGCTCGGCTCCGGCCCGCCCACCATATCCCGACGGGCATCGACGAGGCCTACCTTCCCTCTGAACGACCGTCTCGTGACCCCGCCAACCCTGTCGTCGTCTACGCTGGCGAGTTCATCGCCGACTATGCGAACGACTTCTTTGACCTCTTCGCCGAGGTAGCCAAGGAGCTCAGTACCGAAGGGCGCCACCTGACCATGAAGGTTGTAGGCTCCAAACGTATCAACCTGCCACGGCTCTCTGGAATCATTGCCTCCTGCGGGCTCGAAGAGAGGGTGTTCTTCGTAGACCACCTGCCGCAGCCGGAACTGTATCGCCTCCTGGTGGCCGCCGACGCGGCGCTGCTCTTTCCGGGGCAGAACTCCCACTGGTGGAACTCATTCGCCAAGCTCAACGACTACATCGGGCTCGGCCTGCAGGTCATCGCCGACGTGCCCAACCCGAGCGAGGCGCGGAAGGAGCTCGCGCAAGCCGGCTTGGGCCACTTCCTAGACGGTACGAAGGACGAGCGCATCGCAACCTTCCGGAAAGCGCTCGACGGCGATCTGCCGGCAACGCCGCAACAGGTTGCCTATCGGTCGCGCTACCTCTCGGGGCGCCAGGTGGGTGATCTGGCCCGGCTCTTCCGGTCCGTGCTCAAAGCCCCGGCGAACTAGCCGCGGAAGTAGGTGAGGTACCAAGCGGCAAACCGCTTGATGCCCTCTTCGATGTTGGTGCGAGGCCAGAAGCCGGTCAGCGCGTGCAGGTCAGCGATGTCTGCGAAGGTGGCAGGCACATCGCCCGCCTGCATCGGCAGGTTCTCGATGACAGCCTTCACGCCGAGCTCCTTCTCGAGCAGCTCGATGACGTAGGGGACCTTCACAGGCCGGTGGTTGCCGATATTGAAGACCCGGTAAGGCGCGGCGCTGCTGCCGGGGTCACCCATCGCTGCATCCCACGAGGGGTCGGCTGCTGGCGGCTTGCGCAACAGCGTCACGATGCCCTCGACGATGTCGTCAATGTAGGTGAAGTCGCGCTGCATCTCGCCATGGTTGAAGAGCTGAATCGGGTGCCCGTCGAGGATGGCCTTGGCGAAGATGAACATCGCCATGTCGGGCCGGCCCCACGGTCCGTA
>JABMMX010000037.1 GCA_013205435.1 Deltaproteobacteria bacterium
AAGAAGACCTCACCGCCCACGGTCGGAACGCCCATGCAGTTGCCGTAGCCGGCGATGCCGCCGATGACGCCGTTCATGAGGAAGGCGGTACGCGGATGGTCGGGCGCGCCGAAGCGGAGCGCGTTGAGCGAGGCCACGGGGCGGGCGCCCATGGTGAAGACGTCGCGGAGGATGCCGCCCACGCCGGTCGCTGCGCCCTGATAGGGCTCGATGAAGGAGGGGTGGTTGTGCGACTCCATCTTGAAGACGGCGCACCAGCCATCGCCGATATCGACGGCGCCGGCGTTCTCGCCGGGGCCAACGACCACCTGCGGCCCGGTCGTGGGCAGCGTGCGCAGATGGACGCGGCTCGACTTGTAGGAGCAGTGCTCGCTCCACATCGCGCCGAGCACACCGATCTCGGTGGCGTTGGGCTCGCGGCCCAGACGGCTCAGGGCAAAGTCATACTCTTCATCGGTCAGGTTGTGCTCGAGCGCGACCTCGCGCATCGACTTCGATTGGCTCACGGCGACCTCACGGCAGAGAAGATTCAATTCTTAAGAGAGCAGCCCTTCGAGCAGCGCACGGCCGTCGATGCCGCCCAGCGCAGGCTCGGCGCAGCGCTCGGGGTGGGGCATCATGCCGACCACGTTGCCGGCAGCGTTGCGCAGCCCGGCGATGTTGTTGCGGGAGCCGTTGAGGTTGGTCTCATCGGAGACAACGCCTGCGGCATCGCAATAGCGCAGCACCGGCAGCCCCTCGGCCTCGACGCGCGCCAGCGTCTCGTCGTCGCAGAACCAGTTGCCCTCATAGTGGGCCACAGGGATGCGCAGGAGCTGGCCCTGCTGCAGCTTGGAGACGACAGGCGCGGCCGTCTGCTCCACGCGGACCGTCACATCGCGGCAGATGAAGCGGAGCGAACGGTTGGGTAGCATCGCGCCGGAAAGCATCCCTGCCTCGAGCAGGATCTGGAAGCCGTTGCAGATGCCGAGCACCCGTCCGCCTCGGGCAGCGAAGTCGGCAACGCTCTCCATGATGGGGCTGAAGCGGGCCACCGCGCCGGTGCGGAGGTAGTCTCCGAAGGAGAAGCCGCCGGGCAGCACGATAGCGTCTACGCCCTTGAGGTCAGAGTCCTTGTGCCAGAGCCGCTCCACGCCCACGCCGAGTACCTTCTCGAAGGCGTGCTCGGTGTCGCGGTCGCAGTTGGAGCCGGGGAAGACGACGATGCCGACCTTCATGGGGCCTCGTCCAGGGTGAAGGTGTAGTCCTCGATGACCGGGTTGGTCAGGAAGGTCTTGCACATGGCATGCACCCGCGCGGAGGCATCATCGCGGTCGTCGGTATGAACAACGAGGTCGATGACCTTGCCCACGCGCACCTGGTCGGCGCCCGCAAATCCAAGCTGCCGCAGACCGGTCTCGATGACCACGCCCTGGGGGTCGAAGACGCCCTTCTTGGGCGTGACGAATACGCGCACCTTCATGGTGACTCCTTGCGTTGACTAGGCGGTGCGTCCGAAGACGCGTTGAAAGATAGCATCTACGTGGCGCAGGCCGTGGGCGAGGTCGAAGCAGCGCTCGATCTCTGCCTGGCTGAGATGGCTGCGGAGCTCTTCGTCGGCGAGTGCGAGGGGCATGAGCTCATCGCCCGACTCCCAGGCCACCATCGAGATGCGCTGCACGAGCCGGTAGGCCACCTCGCGGCCGAGCCCCGACCAGAGCAGCTCCATGAGGATGCGCTGGCTGAAAACGAGGCCACGTGTCTGGGCGAGGTTGCGCTCCATCTTCTCGGGGTAGAATACCAGCTTGTCGATGACGCCGGTGAAGCGGTGCAGCGCAAAGTCGAGCGCGATGGTGGCATCGGGCGCGGCGACCCGTTCGACGGACGAGTGGGAGATGTCGCGCTCGTGCCAGAGGGCCACATTCTCCATGGCCGGGATGGCGTAGCCGCGCACCAGTCGGCAGAGGCCGGTGACATTTTCGCTCAGCACCGGGTTGCGCTTGTGGGGCATGGAGCTGGAGCCCTTCTGGCCCTTGTGGAAGAACTCCTCGGCCTCCATCAGCTCGGTGCGCTGCCAGTGGCGGACGGTGATGGCGAAGCGTTCGAGGCTGCTCGCGATGAGCGCCAGCACGCAGAAGTATTCGGCGTGGCGATCGCGGGAGACCACCTGGGTTCCTGCGGGCTCGCAGCCGAGGCCGAGCGTCGCGCAGACAGTCTCTTCGACGATAGGCTCAACGTGGGTGAAGTTGCCTACCGAGCCGCTGAGCTTGCCAACGGAGACCGAGGCGATGGCGGAGACGAGCCGCACGCGGCAGCGCTTCACCTCGTCGTACCAGCCGGCGAGGATGTGGCCGAGCGAGGTGGGTTCGGCGTGGATGCCGTGCGACCGTCCGATGACGGGGGTCATCTTGTGCTCGAAGGCGCGCCGCTCGATGGCCGCGGCGAGCGCGTCGAGGTCGTCGAGCAGGAGCTGTCCCGCATCGCGGAGCTGCAGCGCGAAGGTGGTATCGAGGATGTCGCTCGAGGTGAGCCCCATGTGGAGGAAGCGGCCATCGTCGGGGCCGCACTGCTCTTCGAGGCTCTGCACAAAGGCGGCGACATCGTGGCGGGTGATGGCCTCGATTTCGGCGACGCGAGCCGGGTCGACAGAGAGACAGGCGCGGAGTCGTGCGACGGTCTCTGCGGGCATGCGACCGAGCGCGACAAAGCCGTCGCAGGCAGCGAGTTCGATGGCGAGCCAGCGGTCGAGCTTGGCCTGTTCTGCCCAGATGGAGGTCATCACGGGGCGAGCGTATCTATCGATCATGAGCAGGGTCCTGTCGCGCGTCGCAAGGGATCGATCCCGTCACCGGGATGCCCTGCGGCTGACTGGCGGTACCACCCGGCTCGGCACCGCGGGGCGGTTACTCTTCGAACTTCAGCGAACCGATGGCCGACTGGTAGTCGGCGAGGAGCGCGTCGGCCTTTTCGGTCTCCATGTAGGAGACGACGACGTAGGCCGAGGTGTCTTTGACGAACTGGAAGACGTAGACCTTGAGGTTCACACCGGCGTGGGCGAAGGTGTAGATGGTCTCGGTGCCGCTCAGGTTGCCAATCTTCTTCTCTTCGCGCCCGGCGCGGGTGAAGTCAGAGGCGCCGAGGGTCTCGTGGAAGGTGTCGAAGAAGACGCCGGCGACGTCGCTGGTCATGAGCTGGGTGGCGATGACCTCCAGCTGGCTATGACCGCCATCGCGCTTGAACATGAAGACAGCGCGATCGTTGCCATCGGCGTTGCTCCAGCCGGTCGGCCGGTCCATCGATACCTTCAGATCGTCGTTCTTCACCGTCTCGGCCCAAGCCTGACCGGCGATGAGTGAAAGACCAAGAACCGTGGCGATCGTGAGGCGGCGAAGGAGCATGAACACACCGTAGCGTAGGCTGGCGTCCGGCAGCGCCGAACAGACGGCGGCTTCATACGATAAGCATTGGCGACAGGCAAGAACGTTGCGCGCAGAGAGCTGCCTCTCTGCCTGGTCTCTCGACGGGTGGCGCACTGCATCATCTCGCTTGCCCCGAACGCCTCTGCCGACTAACCCCGCGCCCCAACATAGACCGCCTCACCGGAGCCTCAGGCATGCCCAAGCGTACGGACATCCGTTCCATCCTCGTCATCGGATCTGGGCCCATTGTTATCGGTCAGGCCTGCGAGTTTGACTACTCCGGCACCCAGTCGGTGCGTGCGCTGCGAAAGGAGGGCTACCGGGTCATCCTGGTCAACTCCAACCCGGCCACCATCATGACCGACCCGGAGCTGGCCGACGCCACCTATGTTGAGCCGCTCACGCCTGCCTACGTGCGGGACATCATCGCCAAGGAGCGGCCCGACGCCATCCTCTCGACCATGGGCGGCCAGACGGCGCTCAACCTGGCCAAGGCCCTCCACGAGAACGGCGTCCTTGCCGAGTTCGGCGTCGAGCTTCTCGGTGCAAACTACGACGCGATCGAGTGCGCCGAAGACCGCCAGAAGTTCAAGGTGGCGATGGAGGAGATCGGTGTCGACATGGCCGCCTCCGGCTACGCCCACACGGTCGAAGAGGCCTTTGAGATCACCGCCCGCGTCGGGTTTCCGGCCATCATCCGCCCCTCCTTCACACTCGGCGGAACGGGCGGCGGCATCGCCTACAACCGCCAGGAGTTCGAGGAGATGGTCCGCTACGGCCTCGAGTGCTCGCCCGTCCACGAGCTCCTCATCGAAGAGTCGCTCCTCGGCTGGAAGGAGTATGAGCTCGAGGTGATGCGCGACCAGGCCGACAATGTGGTCATCATCTGCTCCATCGAGAACTTCGACCCCATGGGCGTCCACACGGGCGACTCCATCACGGTCGCACCCGCGCAGACCCTCACCGACATCGAGTATCAGGCGATGCGCAACGAGGCGCTCGCCATCATCCGCCGCATCGGCGTCGATACCGGCGGCTGCAACATCCAGTTCGCGGTCAACCCGGAGAACGGACGCCGCATCGTCATCGAG
>JABMMX010000338.1 GCA_013205435.1 Deltaproteobacteria bacterium
GCCACGCCCCGGCGCAGCGCAAACGCAAGGATGGAAACAGCGAACGCTACGTCCCCGCACGCTTCGGCCCGCTCGGCCAGAAGGGTGGCGAGCGCCGCCTCAACGTGGCCGTATCACGCGCCAAGCGGCAGATCTGCATCGTCGCCTCCTTCGAGCCCACGCTACTCTCCGTCGCAACCACCACCCATGAAGGCCCCCGCCTCTTCAAGGCCTTCCTCGAGTTCGCCTGGCACCTCTCCGCCGGCCGCAAGGCGCAGGCAGAACGCACGCTCGAACTCCTCCGTGCCTACCGCCAGGCCGCAAAGCCCTCCGCTGCAAGCCGGCGCCCAGCCTTCCTCCACCCGCTCAAGGTCCAGGTCGCGCTTGCGCTCGAGGCGCTCGGACACACCACCCAGCTCGATGTCGGCACCTCCTCCTTCCGCGTCCCCGTCGCGGTCGTCGCCCCGGGCGACCCACACAGCTACGCGCTCGGCATCCTCTGCGACGAGGGCAGCCAGGTCGAGTCGGCCCATGCCCGCCACGTCCACACACCGCAGGTCCTCTCGGCCCGCGGCTGGAAGACCCTCTCCATCAGCGCGCGCGACTGGCACCGCGACCGCGACGCGGAGCTTGCCCGCATCACGGCTGCCCTTGCCTCACCCCGCTGAGTCGCCGGCCTAGGCCAGCTTCTCCGTGCAGAGCCAGCTCCATGCGATGATGGAGTTCTGCGGGTTCACGCCCAGGTTGGTCGGGAAGGCCGAGCTGTCGAGCACATAGAGGCCCGGCATCTCGTGCACCTGACCGTCGAAACCGACGACGCTCTGCTTGCGATCTGCGCCCATCACAGCGGTACCGAACATGTGCGAGGCGATGCCGTGGTAGCGGTTGGGACTGTTGTCGAGCTGGTCGAGCGCCTCCATCTGATCGGGGTGATCCATCCGCTTCGGAAGGCCGTGAACGCCCGGAGAGACCGACTTCGCACCAGCAGCAAAGAGCATCTTCGCCATCAGCTTGAGCCCCCGCTTGAGACGCACCACATCACCATCGGTCATGTCGTACTTGATGCGCGTCCGGCCCGTGAAGTCGCGGTAGACGCGGCCATGGGCCTCGGAGCGAACATGCACGCCCCAACAGGCCAGATGGCCCACGCGCTCCACATTCTCCATCAGCTTCCTGCCGTAGCCATCGAACCGCGCCGCCGCGTTGTCGAGCGGAATGGAGACCGTCTCGAACTTGAGCCGGTCGGTCCAGAGATGGGTCGACTCGTAGCCCTGCGTCACGCTCTCCCACATCCGAACCGGCTCTTCGAATTCACCGAGCAGGCTGATGCCTGGGTGGCACTGGAACCGCTGGCCAACGAGCCCGCTCTCCTTGCCGATACCGCTCGCCGCAAGCAGGAGTGGCGTCTGGATGGCACTGGCCGCGAGCAGCACAGCACGGCGCGCACGGAAGGTCGCCTTCGGTCCCTTCAGACGGTCTGGCGACGAGACGAACTGCGCCTCGACGAGCCCCGCGCGACCGTTCACCCGCACAATCTTCGAGACCCGGCACTCGGCGTAGAGCCGCGCACCCTTGCGCAACGAGAAGGGCAGATAGGTCTGATCCATGCTCTGCTTGGCAGCCGTGGGGCAGCCCTGGATGCAGCGCGACGAGCCCTGGCAGCCTACCACGTTGCGGCGGATCGGGTTGTGCGAAAAACCGATGGCCTCGAGCCCGTCACGGAGCAGCGTGTTGTGGCGGCCCAGCACCTCTTCGGGCGCCGGCGCAATCTGCAATTCCTGGTCGACACGGTCGTAGATGCGCGAGAACTCCTCGAACGATAGGTTCTCCGGGAGTTTGTGGTCACGCACCCACTCCGCATGCAGCTCCGGCTTCATGCGGTGGCAGATGGCGCCGTTCATCGTTGTCGTGCCGCCTACGCCCATGCCTTGGATGATGGGTAGGAAGAGCCGCCCCTCGGCCACCTGAAATCCGCAGTCGCGCCACGAGCTCCGGAAGCCCGTCCAGACGTCGTAGCCCCGCTCCTTCACCGGCACATAGGGGCCCTCCTCCACGAGGATGACACTGTGGCCTGCATCGGTCAGAACACGCGCCGCAGTCGCCCCGCCGGCGCCGCTGCCGATGATGACGAAGTCTGCCTCGTCCTCGATCCGCGCCTGCCCCGACACCATCGAAAAGACCTGCATCCCATCCGGGATCCGCTTCGGCTCAGCCATGACGCTCGGTCTCCTCAACCCAGTTCGGAACGCGGAAATCCGGCCGCTCGATCCCCACTGCGCGCTGCACCTCGGCAGAGGCGCAGTAGGCCATCGATCCCATCATCTTGAACAGCGTCGGCAGCTCACGCAGCGCGTAGATGTTCGACATGGAGAGCTTCTCCAGCGCCGACGAGCGACGCTCTTCGCTCAGCATCCCAAGCGGTACCGGCAGCGCATAGGCCAGCAGCGGTGTGAAGAGATAGACCAGCCAGATGGCGGCCCGCATCCCCAGCATCGTAATCGGCGGCCCAACACGAAAGACGTCGGTCACAAAGGCCTGCGTTGTCCGCATCTCGCTCGCCTTCCACGGCAGCGTCGCAACGCCCCCCGAGAAGGTCGCGTCGAACACCGTCAATATCCATCTCCGCTCAAACGAGAAGAGCTTCATGCAACCACCTCGGAATCCACCGGAACCCGAGTGACCTAGCAACGCCCCCCGCTTATGACTAGCGGGTCGGTTTTGTTATTTTGCCACAATCGGGGTCAGTTTCGATCCAACTTAGCGGACGATGCGGCCCGCGTCGTAGACCATGACTTCGATGAGGGGCTTGCGCTCGATCTCACGCCGAATCGCCCCCATCACCGCGCGGCGGATCCCCTCCGCAATGGCCGGCTGGCTCCGACGCGACTCGCGGTCCAGCTTGCCAAAGGCCGTTGCAGCAGCCTCCTCGGCAATCTTGATGATCTCCTCTACCTCTTCGGCCACACCCATCGCCGACAGATGGGGCCCATCGAGCAGCTCACCGCGGCGAAGATCCACGGCCACAAAGATCGTCATCACGCCGCGGCGCGCCAGCCGCCGACGCTCCCGCATCGCCTGCCCGTCTACCGGGCCGAGCGCCGTGCCATCGATCGCGATGCCGACAGCGTGGCGACGGCCGATGACCTTGGCGCCCTTCGGCGCGATCTCCAGCACATCCCCGTTGTCGAGCACATGGGCCTCCTTGACGCCCAGCGTGCGCGCAAGCTCGGCGTGGCGCTTGAGGAAGCGATGCTCGCCATGCACAGGCACGAAGATCTTCGGGCGCAGACACTCGATCATCAGCTGCTGCTCGTCGCGGTAGGCGTGGCCCGAGACATGCACGCTCCGCTCGTCCTCGAGGAAGCGGGCGCCGCGGCGCGCGAGCATGTTGCGGATCCGGCTCACCCCCTTCTCGTTTCCGGGGATGACCCGCGACGAGAAGATGACCAGGTCGTTCGGTGTCACTTCGAAGGAGCGCATCTCGCCCGTCGCCAGCTTGTTCATGGTCGCGCGGCTCTCGCCCTGGCTGCCGGAGCAGAGCAGCAGCAGCTGGTGGCGCGGCAGGTCGCGCGCGCTCTCGATGGAGGCGATGATGCCCTCATGCGGTAGCCGCAGCAGGCCGAGCTCACGCGCGATGCCAACCAGCTTCTCCATCGAGCGGCCGAGGAGGACGACCACGCGCCCCGTCTCTGCGGCGATGTCGCAGAGCGACTGCACGCGGAAGAGGTTGGTCGAAAACAGTGCCACGAAGACGGCCTGGTTCGCACCGGTGATGGCCTCACGAAGCCCCTCGCGGGCTTCGCGCTCAGAGCCCGAACTCCCCGACCGCTCCACGTTGGTGGAGTCGGAGAAGAGCACCTGCACACCCTCGTTTCCGAGCTCGCGGAGCCGCTTCAGATCGGCCGGTGGCTCGTTGAGCGGGTTGGCATCGAGCTTGAAGTCAGCGGTGTGAACGAAGAGCCCCGAGGTCGTTCGGATGGCCAGCGCACAGGTCTGCGGGATGCTGTGGTTGACATGGATGGCCTCGATCTCGAAGGGCCCTACCTTGAACCGGCTACCCGCCTCGAACTTGCGGATGACAACGCCGTCATCGAGGTCGCGCTCCTGCAGCGTCGCCCGGATCATCTCCGCCGCGAGCGGCGGTGCGTAGATCGGCAGGTCGATCTGCTCCAGCAGGTAGGGCACCGCGCCGATGTGGTCGAAGTGGCCGTGCGTGATGACGAGCCCTGCGATGCGGGTCTCGTTCTCCACCAGCCAGTCGAGGTCGGGCATGACCAACTCAACGCCCAGCGTCTCCTCATCCGGGAAGGTCATCCCGCAGTCGATGATCAGCAGCATCCCGTCCTGTTCGAGGACGGCACAGTTCATTCCAATTTCACCAAGGCCGCCAAGGGCGGAAAATCGTACGGGATTTGCCAAGTTAGGTCTACTTCCGGGACGCTCGCGCGTCGTGCACGGGAAGCGTAACGCGACCCTTAATTCTGAACTTCTGTGCCAAGCCCTGCTCGGCCACCAGGGCGCGACGCTTCGCCCGCGCGGGCGCTGCGTTGATCTCTTCGCCAAACTCCGCGCGCAGCTCCGACTCGATCTGCTGCGGGATGTCGATGAAGACCTCCCGGTAGCTGTCGCACATCGGGCACTCCATGTGCGGTTGACCGCCCTCGAGCACGAAGCCGCAGGAGCCACAGCACCAGATCATTGTCTGCGAATAGGACGACTGCGTCATGAACTCACCTCACATCACATTCCGTGGGCGCTGCAACCTAGGGCGCGCCTGAACCTGCGCCCGAACCTGCGCCCGAACCATCAGACGAGCCTTCGCCCGAACCGGCACCCGAACCCTCGCCCGAACCATCGATGCTGCCAACAACCAACACCTGCGTCGTCGCCGAACCCTTCGCGCCACGGTCGTCGATAGCCGACACGACCACCTCGTAGATGCCGCCGCGACGAAAGGAGTGGTAGGCCCGCGGACCGACCGAGAGCTCTTCCGGCGAATCATCGCCCCAGACAAAACTCCAGCTCACCACGCGGCCGTCGATATCGTAGGAACCCAAGGCATCGAAGAGCCCCGACTCACCGGCGGCCAGCGTTGCCGGCCCATCTACGACTGCGACCGGGCGGGCGTTGTCGCCCTCCGCTCCACCGCCACCTCCGCTGTCATCGCACCCGGCGAGAAGCAGCAGCAGCGCAAAGCCTGCGCGAGCACGCATCAAGCCTCACCCCGCTTCACATACTTGCCCAGGAAGAGTCCCACCTTGGACCATGCCTCGTCGGTGATGAACTCCGGCTTCGTCATGTTGGCGAACTGCAGCGCCGAAGAGGCCTCCGAGGTGGCCTCCTTCTCCAGCGGAATCGTCGCGATGACACGCTTCAACACCGCACGGACGTTGGTCACGTTGGCGTGCACATTCGCCATCACCGAGTTGATGTCCACATGGTCCTCGTCGGTCCAGACATCGTAATCGGTTGCAAGGCAGATCGAGGCGTAACACATCTCCGCCTCACGGGCGAGCTTGGCCTCCGGCAGCGCCGTCATGCCAATGATGCTCGCGCCCCACGACCGGTGGAGCTCCGACTCCGCCTTCGTCGAGAAGAGCGGCCCCTCCATGCAGACATAGGTGCCGCCGTCGTGATGCGTGATGCCCTCTGCGGCACAGGCCTCAAGCAGCACCGACCGGAGGTCGGGGTGGAAGGGATGGCTGAAGCCAACATGCACCGCGAGGTCGTCGTAGAAGGTGTCGACCCGGTTGCGCGTCCGATCGATCGCCTGGTCGGGGATGACGAAGTGGCGGGGCTCGATCTCGCGACGCAGCGAACCCACCGCCGACACTGTCGCCAGCCAGAAGACGCCGAGCGACTTGAGCGCCCAGATGTTGGCCCGGACAGGAATCTGCGTCGGGTTGTAACGGTGACCGCGGCCGTGACGGGGCAGGAAGGCCACCTTCCGATCGCCCAGCAGGCCGATCACGATCTTGTCGGACGGCATCCCAAAGGGCGTCTCAATCGTCACCTCATCGAGGATCTCCAGACCGTCGATCTCATACAGTCCCGAACCACCGATAATGCCAATCTTCACATCGCTGTGCATCATCTCTCGCTCCAATTCCCGTGCATTCCTGCGTGCGGCGGCGGGATACTCCCTCCGCGCCGCGCGGTAAAGTCGCGGGCTAAAATGGCAAGCTCGCGACCGCCCAAAATTTGCTTCGCCTCTCCTGATCCCTAACGTGGCGGACGAACTACGAACCCTCGCGACGGACGCATGCTCTACCCCGCATCTCAGCCGACTCCGCCTGAACGCTCAAATCCACCCTTTGAGAGCGAAGGCAAGGCCATTTGGGTCGTGGGTTCCATCGAGACCTCCGTCGCCGTCCAGCAGGCCGTCGGCCGCACCGCAGGCTCCGGCGCCGCCAGCCGTGTCCTCCGATTTGACGACGCCGACCGGCTCGACCTCGACACCGCCACGGCAGAGGCCACCCTGCTCGTCCTCGAAGTCGGCGCGGTCTCCCTCTCCGCGCAACTCGCCACCCTTCAGCGGCTCCGGCGCGCCGATCCGCTCGGCCTCGTCCCCGCGCTCGCCCGCGTTGATGCTGACCTCGACCCCGCCCAGCTCGCACTCCTGCAGGCCGCCGGGCTCGACCTCGCCATCCCCACTACCGCCTTCGCGCTCCCGCGACTGCAGGGGACCATCGCCGGACTGCTCATCGCGGCCGAGCGCGGCCACCTCCTCGCCACCGAACGTTCCGCCTTTGCCACCGGCATGCGCACCACCATGGCGGGTGCCACCACGCTGGCCGCCGGACGGGCCATGGTCCGCTCCCTCGTCGCTGCCGCCGTTGCGCGAGCACCGCAGCTCCGAACCGTTGTCATCATCGAGGCTCATGCTGGCCTCGACAGCGCCGCAGAGACCTGGGGACGCGAGGTCGTCTGGCGCTACGCCTCCACCGACCCTCGCTCCACCTCACCCAGCCAGATTCGCATCGGTGACCGCAACGACCAGACACCCTGGCGCGAGTGCATCGACATCCTCCGCCGGGCCTCCTCCTGCCCCGACAAGTGCTGCACCCTCGACAACTTCTTCGCCACCTTCGTCGGCGGTGAAGGCTCCGGCTCGTCGAGGAGCTACGGCGTGGTCGCCATCTCCGAAGAGGGTTGCAACCTGCTCCCGCTCCTCGCGCAGGACCTCCTCCGCGACGCCGTCGTCGCCCGTGCGCACAGGACCGAGACCCGCGAACAGAAGCGCGAGCTCCGAGACGCCCTCCGCCTCGACCGCGAGACCGGCGCACTCAACCGCACCGCCTTCCTCGAGTGGCTCGACGCGCAGCCTGCCGATGGCTCCCCGCTGGCCGCCGTCATCGTCGACATCGACGGCCTCCGCACCGTAAACGCACTCTACGGCCGCACCGGCGGAGACCGCGTCCTGCGCGCCGTCACCGACCGTGTCGCCGCACTCCGCGGCGTCTTGGTCGTCAGCCGCTGGGGCGGCGATGAAATCGCCCTCATCGTCGATGGCACGCAGGTACAGATCGAGACACTCTTCGGCGAGATTCGCGGTTTCCTCGCAGCGCCCATCGAAATCGAGAACACCAGCATCGCCGTCGCACTCAGCGGTGGCGCTGCGGTCTGGACCCCCGACATCAATGCCTCCGTCCTGATGGAGCGTGCCGAGGCCGCCCTCACCCATGCCAAGACGCAGGGCTCCGGCTCCATGCAGCTGGTCGACGAATGCTTCGAGGCTGAGCTCCTACGGCGCGCCCAGGTCGAGATGGCCCTACGGCGCGCCAATCTCGAGGAAGAGCTCATCGTCGCCTTCCAGCCCATCGTCTCGCCCGCCGGTCAGCCCGTCGGCGCAGAGGCGCTTGTCCGCTGGCAGAGCGCCGAACTCGGCCTCGTCTCGCCCGTCGACTTCATCCCGCTCGCCACCCGCCTCGGCATCATGCGCAGGCTCACAGAGTGCGTCGTCCGCAACGCCACCGCCGCCGCTGCCTCATGGCCCCTCGGAGCGAACGGAAAGCCCCTCTGGGTCAGCGTCAACCTCTCACCCGACCTCCTCGCCCATGAGCAGCTCGGAGAGCAGCTCCTCGACTGGTGCCACCCCGGCGCACGCGACCGCTTCGTCGTCGAGATCACCGAGTCCGAATACCTCTCCGCGACCGCCGCCGCGCAGGTCCTCGCCACCCTCTCCGAAGCCGGCGTGCGCATCCTCCTCGACGACTTCGGCACGGGCTACAGCTCCCTCGGCTACCTCACCCGATACCGCTTCGACGGCATCAAGATCGACCGCTCCTTTGTCCGCTCGCTCCCCGACGACCAGGCGGCCTGCAACATGGCGCGCGCGCTCACCCAGCTCGCACTGGCGCTCGAGCTCACGGTCACCGTCGAGGGCGTCGAGACGAGCACGCAGCGCAGCTTCCTGCAGGCGCTCGGCGTAAACTCCCTCCAGGGCTATCTCTTCTCCAAGCCGGTCGCAGAAGAGCAGTTCGTCGCCTGGCTCGCCCTCCAAGGGGCCGCCACCGGCGCGCAACGCTAACTGCTGCGGCCGAAGTCGTCCTGCAGCCGCTCGATGTCGTCCTCGCCGAGGTAGCTTCCGCGCTGCACCTCGATGAACACTAGCAGCTCGTCACCCAGGTTCGCCATGCGGTGCGCAGCGCCCAACGGGATGTCGATGGCCTCGCCCACCTTCACCTCGTAGTCCTGCCCGTCGAGCGTCACCGTGCCCGTGCCGGCCACCACATACCAGTGCTCACCGCGAAACTTGTGACGCTGATAAGAGAGCCGCTTCTGGCCGAGCACCTCGATCCGCTTCACCTTGTAGTCGGAGCCCTCGTCGACGACGGTGTAGGAGCCCCACGGACGGCGGTCATGCTTGTTCGGATCCAGGACTTCTTCAGACATCTCCGCCCTCCTCGAGGCACAGGTGTAGGTCGCACATAGCAGAGGCCTTACGAGGAGCCTAGCAGCCCCCCACCATTGCCCCGATCGCTCGTCATCGGCTTCCGCAGCCTGATCTGTCTGCCCTGCTCTCGCCCCGCCTCGAAGGCCTCCGAAGAGCCCGCTCGCGAACCGCCCGTGCTCCGCTGCAGCGGATAGCGACGACGCAGCAGCCGCTCGGGCTCCTTGTCGCGCAGGCTCACCATCGCACGCTCTTCCGGCAGCTCCGCATCCTGCCGCCGCAGCGTCTCGCCGAACCCCGCCATGATGCCGAGCAGGAACGAGGCCCGCGCCGCGCCCCCACCGAGCTCACCCGAGGTGAGCGCCTGCTGCCAGAGCCTCTCGGCGGTCGCGAGCAGATACTCGAACACGAACTCCGCGATCGCCACGTTGGCCCGCGTTCCGCAGACCTCCACAACACGGCCGGAAGGGCCGCTCCGAGGGTCGACCACCTCGACCAGAATGCAGGCCACAAAGAACCGGCTCGCAAGGATCCCCGCCAGCTGCTTCACATGCGATCCAACCCTGCGGCTCGGCCTTCCAAGATGGCGCCATGTATAGTCGCTCGTCTGGTGCAGCGCCTCCTGCTCCATGTTGTGCTTCACGATGAGCCGCCGCGCCATCCGCGCTGCGGCCTCCGCCTCGTGCAGGTTGGGCGACTCCGCCAGGCTCAGCAGCCGCCGCACCCGGTCTACCAGCCGCTGCTCATGCTCCGCCGCCGGCTCCTCCGGCCGGCCGGCCGCGCGTGCATCGATACCACGATCGGCGCAGACCTTCTGGAAGGCTGCACCGTGCGCCGTCTCATCCTTCACCCCCAGCACCTCGCTCACGAACTGGTGCGCCATCTCATGCTTGAGCACCTCGAACACCTCACCCCAGGGCGCGGTCGCCACGAAGGCCTCGCTGAACTCCATCAGCCGTGGCCCGGCGATCCAGCGCCCGAGCATCGACTCCAGCGGCGCAAGCGCCATGGTCGGCGGCCGCATCACGCCACGAAAGAGCAGCCGATTGACCTCACCCCACTGCAGCGACAGCGCCGCAACCACCGCGTTCTTCCGCCGCGCCTGCTCCTCGTCTCGCTCCGCCATCCGACCACTCCCGGTGCCACAGCAGCAGGGTCACCCTGCCGCCGCCCGTCTCTATAATCCCGAGCCGAGGTTGGGCATGCTGATGATGTCGCGACGACCGGCGCCACCCTTGGCAGGCCCCACGATGCCCTCACGCTCCATCTGGTCCATCAGCTTGGCGGCCTTGTTGTAGCCGATGCCGAGCCGACGCTGGATGAGCGAGATGCTGGCGTAGCCCTCCTCGAGGCAGGCCTTGACCGCCACAAAGTAGTTCTCGTCGAGCGCGCCGTCGTCTGCCGCCTCCTGCGACTCCGCCGAAGGCTTGAGGATGCTCTCGTCATAATCAGGTGCCCGCTGCGCCTTGAGGAAGTTCACCACCGCCTCAATCTCACGGTCGTCCACGAGCGGTCCATGCACACGCTGCAGCTCGCTCTTGCCCGGCGGCCGGAAGAGCATGTCGCCCATGCCGAGCAGGGTCTCTGCGCCGTTGGAATCAAGGACGGTGCGGCTGTCGGTGCCCGACATCAGCCGGAACGAAATGCGCGTGGGGAAGTTGGCCTTGATGAGGCCCGTGATGACGTCGACGCTCGGCCGCTGCGTGGCCAGGATCACATGGATGCCGGCAGCGCGGGCCTTCTGAGCGAGCCGCGCAATCGCCTGCTCCACATCCTTGCCGGCCACCATCATCAGGTCGGCGAACTCGTCCACCACGACGACGATGAAGGGCATGTGACGGTGGCGCGGACGGCCGTCGAGTTCGATCTTCGCCAGCAGCTCCTCGTAGCCCGTCACCTCGTTCGAGGCATGGTAGCCGCCGTTGTTCTTCTTCTGCATCTCGGCGAGGCGCTCGTTGTAGCCCTGCATGTTGCGCACGCGGAACTCCGCCATCAACCCGAACCGCCGCTCCATCTCCGCCACCGCCCACTGGAGCGCCGTCGCGGCCTTCATCGGGTCGGTCACGACGGGAAGAAGCAGGTGCGGGACCCCCTCGTAGATGGCGAACTCGAGCTGCTTGGGGTCGATCAGGATCATCCGCACATCGTCGGGCGACGCATTGTAGAGGATGCTCGTCAGCATGCCGTTGACCGACACCGACTTGCCCGAGCCCGTGGTGCCCGCCACGAGCAGGTGAGGCATCTTCGCCAGGTCGCTCACAACGGGGAAACCCTCGATGTCTTTGCCCAGCGCGATGGTCAGCTTGCTCTTGCTCTGCGTGAACCGCTCGTCCGCCAGAAGCTCCTTGAGATAGACCGTTTCGCGGGTCAGGTTCGGCACCTCGATGCCCACGCAGCCCTTGCCCGGGATGGGTGCGATGATGCGAACCGTCATCGCCTTGAGCGCCATCGCGATGTCGTGCGACAGCGGCACAATCTTCGACAGCTTCGTCCCCGACTCGGGCTCAAACTCGAAGAGCGTGACCACGGGGCCGGGACAGATGTTGGTCACCTTCCCTCGCACCGCAAAGTCGTTCAGCACCTTCTCGAGCAGCACGGCGGTCTCGCGGAGCCGGTCGCGATCGACCACCGCACGGCCCTGATCGTTGAAGCTCAGGAAGGAGAGGCTCGGGTACTGCCACTCCGACTCCATGCCGCCGAGCTCGAGCCGCGACTGCTGCGCCCGCTCCAGATCCTCCGACCGCTTCCGGTGCTTCTGCGCATCCGACTCGACAATCACGGGACCGATTTCGGCCATATCGAACGCCACGCCCACAGGCGTCTCCTGCGTCATCTCGGAGGCGGCCGCCTCGGTCTTTACCCGTTGTGCGGTCGCCTGGCCGGCCGCGGCACCCGAGACGCCAGCCTCGAGCGTCGGCGCAACCGCCTCGCGCCCTGACATCGGCGAACGCTGCTCTACATCATTCATCAGCCAGTCCGCTGCCGCAGCATCGTCGGCCTCTTCCGAGGCCTCCTCCACCACCGGCTCCGGCTTCGCCTTGCTCCGACGCTTGCCGCGAAAGCGCTCGCCAAGCCCGGTCAGGAGCTCTGCCACACCACCGCGCCGGCTCGGACCTGTTGCGGCCTCGCGGACGGGGGCAACGCGAAGGCTCACATCGGTCGTCGTGGGCGCCATCTCCTCAAAGGGCCCAGCCTCCGCCTCTTCGCGAGACGCTTCACGCCGCTCACGGAACGAGGCCACCGCATTGATCGCCAGCTGCGTCACGCTCACGCGAAAGGCCAGAATCGCCGCGACGATCAGCCCCGCGAGCGCCGCGATGATCGCACCCACACGACCGATGACCATCTGGAACAGATCGCCGATGAGCTCCCCGATGAGACCGCCAGCGTTGTGGCCGTAGAACATGAAGGCAGGGAAGGAGAGATAGACCGTCGTCGACAGCGCAAGAATCCCCAGCGCTGCCCCTGCGATCTGTTGGTTGCCCAGCGTCAGGTGGCGGCGGAGCAGAAGCGAGGTCGAGAAGGTGAAGAGCGCCGCCAGCAAAATGTAGGACGACATGCCGAAGGCAAAGAGCAGCGTGGCAGCTGCATAGGAGCCAAGCGGCCCAATCCAGCTCGTCGGCCGGGCGTCTGGCCCCTCGGCCGGCGCATAGGAGATCAGCGCCAAAAACAGGAGCAGCGAGGTCGTCAGCACCACCACGCCCCAGATCTCGTTCGAGATGCCCGAGGCATCATCGTCGTCGTGCTGGAAGCGAGGGGAGGGGGTACGCGTCTGGAGGGAGCTCGCCATGATGATCTCGCACGATTACGTCGGAGTGCAACGATTGCGCGCGGTGGACGAGCCCCCTGCTACAGAGAACAGCCAACCGCACCTGCCCACCCTACCTACCGAACGCCCGTGGCCAAATTTTTGGCCCCGCTTTTACCGGGCTACCGTTGCGAGCGCCTCGCGCAGCAGCTGCGTCCAGCTCTCGCCGTCGCCCGCTGCAAGACGCTCCGGCACCGAGCCTGCCGAAACCTTGGGCGCCGACCCATCATACCCCGGCAGCGCGACCTTCGACGCAGTCGTCCTGCAGCCGAGACTCTCCGCCGCCCGCTCCACCCGCGCCAGTGCGCCCGCAGCAACCCGATCGCTCGGCGTCCCCGACAGATCGCGCCCTATCCGCCAGAACCGGACCGCCCGAAAGAGGCCAAACGCCAGCAGCAGCGCCAAGACGAACCCGCCGACCAGCCCCGTCAGGTTCCCGAACGCGCCACCGAAGAGCCAGCGAATCCCAAAGAAAAATCCGAGCCAGAGCACCGGTGCAACGCCCAGCGCCACCCGCGCTGCCACACCATCCTCCACCTCCACCCGGACCGCCACCTCGCCACTTGTCAGGTCACGCGCGATCAGAAGGCGTGCAAGAAGCCCCTGCTCCTTGAACTCCACCACCGCGCAGCCCTCCGCGGCAAACACCTTGCCATAGTCACGCGTGGGGCCGCGCAGCGACTGCAGCAGCCGCGGCACCAGATGGCCCACCCACTCCGCCGCCCCACTCCCGGCCGGCCCCGTGATCAGCACTGCTCTCGACGGAATCCCTGAACCCATCTGCCCATCCTTGAAACTTCCCACCGCTTCGTCCAAGCAGCCATCCCAACCGCCCGCAACCTACGCCGTGCTCCTCTTCGTAGACAACCGAGACTCTTTTTCGTTCAACCTCGTCCACGCTTTCGCCGCGATGGGCATCGAGGTCGAGGTCGTGCGCCCATCGGGCTCCCTCGCCAGCCTCGTCTCCGACCGCACTCCCACAGCGATCCTCCTCGGCCCCGGGCCGGGTGCCCCGGAGCAGGCCACCGACTGCCTCGACCTCATCGCTGCCTTCCACGGCCACCTCCCCATCCTCGGCATCTGCCTCGGCCACCAGTGCATCGCCCACGCGCTCGGCGGAACGGTCGGAAGGGCACCAGCACCACGGCACGGAAAGAGCTCCACGCTCGAGGTCTCCCCCGGCGGCCTCTTCGATGCCTCGCACCACCGCATGACCGTTGGCAGATACCACAGCCTCACCGCAGCGCCGGCTGCGCTCCCGACACAACTCATCGTCGACGCCACCGCCACAGACGACAGCACCGTCATGGCCTTTCACCACGCAACCGCCCCCACCTTCGGCCTGCAATTTCACCCCGAGAGCATCCTCTCGCCGCGGGGTCCCGAGCTGCTCCACAACTTCGCCCTGCGCGCAGCACTCATCGACCGCTAAGGGTCGATGCTCCGCACAAGCCGGATGCCAAAGCTCTTCCGCGCCACCGGCTGCGTCTGCTCACGCGCAGCCAGCCTGCAGTCACGCCCCGCGCTCATCCAGCTCCCGCCCCGCACCAGATTGGGCTGGCCCGACGCGTGCTGCGCAGGATCCACCACACCGTTGATGGGGAAGTTCGACAGCGTGTCCCAGACCCACTCCGACGCGTTGCCTGAAACATCGAAGAGGCCCCACCGGTTGGCCTTCTTCGAACCCACCGGCGCAACGCCGCAGGTCGTCAGGCCATCACCCCACTTCGAGCAGTCCTCGGCACCTGCATAGGTCACCGCGCTGTTGCCGCCGAAGACAGCACGCTCTGCGAGCGCAGGGTCGGCAGGCTGCCGCTCCAGAGCCGTGAGGGGGGCATCGCCGAGCGCCTCTGCGCCACCGGCGCGGGCCGCATACTCCCACTCTGCCTCCGTCGGCAGCCGGAACCCGCGGCAGGCTGTCCCACGCGGCCAACCCACCTCTTTGGCGGTGCCGCTCTCCTTGATCTCGTAGCAGCTTTCCAGCTTGCTCCGCTCCGAGAGGCGGTTGGCAAAGGCAACGGCATCGAACCAAGAGACATCGGTCACAGGGCAGGTCGGGCCACAGCCCGTGAAGGCCGTCGGCTTGCGGTAGGTGATCTCCTCCCACTCCTTCTGGGTCACCTCATAGGCCGACACGAGGAAGGGGTAGGTGATGGTCACATTGTGCGCCTGCTCCTTGTCGCCATGAGCCGGCTCCGTCGAGAGGCTGCCCATCACAAAGGTCCCCGGCTCCACCCGAACCCAACCGGCCGGAGAGGCCTCCGTCGGACCGCCCTGCTTTGCGAAGAAGAGGGCCGCCGCACCGGCCGCAGCGAGCACCACCAGGGCCCCTCCAACGCGCAGGGCGAGCGATCCGCCAGCGGAGTCGCTGCGCGGCGAAGGCGCACGGGTCGCCGGGACACTGCTACTCGCACGCGCACCCGCTGGCCGCGCCGCCGCTCTGCTCGCCTCGCCACGGCTCAGCTCTGCCTCCAGCGGAGCCGCCGAGCGAACCGCAGGGCGCGAACCGCTCGAAGTCAGCGTCTGATGCCCAGCCTGCGGCACCACTGCAGCGCTCCCCGAGAGGCCCATCGGGCGGGCACGCTCGCTGCTCGGAGCGGCCGCCGATGGAGGCACTGCCACCCGCTCCCCCTGCGCCTGCGCGGGGAACTGCAGCTCGCCCGGAAGCTGCGTCATGGCGCGCCCCTTCTGGGCTCCAACGGCAGCTGGCGCTCCCGTGAAATCGAGCTTCAACTCCATGTCGGGCGCCACCGTAGCCAGCGTCGGCATCGTGTCGTCCACACGCTCCCCGACAGGCAGCGGCGCCGGACGCGAAGCGATGCTTGGCGCTGCCTTCACACCGGCATGCGCCGCCAGCGCATCACGCATCTCTGCTGCCGTCTGGTAGCGGCGAGCGGGATCCTTTTCTGTCGCACGGGCCACGATGGTCCGAAGCCAATCCGGCGTACCGTCCGGCAGCGCGGGAACAGGCTGCCGCACCACCGCGAGCATCACCTGCACGGGGTCCTTCAGATCGGCGTAGGGCTCACTGCCCGACAGCATCTGCCAGATCACCATGCCGTAGGAGTAGATGTCGGCGCGTGAATCGGCGTCCCGCGTGCTCTGAATCTGCTCGGGGCTCGAGAAGTTCGGCGTGCCCACAAAATCGCGCACCTGCGTCAGCCCACGCGTCGCCTCAATCTTGGCGATCCCAAAGTCCATCAGCCGCGGCTCAACGCCAGCGTCCGTCTCCTCCAGGAAGATGTTCGCCGGCTTGATGTCGCGATGCACAAAGCCCTTCTCATGCGCGGCCGCCAGCGCATCCAGCATCTTCACACTGATGGAGACAACCTCCGGCAGCGGCAGCACGCCCACCGTTGCAAGCTCCCGCTCCAGATCGCGGCCCTTCATGAAGTCCACAACCAGCGCGGGAACCTCGTTCTCCTCGAGGATGTCGGTCACCCGAACGATGTTGGGATGGCGGAGCTGATACTGAATCTGCCCCTCGCGCCGGAACCGCTCCCGCACATCGGCGTTGCCGGCGAGCTCCGGGTGCAGCATCTTCAGCACCACCGCCGCGCCAAAGTGGTTGCGCGCCTCATACACCAGCCCCATCCCGCCTTCGCCCAGCTTCCGGACGATGGTATATCGGCCGTATGTATCTCCGGGATGCAGCATGGGGCTCAACCTCGTCCAACAGCGACGATCAGCGATGTAACATTGTTACCGCTGCCACCGCCCGCTGTCACCTGAACTTTGCCGCTAAAACAACAGCAGAGGGGATCTGTTGGCTCACACAGTGGAGCGCCCCATACTGCGAAACCAGCGCCCTGCAGTCGAGCCCCACCACCTCGCGGTCGGGGAAGCAGCCCCCGATGATCGACAGCGCCGCAGCGTCGGTCGGCTGTGAGAAGACCGGCACCACCACCGCATCGTTCCCGATGTAGAAGTTGGCATAGCTCGCAGGCAGGTGTTCATCGCCAAAGTGAATGGGCTCGGGCACGGGCAGCCCGACCAGCTCAAAGGGCTTGCCGCCCGGACCCACAAAGCCGCGCGCCCGCTCCCAGTTCGCCAGCATCGTCTCGCGGTCGGGATGGTCGCCCTCGACCGGCGACACGATGAGCAGCTTCCCGCCCGGCGCGAACCGAGCGATGTCGTCAATGTGGCCATCGGTGTCGTCGCCCTCGAGCCCGCCACCCAGCCAGTGGATGCGCTGGCAGCCGAGCGCTGCAAAGAGCAGCTCCGTAAGCCCGTCGCGCGTCCAGCCGGGGTTCCGGTTCGGGTTCAGTAGCACCGCCTCGGTCACCAGCAGGTCGCCCTCGCCGTTCACCTCAATCGCGCCACCCTCCATCACCACCCCCGGCTCCACCCGTTGCCAGCCCAGTTTCTCGGCCAGCTGCCTCGGGATGGCGTCGTCCAGCGACGAGGCAAACTTGCCGCCCCAGGCGTTGAACTTCCAGTCCAGCATCCGGCGCTCACCCAGCGGGTTCACGAGGCAGGTCGGACCATGGTCACGCGCCCAGACATCGTCGCTGTCGATCTTCCAGAAGAAGATGTTCGGGAGCAGACCGCCCGCCCGCAGGATCAGCCGCTTCGCACGGTGCTCCCACTCCTTGTCGGGCACCAGCAGATGCACCCGCTCGCCCAGCGAGAGCCGCGCGGCAAAGGCGGCAAAGGTCTGCTCCACCTCCTCGTGAACGCCGCGCCAGATCTCCGGCCGACGCGGCCAGGTGAGCTGCGTCGCCTCATGGGGCGCCCACTCCGCCGGCATCACAAAACCCTGCGCAGCCAGCGCTGCAATCTCTGCGGGAACCACGCTGCTCATCACTGCCCTCCAAACCGCTTCGTCAGCCCGCCATACAGGTCGATCCGCCGGTCGCGGAAGAAGGGCCACCACTGCCGCACCTCTGCGCTCCGCGCGAGGTCGCAATCGGCAACCACAACGCAAGGCTCCGAGCCCGCATCCACCAAGAGCTCGCCCTGCGGCCCCGCCACAAAGCTGGCGCCCCAGAAGCCAAGCTCCGCTTCGCGTCCGGCACGGTTCACCGCGGCCACGTAGCAGCCGTTCGAAATCGCATGGGCACGCTGCGCAATCTGCCACGCCTCCCGCTGCAGCCGGTGCTGCTCCGGACCCTCCGCATCGATCACGCCGATGGCCGTCGGATAGACGATGATATCGGCCCCCTCCATCGCCGTCAGACGGGCCGCCTCGGGATACCACTGGTCCCAGCAGATGAGCACGCCAACGCGACCCACCGCCGTGTCGAAGGCCTTGAAGCCGGTGTCGCCCGGCGCGAAGTAGAACTTCTCAAAATAGAGCGGATCGTCGGGAATGTGCGACTTGCGGTAGTAGCCCTTCACCGTGCCATCGGCGTCAATCACCGCCGCCGTATTGTGGTAGAGGCCGGGCGCCCGCTGCTCGAAGAAGGAGGTCACCACAACGACGCCGAGCTCCTTGGCGACGGGCTGCAGCGCGGCGACCGAGGGGCCGTCCAGCGGCTCGGCGAACTTGAACTGCTCCGGGCCCATCACCTGGCAGAAGTAGGGCCAGCGGAAGAGCTCCGGCATCACCACCAGGGTCGCACCCTTTGCAGCAGCCTCGCGGATGCCCGCGATGCCCCGCTCCAAGAAGTCCTCCGTCGCCGGATTCGCCTCCAGCTGGACCAGACCCACCTTCAGCTCGCGCGTCGCCATGCTCAACCTCTCCTGCTGCGGCAGCCCTTCGGCGTCGCTGCGCGCGCTATCCCTCGCGCAACAGCGCGTCAACCGCCGGCTTTGCCCGCACCGCTCGACTCGGGTATTCAGCCGCCATGACCCGCCTCATCGCAACCTTGCTCATCCTGCTCCTCGCAGCCTGCGGCACCAGCCCGGCCGCGCGATTCTGCGTCGACGCCACCGGCTGCGAAGACGGCCAAAGCTGCAGCAACAACACCTGCGTTGAGCCATCGGACGACACCTCGGGCGACGTGGTTGAGACAGACACGACGGTCGACCCAGACACAGACACCGTGCGCGACACAGCCGTCGAGCCAGACACCACCGTTGAGCCAGACACAGCCGTGGAGCCCGACACAGGCAACTGCCAGCCGCCCGAAGTCGGCCTCGACCCCCTCGACTTCAGCGACGTCCTCGTCGACCGCCTCGATCTGATCTCCGGCGAGTTCTTCACCGCCGTTGCGCGCGACGAGAACGGCGTCCCCGTGACCCTCCGAGACCCCTCCTTCTGGTATCTCGACGGCCCTTCGCCCTTCGCCTTCGACGCCGCCACAGACAATCCCCTCTCGGTCCAACTTGATCAGCCAGGAACCTGGCGTCTCACGCTCGAATGGACCACCGCCGACGGCTGCGCCGGCCGCTCCATCACACTCCGAATCGACGTCACAGAGCCACCGCCACCAACGACCATCCGCGTCACCCTCCGCTGGTCGCCCGAAGCTGCTGGAACGACCACCGACCTCGACCTCCACATGACCCGCCTCGTTGGCTCTACCGCGAGCTGGAGCGATGCCAACGACTGCTACTACCGCAACACCGCACCCGACTGGGGAACCGCCGGAGCCGACAACAACCCCCTCTTCTCCGGCGACGACCGCGGCACACCCGGCGTCGAGGTCATCACTCTCACGAACGCAGCCGACGACGACTACCTCGTCGGCATCAACCTCTACCGCGACATCGGCCCGCCCGGCGCAGAAGCAACAGTATCCATCGAGATCCCGGGAAGCTCCTACACCAACACCCGCACCCTCTCCGGCACAGGCGAGGTCTGGTACCCCGTGGCAATCCGCCGCGACGGCAGCAACAACTACGAAGTGGTCGAGCTCAACACCGTCTCAGCGGGCTTTGTCACCGTCACGCTCCCCTAGCGGACCGCTCTCCATCGGCAGCTTCGAATCGGCGCTCCAGGCCCACATCGACCCCTCGAAGTTGCGCGCCTCTACGCCCATCGCGCGGAGGGCGAAGGTCACAAACCCGGACCGGATCCCGCCCGTGCAGTAGACCGCCACTGGCACCGTCGAGCCAGCCAGCGCAGCCTCCAACCGCGACCGCCACGCACCCGCCTCCAGCGGCCAACCGGGCGCGCCCTGCAGCTCCTCCCATCCGGCCCAGCGGGCGCCGGTGATGTGGCCACCGCGCGCCTCTCCAAACAGATGCGCCCCCTCAAACTCCGCGCGGCTCCGAACGTCCACAAACAGCGCACCGCCCGACGACTGCGCCGCCGACGCCTCCGCGAGCGACATCACCCCAGACCGCACCGACGCCGGCTCCACCAGCCGCAGCCAGCTCGGCTCCGGCGACGCGCCAACCTCCAGCGCAACCCCTGCCGCCAGCGCCACCTCCGACGGCTCCGCCAGCGCTACCGTCACCGCATCCACGCCCGAAGCGGAGAGCACCATGCCCAGCCAGCCCTGCTCGCCCCACCAGCCGTCGCCGCCCATCTTGCCGACAACCAGCACACCCTGCGGCGCCTCCACCGTTGGCACCAGCACCAGCTCGCCGCTCTGAGCGGCCAGCAGACGCTCCGGCGCCATCCAGACCGCGCCTGGCAGATGACCGGCCTCAAAGGCCTCCAAAGACCGCGTGTCCAACACCCGCGCACCCGCCTTCAAGCGGAGCGCCGAGGTCGCAGCACCCACCATCTTCCCGCCCGTGGCCTTCTCCCAGCCTGCAGACCAAGCCGCGTCGGGCACCGCAGCGCCGACCGCCATCGGAAGCAACATCAGCAACCCAACCAGCAGCGCCCGAAGCAGTCGCCTCATGTCGTGCTCCTCTCCGCAGACTCCGGAATCTCGACAGGCCAGACCAGCTCACCCACCAGCGTCTTTGGGAACGACTCCACGCCCGCAAAGCCAAGACGAGCCGGCTCCTCCTTGGGCAGATAGGCCGTCCCGAAGAGCCAGTCCCACACCGCCAGGTTGATGCCAAAGTTACGGTTCACCGGCCCCGCATCGCCATGCACATGATGCCAGAGGTGCATGTGCGGCGAGTTCACGATGTAGGCCAGCGGCCCAAACCGCAGCCGCACATTGGCATGGTTCATGTGACCGATGACCGTGCTCACCACCGCCAGCGCCATCAGCACCTCCGGCGAGGCGCCCAGCCAGAGCAGCGGCAGGAACTGCGTCGTCCGGTAGACCACCACCTCCATCCAGTGAAAGCGCAGGCTCCCCCAGAAATCCATCTCGGTGATCGCGTGGTGCACCTTGTGGAACTCCCAGAGCCAGGGCACCCGGTGGAGCGTCACATGGGTCAGCCACTGCACCAAATCGAGCACCACAAAGGCCACCAAAAACTGCAGCCAGGAGGGCCAGCCCGAGGCCACCGGCTGCACCGAAAACAACCCGCCAGCCGGCAGGCTCCACTGCTGCTGCGCCAACCCCCAGAGCCACCCCGACGCAATCGCCAGCCCGACCCCCACAAAGTGGCCGTTCAGCACAAAGAAGCCAAAGTCACGCAGCAGCCCCCGCCGAAAGAACCCCTGCGACGCATCGCGCGGCACAAGCCGCTCCAGCACCACAAAGGGCACCGAAACCATCGCCAGCCACATCGCATACGACATCACACACCTCGCAACGACCTGCACCGTTCACTCGGTCTGCAGGCCAGCTTCGTCAAGATGCAGCCCTTACTAAGGCGTCGGTGCCATCGCGCACAAACCACCTGTGCAAACTGCCGCAGGCGATGGACCACAGGCCGCGGCAGCCGTGCACACCACCTTGTCTCCGCAGTGCGCCCGCTCCCCCTTCTGCCACGCCTCGAGCTCCTGCTGCGTCGACCGGTTCGCCGCCACCCAGGGACCCTCACAGCGCGCAGCACAGCAGAGCTCCGCCGGCTTCGACGACGGCGTGGGGATCGCGCGGCAGTCACCATCCACATCGCACCGCTGCGCCGACCCATCCACTGTCGGCCAGGCCTCGGGAATCGCCACAGCGCACAGGCCCGCCGAGCAGACCGCCGGCGGCGGCTCCTGGCTCAGTCCACAGACCGGCGAGGTCGTCGCGCAGGGGCCGCTCTTGCCCAGATGCGCCACGCAGTCAAAGGCATGCGCCGAGCGCCATCTCTTGAGCAGCTCCCAGCTCGCGAGGTTGATTGCCTCGTAGCGAAGGTCGCACCCGTAGGTGTAGCAGCACTCCACCTCGGCGCTCCAATCCGATGGCTGATGCAGCCGGCACTCCGCATCCGTCTTGCACCGCTGCGCCGCGGCAACCACGACGGGCGGCGTCGACTGCGCGAGCAGCGTCTGTTCGTCCACCTCAACCGCCGCAGAGCCGCTCCCGCTGCCGCTACCGGCCGGCACCTCGGCACCCCGGTTGCAGCCCGCAACCAAGAGCACCAGCAGCGCGCCGAGCACCGCAGCCTGTCGGAGCCGCCCCATCGCCTAGTGGCCCTCCATCGCGGCCGCGAGCGTCCGGCGATCCGCCTCCGACAGCCCCGTCGACGCCCGCTGCAGCAGCTCCCACTCTTCGCGCGCATGCTTCACAAAGTTCGCATCAAACCGGGCGAACATGACCACAAAGGCATCAAAGTTCTGCGTCAGCGCCTCGTCGCCCTGCCCCAGCATGTGCGACATCCGGCTCACCACGCCGCACATCCGATCGTGCGCCAGCTCCAGCTCCGCCACCGACTCCCTGCAGTCCGGCATCTTCTCGATGAGGAAGGGAAACAGCGTCACCTCCTCATACTCGAAGTGGGCAAACAGCTCCTCCTGCGCCAGCTCCATGAAGCTATCCAGCGGCTCACGCAGCTCGGCTGCCTGGCGGTCGCCGCGCAGTACCTCCTGAATGCCCGCGCGCAGGTCGTCGACCAGCCGCGTCAGGTGGTGGTGATCATGCTCCAACTTCTGGACGGGGTCCAACTCGTGTGACATCTTCCACTCTCGATGGATAATGGGCTTCGGACACCCTCCGAGCCCGCGGCCACGCAACCCTCTCCAAGACTGCAACACGGCTCGGTTGTGTCCCAAGAGCTCTTAGCATCTCACGCGACCATCCGCATTCCCGAATTGCGGAATGTCGCCGTCACCGAGCGTCTGGTCGCCATCATCGACCACCCGGCCTTCCAGCGCCTCCGCTCCGTGCGGCAGCTCGGGCCCACCCACCTCGTCTACCCCGGCGCCGTCCACACCCGCTTCGAGCACTCGCTCGGAGCCTACGACATGGGCCGCCAGTACCTCGCCTCGCTCCTCCGCGACCCCAACGTCGCAGCCTCGCTCACCGAAGAGGACATCACCGTCTGTCTCCTCGGCTGCCTCCTCCACGATCTCGGCCACTACCCCTTCGCC
>JABMMX010000339.1 GCA_013205435.1 Deltaproteobacteria bacterium
CTACGGCACCGGCGGCGCAGGCGGCTCGGGCGGCGGAGGTGGCAGCGGCGGGTCTGGCGGTCAGGCCGGCGCAAGCGGAGGCGCCTCGGTGGCCCTCATCATACTGAACAGCACGCTGCGCCTCGAAGCAACCCTGCTCCAGACAGACGGTGGCGGCCGCGGCGGCGCGGGCGGCAACGGTGGAGGAGCAGGCGGCGGTGCCAACGGCGGTCCCGGCGGCGGTTGCGGCTCCTCGACCTGTGGCTCCGGCGGCCGCGGCGGCAACGGCGGTGCCGGCGGCTCGGGTGGCTGCGGCGGTGGCGGCGCGGGTGGCCCCTCGGTGGGCATCCTCGGCGTCGACAACGCCACCCTGCAGCTCATCGACACCTCCTTCGCAGTCGGTGGCCCCGGCTCGGGCGGCACCTCACCCTGCGGCAACAACGGCCAGGACGGCCTCAATGCCGAGACCAACCGCGTGACCCTGCTCTGATCCCTGCAGATTCCTCTGCGCCCCACGAGGCGAGACGATGTCCCAAAGTGAACACATTCTCAGCAGCAGCTGGCTCACCGCCAACCTGACCATCGACGAGGCAGAGCAGCTCCTCACCCGCTGCAGCCTCCGTGTGTTGCAGGCAGGCGAGCGGCTCTTTGATGCCGGCGCGGCGTCGCACGAACTCTGGTTTGTGCGCTCCGGTGCCATCGAGCTGACCGCCGACGGCGTGACGACCTCCAAGCCGGTACGGGTGCAGTACCCTGCAACGCTCTGTGACATGAGCCTGCTCTCGCCCGGACCCCACAGCGTGACCGCGACGGCAGTCGAACCCACGCGCCTCTACGGCCTGAGCCACGAGGCCTTTCTTGCCCTCAAGCATGAGGCTCCAAACTGCACCGCAAAGCTGCTGCGAGCCATCGCACCCGCACTCGCCGCACGCCTGCGCTCCTGTAATGACCGCACCGAGTCTGCCACCATGGAGCGGCAGCTCAACCTGGCATCGGCCGGCACAACGCTGGGCGGGGGCGGGGGCGGTCACCTGCAGGCAATGGCCGACCAGCTCATCGCAGAAGGCAGCCGCGCCCCCTCGACCACCCGCATGCCGAGCCAGAGCCAGGAGGCCCGCGGCAGCGACAGGGCCCGGCCCGTGACGCAGAAGATGGAGCCCGAGCCGGAGAAGCCGGGCATGTTCGGCCGATTCAAGCAGGCGCTCGTTGGAAAGCCTGACCCCAAGGGCAACGGATGAACGAACTCACGCCCCAGACACTCCGACGGGTGGAGCTGCTCCGCGACCTCGACGACCGGGAGCTAGCAACGCTCTGCACCGTCCTGGTCTTGGAGCCGGCGCTCGAGCCAGGCACCGTCATCTGTGCCGAAGGTGAGCTGGGCCGCTGCTGCTACCTGCTCCTGTCCGGCTCGGTCGATGTGGTGAAGCGGATGCCCAACGGCACAAGCCACGTCATCGCCACCATCCGACAGCACCAGTTCTTTGGCGAGGTGGCGCTCATCGATGGCGCTCCCCGCTCCGCCAGCTGCGTTGCCCACGACGCCTGCCAGGTGGCCCGTTTCGAGCGGGCAGAGTTCGACCGGCTCATGCAGGGCGGCTCGGTCTTCGCGGTCCGCTTTGCGAGCAGCATCGCGACCAGCCTCGCAGGCCAGCTCCGCAACGCCCACCGCCGGCTCGGCATGTCGCTGCAGGCCCTCAACCGGGCCATGGTCTCGTCGCGCACGGCAGAGAGCCGCGGCTACTACCTGGGGTTGGAAGCACAGGGCGAAGGGAGCGGTCACGCGGCCGATTGATGCGCCCTCTGCAGATTTGGAATAGGGGCGGGGGCGCAGCGTCTTGTCCCCACGCCGCTCCCGTTCGAACCAAGGTGCACCATGTGGTCGCTCTGTCACGCCCTGCTCGCCTCCTCCTTTCTCGCCGCGCCCAACCCCGCACCGGTTGACGACGGCTGCCTGGCCCAGGTGCGGCAGCCGCCGCCGGCCGCTGCAGCGGCGCCCGTACCGCCGCGGTTGGCCACGCCCGCTGAGGTGGTCGATGCGCTGCAGCGCTCCTACGAGGGGGTGCGCGACTACACGGCGAACTTCACGCAGGAGCTGACGAACACGGCGGCCGGCGAGACGACCCGTTCGCAGGGGACCCTCTACTTCAAGAAGCCGGGCAAGATGCGGTGGGACTATCGCACGCCCGAGGCCAAGGCGCTCATCAGCGACGGCACGACGCTCTGGATTTGGGAGCCGGCCTTCAAGCAGTATGCCGCGCAGCCGGTGTCGCAGAGCAGCGCGCCGCTGGCGCTCCGCTTCCTCATGGGCCAGGGCAAACTCTCGGACGACTTCACCGCCGAGGTCAAGGCGGTGAAGGAGGGGCTGGTGGCGCTGGAGCTGACGCCCAAGAGCGCCGCATCTGGTGTCGACAAGCTCCGCTTCGTGGTCTCGACGACCGACTGGAAGGTGCAGGAGGCGGTGCTCTACGACCCGCTCGGCAACCGCAACCGGCTCGTCTTCTCGGGAGCCAAGTGGAACAGCAACCTGCCTGATGCCGGCTTTGTCTTCGCTCCGCCGGCCGGTGCGCGGGAGATTAAGGCACCGGGTCGCTAGGCCTTCTCGGGCGGGAGCCGTTCGAGGAGCGGGCGGAGCTTCTCGTCGGTGAGGGGGCCCACGGTGATGGTCTTGGTATCGGAGAGGTAGACGCGGCCCGGCGGTCCATCCTTGGCCCGCCGTACGTTTTTGCGGAGGGTGTGGTGGACCGCCACATGGGTGTCGTCCTTGGCGACCGAGAACCAGACCGCCAGCTCTGCCGCCTCGCGGAGTGCGACCGGGCCGGCCTGACGGCCTCGGGTTCGGAGGATGACGTGGGGGCCGGGGTGGTCGGCGACATGGAGCCAGAGGTCGGTTCCGCGGGCTAGCCCGAAGGTGAGTTTGTCGTTGTCGCGACCTCCGCGGCCGACCAGGATCTCTTCGCCCGTGGAGGCGATGAAGAGCCGGTAGGGGAGCCGAACCTCCGCCTTTCGCTCGACGGGCGGCAGCTGCTTGCGGGGAAGCAGGCCTGCGTTGCGAGCAGCGGAGGCGAGGCGGGCGAGCGCGACGAGGTCGGTGGCGTCGGCGGCCTCGCGGGCGAGCCGGGCGAGCTGTTCGAGCTGCTGGTCGGCCTCGGCGAGGCGGGTGCGGGCATGGGCCTCGCCTCGCTCGAACTTGCGGGCACGGGCGTAGCGCGAGGCGATGTTTTCGGCGAAGTCGAGGCGGGGGTCGAGCTCGATGATGGTGATGGGAGCGCCCTCTTCGAACCAGTCTTGGACGGCGACGCGATCTGCTGGGAGGTCGGGCTGGCCGCGGAGGGTCTGGAGGAGATCGGCCTCGCGGCGAAGGCGGGGGGCGGCGTGGCTGCGGTCTGCATCGGCGGCGATGGCGACGGCGCGCTGCGCGAGCCGCTTTCGGGCGCGGGTGAGGCCGGCGAGGAGCTCGCCGCGCCGCTGGTCGAGGGCCTCTGCTGCGTCGAACGCGCGGTACCAGGCTTCGGCGAAAGCGTCTGCGGAGCCGTCACGCGGGAAGCCGTCGCGGAAGGCGGCGGCGCCACCGTCGGGGCGGGTGGTAGGTGGCTCATAGGTATCCCCGACGGTGACCGTGCGGTCGCGGGAGGTTCGTCCGTGGAAGCTGCCCTCGATCAATCCCTCTTTGAGGAGGAGGAGGTTGGCGGTGCCGCCGAGCTCGGCGACCAGGTCGTAGGAGATGCCGCCGCAGACGAGCTCCCACTGGACGATGCGGTCGTCGTCGGCGACGGCGAGGCGCCGGATGAGGCCGCCTACGACCCTGGCGCGCAAGAGCATCACAAAGGTGGGGGGCGCGGGGGGCGACGGCGGCCGCTGCGTGATGCGATGAAGCCTCGCGGAGCGGGCTGCGAGGGAGAGCAGGAGGAGGGTAGTCTGGCCCGGCCGGTAGCACTCGAGGACGAGGGCGTGCTGGTCTGCGACTGCGTGGACTGCGCGGAGCCGCGCGCCCTCGATGAGGGGCCGATGGAGGCCAACGAGATGACTAAGTTCGGCCTGTGAGAGTTTCATGGGGGGCGCTTCGACCTCTTTTTTGGTCAAGTTGCAAGGATCGCGGGGCGCGGCGTTGACCATAGGCCTAGGGAGCGAGTATCCTACTTGCTCCCTGAACGAGGGCCCGGAGACTACCCTCCTGCCCGAATGAGGCCGACTTTGAGCAAGCAAACCTCGGGAGCAGTCATTCACCGGAATGTGGCAGTTATCGCGTGCGATACTGCGGCAACGCTGGCGGAGACTTCAAAAAAAATCGGCGAGCTCGGACTGGACCTCGTGATGATTGGCGATCGCCACATCGTGATTCCGGCCCGGTTCATCCCCATGGTGCTCGGCCGGTTCAAGGAGCTCGGGCAGTTCCCGCGGCTCCTGGGCGAGCCGCTCTTCGACCATGTCGATGAGCCCGTCGAAGCAGAAATCTCCTCCACGGAGAACGGTTGATGTCGAACCCCGCTGAAGAGCTCCTCAAGATCTACGGACAGGCCTCCTTGGCAAAGATTGCCGCGGTGCACGACCTGCCTGGCCTGGATCCCTTCTTGGAGCTGACCGACCACCTCGCCGCCAAGACCACCCGCCAGAAGATGGTGGATACCCTGCCCGACGATGTGCGCGGCTTCTTGGGCTTTCTCGATGAGATCGGCCGCCGTCTGCGCGGAGAGCGGCTGAAGAAGCGCTGGTTCCTACACGGCTACGACGGCTTCGAGGAGCTCGTCGACCCGCTGCTCAAGCAGGGAATTGCGCTGGCAGGCAACCTCGGGGCCCGTGAGGCGCTGTCGCTCGAGACAGTCTACGAGCAGGGGTTGATGCAGCATTGGATTCAGGTCACGCCCGGCTTCGAGGGGCTGGCCGGAAACCCGCCTCCCGCCCGCGAGGTGCTGGAGAAGGTGGTCGACCCGACAGAGTCTACGCTGCTGCGCCGCGTGCTGTTGGTGGAGCTCAACCTGCTCTCCGTGACCCGGTTTGTGGAGCGCAACGCGGTGCGGCTCAACCGTGACGGTTCGCCCCACCGGACCGATCTCAAGGCGATGGCACCGCTCATTGTCGAGCGTCCCAAACATGGCGACCGCGGCGAGACCATCGTCGATCCCCTCGCGGTGGACGGCTGGGACCTCATCACCTTCCTGCTGTCGACAGCCGTCGCGCTCGGCCTCGTGGAGCGCCGCGGCGACCTGCTCCGCACCGCCAATACCTGCAACGACTATTTTGGGAAGTCGGCGACCGACCGTTGGCCGCTGCTCGAGCGAGCGGCGGAGCAGCAGCGGACCTGGAGCGAGATCGATGCGATGGGCTGGTTTGGCGCGGGCGAGCCGCCGCTAACCGGCCAGGGCCACGGCGGCTTTGCCCCCGACGGCGGACGCGCGGCGATCCTCACCGGCCCGCGCGGCAGCGTCATCGCGGCCCTCCGCCGCCTCAACCTCGAGGACTGGTTCGACGTCGAAGAGACCACCCGAACCATCGCCTCGCTGGAGCAGACCTACCTTCGCAATGTGCTGCCTGTTGTGCCCATGGACGACAAGGCCATCGAGGGCTTTGTCGCCTCGGTTATCTCGCTGCTTCTGCCCCACATCGGTGCTGTCGAGCTCGGAAAATCGCAGTCGAACGGCACGCCGCGCGCCCGCATCACCGAGGTCGGCAAGGCCATGCTCGGCATCCCCTCGACCGCCGAAGAGCCCTCGGGCAAGGGCGCGATCCTGGTCGAGCCCACCTTCGAGATCACCTGCTTCCTCGACCTCGCCTCGCTCCAGCTCCTCTACGACCTCTCCCGCTTCGCGGAGGTCATCAAGACGAGCGAGCGGGTGGTGCGTTACCGGCTCACAGGCGAGTCTGTGCAGTGGGGCTACGCCAAGGGCTACAACGCCGACAGCATCTTCAAGTCGCTGACCCGCTACTCCAGCCAGCCCGTGCCACCGGCCGTCAAGTTCGCGCTCCAGGATTGGGAGCGGCTCCATCGCCGCGTTACTGTCTTCCTGCATGGCGATCTGGTCGCCGCGACTGGCAAGGCCGATCCTGAGGTTGTGCAGTCGGGCGTCATCTTCGCGGTCGAGAACCGCGACCATGCCGACCGCATCGACGCCATCCACACCTTTGTCTTGGGTGCCTACTCGGAGGGCGTCGACAGGGCGCTCACGGCCTTCAAGCCCCGCGTCATCGACTACAACGGTCCCATTGTCCCCTCGCTGGTATGGGCCGAGGCCGACCGGCTCCGCGCACCGAACGGCGCGACCGACCTGCGCATCCTCTCTACGCTGCAGTCTGTGGCGACCTACGAGGACGACGACCAGTACCGGCTCGACATCAAGAAGGTGAACGCGGTCTTTGGCGACGACGATGGCTACGCCTCCCTCATCGACTTCCTCCGCAGCTCCATGGCGAGCGGCTTCACGCCCGAGCGGGAGCTCCACCTCAAGAAGGCCCTCGGCCAGCCCGCAAAGGCGAAGGTGGAGACCATGGAGGTGCTCACGCTGCTGTCGGCCGAAGATGGCGACCGCGTCGCGCGCATCTCCGATCTGCAGCCCTTCATCGTGACGCGCCTCGGACCGTCGGCCTTCCGCGTTGTGCCCGGCACCATCGCCAAGATGGTGACCGTGCTGACCAAGCTGGGCGTTCAGACCGCGAAGTAACGGCCGCGCCGCCTACTGCGGGCGGGTCGGATAGGGGTTGTCGCCATAGCCACCGGCGCCCACCGTCGTGGCGGACGGCGAGCCGCGTCGCGCGCAGGCAAGCACGGGCGGTTCGCGGTGCCAGCGGCAGGCGCCCTCGATGCAGCCGCAGCCCTTGCCGTCGAGTGCCGAGAGACAGTCGCCGACGGGCGAGGTGGCACAGAGCGGCGCCTCGTTGGCGGGCGCGCAGGTGGCGCCACCGCAGGCCTGTGTGACGCAGTCGGCGTCGGTGGTGCACTGGCCCACCTCGTAGGCCACGACAAGGGTGCGGTCTGGGAGCTGGCGATAGGGGTCAGATTCCGCGCGGCCCTCGAAGGGACGCGAGGAGAAGCCATTCACGAGCGGCTTCTGGTTGAGCTGGCAGCCGGCAAACAGCGTAAGCAGGAGCAGCAGCGCGAGCGCGTGAAGGCGTTTTGACCTCGTCGGGGCCCACTGATAGCACGCACGGACCATTCTACCGCTCCACGAAGCAGACTGCCCGACGCATGACCGAGCCTGTCCCCCATACCGCAAACGGCAGGCGAAAGCGACGGGCTGCGCTGGCCTTGCTGCTTCTCTCTGCGGCGGCGGTGGCCTGGTGGCTGCTCCGCCCGCGCGACGAGCTGGGCGAGCGGATGGCGCGGCAGCTGGAGCAGTATGCCGCGGCCAAGGGAATGCCGCTGTCGCTCGACCGGGTCGACTCCTCGCTGCTGCTCGGCGAGGGCGACCTAACGGGGCTGGTGCTGGGCCCGGTGCGGCTTCCGAGTACGCCCTACGAGGTTACTGCGAAGGTGAAGCGGGCCCATGTCCGGCTTGAGCCGGCCGGACTGATCCGCGGTCTGGTAGACCTGCGCGAGCTGGTGCTGTCGGGCGTAGAGCTGAGCGTGACGCAGGCCGCTGCACCGGCCTCGCCGCGGCAACAACGGGCGACCGTGGCGATGAAGGCTGCCGCCACGAGCGAGCAGCGCGGTGGCGCGACGCCGACGCTGCGGCTCGATGGCCTGACCGTGCTGCTCGACGACGCGACCTGGAGCTTCGATGCGCTGCTGCCGACGGCCGAAGAGAAGACGAAGCGAGCGGGGAAGGTAAGCTTTGCCCAGTTCACAGGGCCGGCGACAGGCGCGGGGCAGCCGGGTTGGCAGGGCCATGTGCGCATCGAAGACAGCGACGGCTGGGCCGCCGATGGCAAGCTCGCGCAGAGCGATGCGGAGGCCACGCGGCTGGTCGGCGCCCTCTTTGCGCCAGGGCAGACTCGACCGCTCATGCAACTGTCGACCGGGCTGGCGCGCACCGATGGCGGCTTGGCGCTCGACGGCGTGCGGTGGTCATTGCAGCCACCCAAGGCGGAGCAGCCCGAAGCCTGGGCGACGGTCGCCTCGATGACGGCCTCCTGCGAGCGGTCCGACTGCACGGTGGCCGTGCGCGATCTGGAGCTGGTGGCCGAGGGTCGCGGCCACATGCGCATGCGCGAGGCACGGGTGCACCGGAGCGGCGGAGATCTGGAGGGTCTGCTCCGCTGGGGGACAGCGGAGCGCGGCATCGACCTGCAGGGAAGCTGGCTGGCAAAGGGCGATTTTACCGCGAAGCTGTCGGCGCTGCGGGCCGACCCGTCCGACTTTTTCTCGCGCGACACCAAGGCATTGCGCTGCCCGCCGGCCATCCTCGACGGAGCGCGCGGGGCAGGCTGCGGCTCCGAGAATTGGACCCGCTCGCTGCCCATCGGCGGCACGCTCAACGGCACGCTGAAGGTGCTGGGCAACGGCGATGGCGCAGAGGCAAGCGGCGAGGGTTCGCTCACAGGCGGCAGGCTCGCTTGGAAGAGTCTGGCAGCGAAACCCATCGAGAAGTTCGACGGCCGGCTCAAGCTGGCCGGCGGGTGGAGCTGGCGCGACCACAAGTTCTGGCTGGAGGAGGCAACGGTGACCACGGGTGCCGCCGTGGTGGTGCTCAAGGGCTTCGGCGACCTCCCAGGCAAGGGCGCGACGGGCGAGCTGAGCATGCACATGGAGCCCGTCGCCGTGACGGCGCTGCGCGACTCGCTGCCGGAGGGGATGATGCCGTGGCTCGAGGGGGCGACGATGTCGGGCAAGGTTGGCTTTGAGGCGCTGATGCGGCTCGATGCTGCGTCGCCGGGACTTGCTGCGAGCCAGTTTGAACTGCTGGAAGAGGGGCTCACGCTTTCGGGTCTCGCGGGCATCAGCATGCCGCTCTTTGAAGAGGGCCGGATCGTCGCCCTGCCCCGTCCCGCGGGGAGCGCCTTTCCCGCGTTGGGCGAGGGGAGTTGGGCCCCGCTTCGTCGGCTCCCGCGGTATGTGGCCCGGACGATCCTGGCGGCGGAGGATGACGGCTTCTTCAACCACCGCGGCTTTGACTGGCGTGGCATCCAGCGGGCGATGGCGAAGGACTACGCCGCGGGCGCCTTTGTGGCGGGCGGCAGCACCATCACGCAGCAGGTGGCGAAGAACCTCTTTCTCTCTTCGGAGCGGTCGCTCTCGCGCAAGCTGCAGGAGATGCTCCTCACCTACCTGCTCGAGAAGCAGCTGACGAAGGAAGAGGTGCTCGAGGTCTATCTCAACACGGCCCGGTTCGGCCGCGACCTGGTTGGCGTGGAGGCTGCCGCCCGCCACTATTTTGGCCACCCCGCAGCAGCGTTGACGCAGGCGGAGTCGCTCGCGCTCGCAGTGTTGCTGCCGGCCCCTGCGCGGTTCGGCGAGCAGCTGGAGAAGCGAGCCTTCGACGACTCGCGCATGGAGAAGTTGGAGCACATCGTCGCCAACCTCGAGCGCGACGGCTCGGTCAGCGAGCGCGATGCAGCCTACCTGCGCGGCATCATCGAGCGTCAGCAGTTCTCGCGGCAGATCGTGGCTCCGCCGGAGCCTGTGAGCCAGCGTGCAGTGCCCACCCGAGCGCTTCCGTGATCCTTTAGGTAACGCGCTGCGCCTTGAAGGGCGAGGCGCGGCGGGATAGGCGGCGGCCGCAAACAGATTCGGAAGTAACAGACGACAGGTAGCAACGAAGGAGCAGTCATGCGCATCGGAGTCCCCAAAGAGGTGAAGGTTCATGAGTACCGCGTGGGCCTCGTGCCAGGCGGCGCGCAGGTGTTGGTGCGCGACGGCCACACGGTCTTTGTGCAGGCCGGCGCCGGACTTGGCTGCGGCATCACAGACGAGGCCTATGAGGCGGTCGGCTGCACCATGCTGCAGACGGCCGATGAGGTCTGGGCCGCGGCCGAGATGATCATCAAGGTGAAGGAGCCGCTGGCGGAGGAGTATGGTCGGATTCAGCGCAAGCAGACCATCTACACCTACTTCCACCTTGCGGCAGTTCCCGAGCTCGCCCCGGTGCTGCTGGAGAAGGAGGTGACCGCGATCGCCTACGAGACCATCCAGCTCCCCGACGGCAGCCTGCCGCTGCTGCAGCCCATGAGCGAAGTGGCGGGCCGGATGTCGATCCAGGTGGGCGCTCGCTGCCTGGAGAAGGAGTTTGGCGGCCGCGGCGTGCTGCTTGGCGGCGTGCCGGGCGTTCCGCAGGCCAAGGTGGTGATTGTGGGCGGCGGCACCGTGGGTACAGAGGCCGCGAAGGTCGCGGTCGGCATGGGCGCCCGCGTGACGGTTCTCGATGTGAATGTGAACCGGCTCCGCTACCTCGACGACATCTTTCAGAACCGGCTCCAGACGGTCTACTCCAACCCGCAGACGCTGCTCGAAGAGGTGTCGGCAGCCGACCTCGTCATCGGCTCGGTGCTGATACCCGGCGCGCGCGCCCCCAAGCTGGTGAGCGAGGCGGTCATCCGTCAGATGCTGCCTGGCTCGGTGGTGGTGGACGTGGCGGTGGACCAGGGCGGCTGCTTCGAGACCTGCCGGCCGACGACCCACAGCAACCCCACCTACACGGTGCACGGCGTGGTCCATTACTGCGTGACCAACATGCCCGGCGCCGTGGCCCGGACGAGCACCTACGCGCTCACCAACGTGACCATCCGTTACGCGCGGGCACTCGCTGGCAAGGGTCCCGAGGAGGCCGCACGCACCGACCGGGCGCTCGCGCTCGGCTTCAATACCTTCGGTGGCCATGTGACCTACGAGGCCGTGGCACGCGACCTTGAGCTGGGTTACCGCTCGCTCGAGAGCCTGCTGAAGTAGCCTGCCTGTCGCGCGGCGGAAGAGAATCGTCGCGGCTGTTGAAATAAGGTGGGTAGTCCTTAGGTTCTACCCTTCCGAGGGCCGGTCGTTCCGGTCTTGATTCGTCGAGGAGTTCGCGATGTTCGGACGCTCCAAGCCCAACCCCATTGATGCCGTCTTCCGCAAGGAGGCCATGGTGCACGCGCCCGCCCTCTTCGGCGCGGCGGTTCGCTTCACCCGCTCGTCGGCCGACGCCGAAGACCTGGTGCAGGAGACGATGCTCAAGGCCTACACGCACTTCCACCGGTATGAGCCGGGGACCAACTGCCGTGCCTGGCTCTTCAAGATCCTGACCAACACCTTCATCAACCGCTTCCGGTCGAAGCAGCGTGAGCCCATCCTGCTGGGCGACAGCGAAGAGGGTGCCTCCCTCATCGAGAATATTGCGGCCTCGCAAGAGCCCTCGGAGCTCGATGGCCGCTCGACGGACGATGGCACGCTGCAGGAGCTGTTCGGCGACGAGGTGAGCCGGTCGCTGCTCCGCCTGCCGCTCGACTTCCGCATCGCGGTGATGCTCTGCGACGTCTACGACTTCTCCTACAAGGAGTGCGCCGACATCATGGAGTGCCCGATTGGCACGGTCATGAGTCGGCTCTACCGGGGGCGCCGCCTGCTGCGCGGCATGCTCGCGGGCTATGCGCTCGAGACGGGTGCCATCCGCGACCTCGACGACGACATGGTCTCTCAGATTGAGAGCGACACCGACAACACGGTCAACCTCGCCGCCTGGCGGCGTGCGAACGGTTAGGAGTAGGTCGTGGACTGCAAGGCCTTTACAGAACACCTCGAGTTCTACCTCGACCGCGAGCTGGGCGAACCAGAGCGGACAGAGGTTCAGGAGCACGCGCTGTCCTGCACAACCTGCGGCGCCGTGATGTCGAAGCAGCGGGAGTTCCGCGGTCGGCTGCGCAGCTCTGGCCACCATGCGTCGCTGTCGAGCGCGATGGCCGCGCGGCTTGAGGCCTCACTGATGAAGCAACAGCCGATGGGAGCAGCGGCCCAACCTGCCCGCAACTACCGCCCCTACCTGCTGGCGGCGGCAGCGCTGCTGCTCGCCACCGCCGCGCTCCGCATCGCGCTGCGCGACGACGCCTCCCTACCGGAGAACAGCCTCGCGTCGCGGGGGATTCGGGACTGGGTGGCACCGCAGCGAAGCGACGGCGATCCGCTGGTTGTGCAGTCAGCCGCCTGGCATCAGCGCAACGTCCCCGTAGAGGTCACCGGCCCCAACCAGGCCTCGGTGGAGAACTGGTTTTCGGGCAAGGTCGACTTCCCTCTCCACATGCCGCGGCTGGGTCGCGGCGCGACGCTGCTCGGCGGCCGTATGACGACCGTGGCCAACCGGCCGGCGGCACTCCTCTTCTACGATGTCGACGGCACGAAGCTGTCTGTGCTGGTGACAGACGAGGCCTCCGGCGAGCGTGGTACGCCACTCCGCGTAGGCAAGAAGCGGTCGCTCTACCTCGACAACACCACGACGCCCTTTGCGGTGGCGACGGAGCGTCGCGACGGGCTCACCTACGCCTACACGAGCAACCTGCCGAGCGAGGATCTCGTGCGGCTGGTTACCTCGGACTAGGGCGCCGCCGGCGCTGCGGGGAGCGGCGTCTCGGTCCAGGCCAAGGCGTGGATCTCGTTGCGCCGAAAAAGGCCGTGGCCGGCGGGCAGCCGACCCTCTGCTCTGGCGCGCCATTGCAGCGTGAGCTGTGGGACGATGCCGGCATCGAGGTTGGCCGAGATGTGGCCGGCGCCTGTAAGTTCGGCAGCGGCGGTATCCTCTGCGACCGGGACAGCAACGGAGCCAGAAGGCAGCAGGTCGAGTTCGGTGAGGCCCGCTGAGGCGCTACCCGCGGTGCGAACAACGAGGCGAGCGCGGGACTCGGGCGGTAGCCCGAGCTGGCGGGCGACGCCGCGGACGCGGGTGTAGCTGCCATCGTCGCCTAGGCGCCCCTCGAACCACCAGGCCGACCACTCGGGCAGGAGCCAGAAGGGGGGCGCGATGGCTCCCTTGATGCCGGTGCAGCTCCACGCTTCGTCGCCTTCGCAGCGCCAGTGGTCGCCAGCGACCGGGAGCGTGGGGAGACGCGTGGTAGGCGTTGCGCCGGGCTGATTGACAGTGCGAAAGAGCAGGTCGTACTGGCGCGCTCCGCGACGCGACCCCGAGAGCAGGGTTATCTCGACCTCGACCTCGAAGCTGTCGGTCCAGCGGGTGGCGCTCTCGATCTCGCCGCGGACGACAGCAGCATCGGTGGTGAGGCTGTAGGTGAGTTTTCGGAGCCAGCGGTTGCCGGGCGACAGGCGCGGGATGAGGCGGAGTGTGGGCGCGGCAGGAGCGGGCGAAGCGACGGGCTCTGCGGAGCCGTCGGCGGCCTCGGGGCTGCCCTCGTCGGCAGATGTGGGTGCAGCGGGCGATGGCTCCACGGACTGCGCCGCAATGGGTGCCGCGCAGAGGAGGAGCAGCGCCGTGAGGATGAATCTGGTGGAGGGCCGATTTGCCATGGTCGAGGGGGTAGCAGAAGGAACTGTGACAGCGCTAGGCTTGGCGTGAGACATTGCGCCAATCGACACGACTTCGTAACAATGTGGCGATAAAGCGCGGCTGTACCCACCCGGTACACCGCCCAAATGGCGGTCACTCTTCAGCCCCGTGAAGCACATGAGCGAGAAGATTCTCATCGTGGATGACGAGTCAGACCTGTTGAAGTTGCTCGATTTCAGCATGCGAGGCGCGGGATTTGAGACGGTGCTCGCGCGCAACGGCAAGGATGCGCTTGCGCTTGCGCGGCAGCAGAAGCCCGACCTGATTTTGCTCGATCTGATGCTGCCCGACATCCAGGGCATCGACGTCTGTCGGACGCTGAAGGTGGACCCGATGACCCGGAGCATCCCGATCATCATGGTGACAGCCAAGAGCGCGGAGATTGACCGCGTGGTGGGCTTTGAACTTGGTGCCGACGACTATGTCTCCAAGCCCTTCAGCCCGCGTGAGCTCGTGCTCCGCGTGCGGGCGCTTCTCAAGCGGACGACACGGGCCTCGGACCCCGAGGACGACGGCCCCAGCGTGCTGAAGTTCGGCGACGTGACGGTGGACCAGGCGCGCCACCGTGTCTGGGTTCTGGACGAGGAGATCCCGGTCACCGCGCTGGAGTTCCGGCTGCTGCAGACCTTCATCCGGCGTCGGGGTCGCGTTCAGTCGCGCGAGCGGCTGCTAGACGATGTCTGGGGAATGGATGTGGAGGTGACGACCCGCACGGTCGACACCCATGTGAAGCGGCTGCGCGAGAAGCTCGGCGAGGCCGGTCGCTATGTGGAGACGGTGCGTGGCGTGGGCTACCGCTTCTCGGAGACACCGGACGGCTCTTCGACCTAAGGCAGCTGTGGCGACTCCTCTAACAGCCGTGAGCGCTGCGTGCTGCTGACCGACCCGATTGCCTGGCTTTGCGCAGTTTCGGTTGGCTATGCCGTCTGGCAGCGGTCGGAGCGGAAACGGGAGCAGGCGGAGACGCGGGCTGGCATTGCGACGCTGCGGAGGCTGCTGGAGCGGGAGCCAACCGTAGGCGCCTCTCTGCCTTCGGTGGCGCGGGCACTGGCGCGGGAGAGCGCGGCGCTGCGGCCTCGGAGCACGCTGCTGGAGCTCATGCTGGCGGAGTCGAGCGCCGGCCTAATGGTGGTATCGCGCGACCAGACGGTGCTGGCGGTGAACACGGCGGCGCTGCGGATTCTATCGGCGGCGACGCTGAACGCAGCCGATGCCGCGACGCAGCGGATGAGCCGGCTCGCCCCTCAACCGGCGCTGATCGAGTGCGTGGAGCAGACCTTCGCCACCAACACAGCGCGGGAGTCGGAGTTCGAGATCCGAAAGGCGAACGGGCGAAACGCGGTGGCGGTAGCAACAAGGCTGCTCCGGCGAGACGACGCGCCCTACGCCTGCATGCTGACGATCGTGGATGTGACGCAGCTCCGGCAGCTCGAGCGGATGCGGCAGGACTTTGTAGCAAATGTGAGCCACGAGCTGCGTACGCCCATCACGGCGATCGTTGGCTGGGTGGAGACGATGGCGGGCATGGATTTGGGCCCTGCGGAGCGCGAGGTGCTGGAGACGGTCGATGCGCAGGCGGGGCGGCTAGAGTCGCTGGTAAACGACCTGCTGATGCTGGCGCGACTCGAGAATGTGGGGCTGCAAGAGGCCTTCGTGGAGCTCGACCTCGAGCACCTCTTTGACGATGTGCTGGACTCGGTGCGGGAGCAGGCCGACGGGCAAGGGGTCGCGCTCTCGGTCGCGGTCGATGGTGCGGCCCGTTATGTGATGAGCGAGACGCGGGCGCTGACCTATGTGATCCGCAACCTGGTGGAGAACGGCATCAAGTATACGGGGCGCGGTGGACAGGTGACGCTCCGAGCCGACGTTGCGGAGACGGGAGAGCTGCGCATCGCGGTGAGCGACACAGGCGTGGGCATCGCGAAGCAGCACCTGGGGCGCATCTTTGAGCGGTTCTACCGGGTCGATCCGGGCCGCAGCCGCGACATGGGCGGCACGGGGTTGGGCCTTGCGATTGTGAAGCACTTTGCGACGGCGCTGGGTGGCCAGGTGGAGGTTGCCTCGGAGCCCGGCCATGGGTCGGTCTTCACGCTGCTCGTGCCGCCTGCGAGCTGGAATCCCGTGGATGAGGATGGCCCGACGAGCGCGCCTCCGCAGGGGTGAGCGGAGCGGGCTGCGCGGGCGCTAGCGGCGGCGCTTGGGCGGGGCGGCAACCGGGCGGGCCCCTGCGCCACGGGGAGCCCGTGCACTGCCTCCCATGCCGCTCAGGCGGGCGTCTGGCGATTGCGCAAGGAAGGCGGCGGTCCGGGCGGCAGCCGCGGCATCCTTTTTCTGCTGGTCTGTGAGGGGAAGCGGCGTGCCGGAGCCCTCTGCTTCGGGGACGATGTCGCCGCCGCCCTCCCCTTCGCCTGCGGGATCGGGCGCGAGACCCTCCGCAGCGAGCTCTTCCTCGCTTAGCGCAGCGGGATCGCCCGCGGCGGCGCCCTCTCCGCTCTGGTTGGCAAAGCGGATGGGCTGGCGGAGCCCCTGTGCCACCTCGGCCTCGCTGAGCCTTCCCCGCTTGCCCATGCCACGGATGGTGTAGGCGACCACCTCGCGGAACCAGGGCGGGACGCCGGTCTGGCGCTGGTTCTCGCGGCGCAGCGGTGCGGGTGAGATGCTGCTGATCCAGACGCACTCGGCGAGGGTGAGTTCGTGGGGCCTCTTGTTGAAGTAGTGCTTGGCTGCGTCGGCGAGGCCGTTGATGCCTTTGCCCCACTCGATCATGTTGAGGTAGACCTCGAGGATGCGCGGCTTGGGAATGACCCGGTTGAGCCAGTAGGTGAGGAAGATCTCCTGGAACTTCCGCTCCACAGCCCGCTCGTGGGAGAGGAAGACATTCTTCACCAGCTGCATGCCGATGGTGGAGGCGCCGCGGCCCAGCTTGCGGCGGTTGATGGCCTCTTCAATGACCCGGCGGAGCTCCGTCATGTTGATGCCGCTATCGACCTGAAAGAAGGCGCCGTTTTCGCGGTAGAGCTGGGTGGCAACGAGGTAGTAGTTCATCTCTTGGAAGGCGACCCAGCCGTTGCTTGCGCTGCCGTCCGCGGGATCGCCCGGAAGGCTGGGTGCATCGGGCGCATCCGGATCGGGCTGGCCGTACATCCAGCCGCCGGGGGCCCTCATGTGGAGCTCGCGTGTGACGGAGTCCTTGGCACCTGTGAAGGTGAAGCGGAAGTCGCGATTGAGGCGACGAACGTCGACCGGTTCGGGGAGTGAGGTGAGGGCGAGAGAGTCGTCGAGGATGTCGAAGGTGCGAGGCTCCTCGATGGAAACGCGCACCCCCTTTTCGGTCTCTTTGACGGCGACGGAGAGGTCGAGGTCGAGGCCCCACTTTCCTGTCATGCGGGTGCCGTCGAGGTCGGCGCGGAGCGAGGGCGGGATGGCGTCGAAGAGGCGCATTGCGTCGGCTTCGGGGACCGCCGCGGTGAGGTCGATGCGGTCGGTGATGGGCCAATTGGAGAGGTTGAACTTTCCGAGGGCAAGGCGGAAGGTGAAGGGGATGCCGTTGAAGCTGCCATCGCCCTTCTCCCAGCGGAGGCTCTTCTTGTCTGCGCCGGCGCGGACAGCCTGCCAGTCGTAGGAGAGATCGCGCACTTCGAGCGGGGCGCGGAGGCCGCGGTGCGAGAGTTTGAGGTCGCGCAGCGAGGCCTTGCCCGCGAAGGTGATGCCGGGCCCCTTGTCGTCGGAGCGGTAGTTGATGTTGAGGTTTGCGACGCCCTCGTGGGGGCCGTCGTCGCTGCCGACGACGCCGCTCAGGAGCTGGCCGACACCGATGTCGATGGCGTCGAGCTTGAGGTCGAGTTTGTTGTCGGCGTGGTTCCAGGCCGCGGTGAGTGCCGCGGTGCCCGCGCTCTGGCCATCTGCGGTGAAGCGGCTTGCGACCGTCAGGTCGATCTGTTTCGTCCGCAGCGCGAAGGTGAGGGTGTCGAACTCGAGGGAGATGGGGGGTGCCTTCTGACCGGGACGGAGGTCGTGGTAGCCGACGGTGAGGCCGGGGAGTTCGATCTGCTGCGGGAGCTTTTCGTACCACTTGCGCTTGGCCCAGAGCGCGGGTGCGGCGCTCTTCTTGGGAGCCTTCGGCGTGGGCGTTGCGGCAGGGGCAGATGCGGGTACTGTCGCTCCGTTGATGCCGAGCAGCGCGCCAAGGGGGCCAAAGCCCTGCTCGTCGCGGGTGACCTGGATATTGAGGCCGTCGACCCGTGCGGAGGTCATGTAGAGGGCCTCGAGATCGCGGGTGAGTTCGGAGAGGACGAGGAGGCCGCTGTCGAAGCGGAGGAGCGGTTCGGCACCCGGACGGCCGACCTTCACACCCTCGGCGATGAGGGTGGTGGGCCAGACGCCACCGACGCCCTCGAAGGAGGCTGAGACACCTCCGAGCCTGTCGGTCGAGACGATGATGGGGGAGTTTCCGCGAGCCAGGATGCGTGGCCCGGGCTCTTCGACGCTGCGCGTGATGCGGAGCTCGTAGGACTCGGGGGGTTCGACCTTGGCGGGGAGCGCGGCGAGGGTGGCGAGGCCGACGCGGAAGCGGACCTCCGCGTTGGCTTCAAAGGCCTCGGGGGTGCCGGAGAAGCGGCCTGAGTCGACCTCGATGCGGTCGGTGGGGAGGTTCTGGTTGGCGAGGTCGACGACGAGGTCGTCGAGTCGGATGGTGAGATCTTCCGTCGCGCGCTTGGGGGCGGCGGCGGGAGCGGCGGGGTCTTTGGCCTTCTTGGAGCGGAGGAGCTCTTTGAGGCGGTCGGCCTGCTCCTTGGGCGCGCCATGCTCGGCACCGGCGGAGACGACGACCTTCGAGAGCGAGAGCGACTTGAGCGTCGGTCGCCCCGAGAGGAGCGAGAGCCAGCGGGGCGCGGCTGCGACCTTGCCGATGCAGACCCAGTCTGCGGCAGGGGTGAGGGAGGGGTCTTGGAGGCAGACATCGGCAATGACCACATCGCCCCAGGGCCGGACAGAGATGTCGCCGAGCCGGAGCGGGATGCCGCGCGCGCTGGCCTTGGAGGCGACGAGGCTGCGGATGGCCGGACCGGCGACGACGGAGGCGATGAGGGAGAGGAGGAGGAGCGTGACAAGTCCGAGCAGGACAAAGGCGGCGCGGCGCCAGCGAGGGCTGAGGCGGGGGGCGGCCTGGCCTTTGGCGACGGGCTTGGTGGTCATGCAGCAGACTTGGGAGCGGGTGCGAAGAGCGGATCACCGCAAGGATGATTGCTTGGCAGCGAGAGGGCCCATACCATAGGGGGGAGGTCGGGCAAGAATCGCCCGCAGGGAGCAGGCGAGATGGGCAGCATTCGGACTCGAATCAGGGAGCGTTTGGCGCGCGAGGCGAAGGCACGCGGGCTCGATGCGGATGGCCTGCGCGCCTTCTTTCAGCGGCCCGAGACGCAGCAGGTGCTGCGGGCGATGCTGGCTGCGCAGGGACGGCTGTTCCGTGAGCTGGAGGCGGCGCGGGTGGCCTCGCAGCAGGGAGTTGTCGCAATGCCGGCAGACGACCTCGCGGAGCAAAAGGCGCAGCTCAGGGAGATCACGGAGGCACGACGGAATGGGTCGGCAAACGGGCGCTGATTTGGCCGGTTGCAATGGGATGAATCGGCGCGCATAATCGTCTCCGTTAGGGGGCCGCAGGGGCCCGTCCGAAGTGCGAAGAAGGATGGTGGTTGAGATGGAGAAAGCAGTCTGGGATTACATCCACGCCTACGCATCGCCCGCTCAGCCGGAGCAGATCACCTTCTTCGACAAGTATGACAAGATGCTCTACCGCGACGTGTCTCTGCAGACGATCGGCCAGCATGGCTGGGAGCTGGTGACGGTGCTTCTGGGCCGCGATCCGGAGACGAAGGAGGCTCGGTATGAGTACTTCTTCAAGCGGAACCGGGCGATGGGCTATTCGTCGGGCCTAGGCAACACGGGCGCGAACTAGGCGCTGTGACGGACCGTGTGGCGCTGCCAGCGGCCGTCAACGAGGAGCATGCGGGTGGGCCCGGAGACGGGCTGCTCGCTGGGGTAGTCGGCGTCGCCCGGGAGCAGGAGCCTGGGTGAGTCGGTGAGTTCGAGGCGTGGCACGACGGGATGGAGCGGTTGCGCATCGGCCCAGTCGTGGAGCTGCACACCCGCAGCGAGCTGCTCTGCGAGGTCGGCGAGGAAGTAGAAGGTGGGGGGCGAGAGGAGCATCGAGGAGGAGGCATACTCCTGCAGCGCATCGGCGGGCCGTCTCCAGCGGTGCTCCACCATCTCGAAGCCGTCGGCTTCAGCCTCTTGGCCATCGGGATGGGGGGCGAGATAGAAGCGGGTGTCGAAGCGGCGGCGTTCGACGGTGGGGGTTACCCAGCGGGCGAAGGGGCGGAGCGCTTGGAGTCCGGGACGGAGTGCGAGCGCCTGCAGGGCCTCGGCAAAGGGGGCGTCGCTGCTGCGAAGGGCCGCGACGTGGTCAGGGGTGGCGGGCTGTCCGAGGTGGTCGGTTGCCAGGAGCAGCCCCGACTCTTCGAAACATTCGCGGAGCGCTGTCCAGCGGGCTGCGGTGTCGATGTCTCCCGCCGCGGCGTCGAGGTCGGCGGGGTCGAGCCGTCCGCCGGGATAGACGAACATGCCGGCCATGAAGCCTGCGGTGTCGCCGCGCCGCAGGAGCAGGACCTCTGCGTCGGCACCCTCCCCTCGGACCACCACGACGGTGGCTGCGTGACGCACCTCGACCGGCTCGCTCACTGGAGGTCTTCGTCGGGTCCGAGCAGCCAGCCCTGGTCGGAAGGGTCGGCGCGGAAGCGGAGCTGCTCGACCGACTCGATGAGCGACAGGGCGCCACCTGCTGCGATGGGGCGGTAGAGGCAGGCAAGCTCCGCCAGGCTGGCCTCAACGGCGTGCACGGGGGTCTGGAGCTGGAGTGCGCGGAGCTGCCTAGCCTGCCAGCGGGTGAGGAAGTCTGTGTCGCGGCTGACCCAGCGGGTGAGCATCTCTACGAGGTCAGCAAGGTCGGTTGGGTCGGGCGGGTGGAGGCGGGCAGCGGCGACGAGCGTTGCGAGCCGCGTGGTGCGCTCGAAGCTGGCGAGAGCGGCACCGAGTTCGGCGGCGGAGCAGTTTGCTGCCAGGAGCGGGAGGAGGTCCTTGGGCTCGGCGACACGGAGTGCTGCGATGAGGGCGCGGAGGCCAGCTGCCTCGGGCGGCAGCGGAGGCAGAAGCGTGGTGAGGGCCGCGTCGGGGCGGAGGATGAGGGTGTCTGCGCCGACGGCCAGCATGGTCTCGCCGCTGCCTGCGCTCTCGAGGAGGACGACGCTGATCTCGCGGGCAAACTCTCGGACGAGTGCGAGGATGCGCGAGGCGGCCTCGGCGGTGAGCGCGGGTGCATGGACGAGGAGTTCGAGCCGGTCGACGGGCCGCGAGGGCATCGCGTAGAGTTCGGCCGCGAGCGCGTCGAGGAGCGCCGGCAGGTCGCGGGCGGCAGTCGGGGTGAGCAGGAGCAGCAGCGCGCTGCCCTGCCGGCTCTCCTGCCACTGCCGAAGCAGCGGCCTGCGCGAGGCGCGCCCGGTGAGGAGAGCGCGTCGCTGTTCGGCGATGTTGAGCGCCTCCATGCTAGACGCCGTAGCGTTCGAAGAGGCGGCCCCAGCGGATGCCGCGGTCGCTGACGCGCACCTCGGTGGCGCCGAGGTGGTCCATCACGGAGCGCAGGAGCATGGCTCCGGCGGGAAGAACGTCGGCCCGCTTGGCGGGCATGCCAGGGAGGCTCTTTCGCTGGCTGAGGCTGAGCGCAAAGAGCGCGTTCTCGATGCGGCCCACCTCTGCGCGGGAGAGGACATGGCCGTGCACCCGCTCTGCCTCATACTCGTCCATCTCAAGCGAGAGTGCGGCGAGGGTGGTGACGGTGCCGGCGACGCCAACGAGCAGCGGGGCGGGGACGAACTTGCGAACGGAGGCGCGGGAGAGGGCCTCGTCGATCGCTGTCTGCAGGGCGGCCCGCTCGGAGGCCGAGATGGGGTCGGCAGTGACGCAACGCTCGGTGAGCCGGACGGCGCCGACATCGAGGCTTACGACGGCGTGGCTGCCGTCGGGGAAGGCGTCGATGAGTTCGGTGGAGGCTCCGCCGATGTCGACGATCTGGGCGCGGCTGAGTTCGGGGAAGGAGCCGCGGGTGGCGAGCAGGCTGAGCTCGGCCTCGTGCTCTCCCGAGACCACATCGATGGGGGTGCCGATGAGCAGCGAGAGTTCTACTGCTGCCTCAGCGCCGTTGGCGGCCCGCCGGAAGGGGGCCGTGCCGGTCGCGATGCGGTGGTGAACGGCGAAATCCTGTGCGAGCTCATCGAATCGGATGAGGGCCTCGGCGGTGCGTTCGAGCCCTTCGCGGAAGAGACTGCCATGCTTGTCGAGCCCCTCGGAGACGCGGGTGATCTCGGCCTCGTCGGTGACGACGTGCCAGCCCTCTGCGCCACGCTCTGCGATGAGCATGATGACCGTGTTGGAACCGATGTCGAAGCTGGCGACGCGGGTGCCGACAGCGAGCGTGGAGGGCTGGGGCGTCATCGGCCCTTTACCTTGAACTCGGCGCGCCGGTTGAGGTTGTCTTTGTCGCTCGCCAGCATCTCCTCGCCGTAGCTGACGACGCGGAGACGGTTGCGGTCGAGCCCGAGCGAGGCGAGGTAGTTCACGACGACGCGGGCGCGGCGCTCGCCGAGGGCGAGGTTGTACTCGGTGGAGCCGGCCTCGTCGCAGTGGCCTGCGACGGAGATGGAGACCGTGGGGTTCTGCTTGAGCCAGGCGACGTGATCGCTGAGGATCTGGGCGGCGCTCGACGAGATTTCGAAGGAGTCGAAGTCGAAGTAGATGGTGGTCCAGGTGTGGGGACCGGAATCGGGAGCCGTGTCGGGGATGCCCTGGTCGTTGTTGTAGGAGCCGAGGCCGAACTCTTTGGCTGGCGGCTCGGGCTCGACCGGGGCAAGCTCTTCTCCACCCTCGCGGCAGGCGGGGTTCTGGCTGGCGGCCTCTCGCGCCTTTTCGGCCTGGGCCCGCGCAGCGTTGGCGAAGCGTTCTGCTGCCTTGTAGTCCTTGGCGTCGTAGGCGGCCTGTGCCTGCTCGATGAGGCGGACCGTGGCGCGGTACTCGGCGGGGGCGCAGCGCTCGGCATCAGCGGCCAGCGCGAGGGCGCCGTGGGCATCGGTGATGAGCCCCTCCGGCGGCGGCTTGGGGCAGCCGGCGAGGAGCAGTGCGAGTGCGGCAAAGCGGAGGGTCGCGGAGCGAGAGAGATGGGTGCGAAATGCCATGGTGTTCTCCGGCTGCGCTAGCGCTGCCATGCGGGCTGTTCGAACCCGCTGCCAACAAGAGGGATCTCGGTCTGCGGGAATCCGCTGGCCGGCATGATGTAGAGTTTCTTCTTGCCGCCGCGGCTGGACGAGAAGACGAGGAACTGGCCGTCCGGGGACCAGCTTGGCTCTTCGTTGTCGCCCTGGTCTTGGGTGAGTCGCTCGATGAAGCCGCTGTCGACCTCCACGGTGAAGATGTCCTGACGGACGCCATCGCGGCCCGTGAAGGCGATGAGGTCGCCGCGCGGAGACCAGTCGGGGGTGGTGTTGTAGGAGCCGCGGAAGGTGAGGCGGCGCTCGCCGGTGCAGTCGGCGTTCATGACAAAGACCTGGGGGCCGCCGCTGCGGTCGGAAACAAAGGCGATGCGTGAGCCGTCGGGCGACCAGGAGGCGGAGACATCTTCGGCGGTGTTGTTGGTGCAGCGCCGGAGCGCATCTGTTGTGGGGTTGAGGATGTAGATTTCGGCGTTGCCGTCGCGGGTGAGCGTGAGGGCGATCTCGCCTGTTCCGGGCCGCACAGAGGCGCCCGAGTTGAGGCCAGGCTGAGCCGAGAGGGTGCGGAGAGACTTGCCGCCCGTGACCAGGTCTGGGTTGCCGCTGGCGAAGGAGGTGTAGACCAGCTGGGAGCCGTTCCAGGCGGGTAGGATGTTGATGGGGCCGACGCTGGAGATGGGCGCCACATTTGCGCCATCGATGCCTGTAACGAAGACCTGCTTGGAGCCGCGGGTGCGTGCGACGTAGGCGATGCGGGTGCCGAAAAGGCCCTCATTTCCAGTGAAATACTTCATCAGGAGGTTGATGAAGCGGTAGACCTCGGGCTCAACTGCATCGAGGCC
>JABMMX010000340.1 GCA_013205435.1 Deltaproteobacteria bacterium
GGCCGGTCTGCGATGACCTTCCGCTAGCGTGGCAGGTTGAGTTCGGCGTAGGCGCTGGCGGTCTCTCCGCAGGCGTCGAGGAGAGTCGCTGCGACCAGCACCTGCGGGCTGTTGGAGAAGGGGAGCTGGAGGAGGATGGAGTTGGTCTCAAGGAGGCCGCTCTGCACCTGCTCCGGTGTGGCGTCGACGAGGAGTTGGCGCTCGGAGCCGAGGGAGAGACAGCGGCTCGGGCCGAAGGGGGGCAGTTCGGGGAGGTCGAGCGGCATGTAACCGAGGATGATGGGCGAGCCGGTCGGCGCGGGGTCGAAGTCGCCGGTGAGGGCGTCGGCGGGGAGAGAGGAGGGGTCCCACTGGCGGCGTGACAGGACCTCATCGGTGCAGTCCTGCGCCCCGACGGGGCCGAAGCTAAAGAGGCGGAGTTCCACCATGGGGACGTCGTCTAGTTCTGCGCCGGAGGCTCGGAACGAGGCGAAGAAGTGCTGGCCGCCTTGAATGCCGTTGTCGACCTCGGGGCGGCCCTGTTCGAAGGTGTGGAAGCTGCTGTCGCCCCAGCCGAGCGAGATGGCGAGCGGCTCGATGGTGGTGCAGGAGGGATCGGTGGGGAGGATCTCGAAGTTGGAGACACAGCCGAAGGCGTCGATGGTGCAGGGGTCGGGCTCGTCGGGCTCGCAGGCTGTGAGGGCCAGCAGCAGGGCGAGCGAAAGGTGGACAGGTCGTGTCACGAGGAGCAGAAACGGCGTGAGATGCGAGGTGTTCAGCATGGGCGACACGAGCCTTCCGAGGTTACTGGTGGCCGACGATTCGACGAGCGATCGCTAGCTGCTGTGGGAGTTGTTCCGAGGGTAGTCCTGCGTCTGGCTGGAGGCAACGAATGGCTACCTCGACAAGCCGTTCGACATTGATGTGATGAGGAGTATGGTGGCCTCGTTGGTCGAGAGGAAGGGCAGGCAGCTTTGGTTGCAGTCGGACCCGTAAGGCGAGTTGCGATGCGAATGCGTTGGATATCGGTCGTCGTTCTGGCGGTGAGCATGTTGATGGTGGGCTGCGGAGGGGCGCCGGTGAAGCCGGCGAACTACGGAGAGGAGGCCCAGGCTGCTTACGAGCGCGCGGAGCGTGCGCTGGAGCGGGGCGAGTATGAGGGGGCGCGGAACCTGCTGACGGAGATCTCGGAGCAGTTCGCGATGTCTCCCTATGGTGCGCTCGCGGAGTACCGGTTGGGGGATCTCTATTTTGAGGAGGGGAGCTATCTGCTGGCGGCCGACGCCTACCGTCGGTTTGCGCAGAAGCGTCCGACCCATGCCAAGGCGGAGGAGGCGGAGCTTGCGGCAGCGCGGTGCGCCTACCAGCAGATGCCGGGCGAGTGGTTTGTGATGCCGCCGGCGCATGAGCGGGAGCTGGTGTCGGCGAAGGAGGCCTATGGTGCGCTGACGCGTTTCGTGAAGGGTCGTCCTGATTCGACGCTTCGCCCTGAGGCGGATCGGATGCTCGGGGTCGTGACGGATCGTTTGGCGGCGCACGAGTTGTATGTGGGGAAGTTCTACCTGGATCGATCGAATGCGCTGGCAGCGGCGCGTCGGCTTTCGGATATGCTGACGCGGTATCCGACGTCGGGGTTGCGTTCGGAGGGCCGCTACTTGTTGGCTCGGAGCTACCTATTGCTTGGGGACGGAGCCGCTGCGGTTTCGGAGTTGGAGCGCCTTGTGGCCGAGGACGGCGGATCGGAGTGGGGTGTTCAGGCAGCTGACTACCTCCGAAAGTACCGCGGTTGAGGGCGTTGGGGACTTGACACCAGACCGTCAAATCGCCTAGTTCGCCTCCCCCCACACCCCGAACTTCGGTCTTGAAGTCGTTCGGTGCGGGACTGACCATCGAAGGTATGGGCGCACGATGAGAACTCTGTACATCACTCGAGAGGAAGCGGATCGCCAGTGGATTCTGGTTGATCTGGCCGGAGCGACGGTTGGTCGCGCAGCGGCGCAGGTTGCGATGATTCTGCGTGGCAAGACGAAGCCGTCTTTCACGCCGAACGCGGACACGGGCGACTTTGTTGTGGCGATCAACGCCGACAAGGTGGTCCTGACCGGCGCGAAGTGGAAGGACAAGCTGTACCGTCACCACACGCAGTACCCGGGTGGTCTTCGTGAGGTTGCTGCACGCGATCTTCTCATCAAGCACCCTGAGCGGATCTTCCAGAACGCGGTTCAGGGCATGCTCCCGAAGAACCCGCTGGGTCGTCAGGTGCTTGGCAAGCTCAAGGTCTATGCTGGCCCTGACCATCCGCATCAGGCGCAGAACCCGACGCCGTTCCAACTTTCTACCAACGCTTAATAGAGCAATTTGACCTGGAGCCCCTTATGGCAGCTTCGACTTCATGGCGCGCCGTTGGCCGCCGCAAGACCGCATCCGCTCGCGTCACCCTCAAGCCCGGCACGGGTGTGATCGTGGTCAACCGTGAGTCCGTTGACGACTACTTCCGTCGTCCGACCTCTGTGATGCTGCTCAAGCAGCCCCTCGAGTTCGTCGACATGCTCGGCAAGTTCGATGTTTTCGCCAAGGTTGTTGGCGGTGGAAAGTCGGGTCAGGCCGGCGCCATCCGTCACGGCATCTCGCGCGCTCTCCTCGAGTTTGACGGTGAGCTTCGCGCCACCCTCAAGCCGACCGGTTGCCTCACCCGCGACTCCCGTGGCAAGGAGCGTAAGAAGTACGGTCGCATGGCTGCTCGTCGCCGCTTCCAGTACTCGAAGCGCTAATCCCCTCTTCCATCGACCTCTTCTGGAGGTCTGGATCGTCAAGGCGGACCTCTTTCGGGGGCCGCCTTTTTCGTTGGAGCCCTACGCATGGCACAGTTCCCCGGTCCCGTTGCCGTTCTGGCAGATCGCAAGGCTCGCCCCTTCTGGGCCGGCCACCGTTGGGTCTTCTCCGGCGCGCTGGCGCAGCAGCTCGAGGGGCTGTCGGCCGGTACGGTGGTCGAGCTCCGCGACTCGCGGGACCAGGTGCTCGACTTTGGTCTCTGGAGTCCGCGCTCGGCGCTACGGATCCGGCTCCTGGGCATCGGCCCCGTCTGGCCTTTCGAGGGAGCGACGCTGCCCGATGCCTTTTGGCAGGAACGGGTGGCCTCGGCCGTTGCGCTGCGGCGGAGGCTCGGGCTGCCGTCGGCTGCGACGGATAGCTACCGGTTGGTGAATGCTGATGGCGATGGGCTGCCGGGGCTGTCGGTAGATCGCTATGGCGACGGCGCACTCATGCACCTGTCGAGCGCGGTGCTGACGCCCTACCTGGGTTGCATCATCGAGGCGCTCCGAAAGGAGGCCGGGCTGGCCTGGCTGTGGCACCGGAACGACGCGACCTTTGCGGAGCGCGAGGGCTATGCGGCGATGGATGAGGCTGCCTTTGGAGAGGCGCCGGAGGAGCTCTGGGTGCACGAGCTCGGTCTGCGCTACATCTGGTCGCCGCGGAGCCAGCAGAAGACGGGCCACTACTGCGATCAGCGGGAGAACCGGGCCTGGTTTGGCGAGTTGGCAAAGGGTGCTCGGGTCTTTGATGCCTTCTGCTTCTCGGGGGGCTTCGGGCTCGCTGCGGCGCGCGCGGGGGCAGCATCGGTGCTCGGTGTTGACAGCTCCGAGGGTGCGGTCGCTGCGGCGCGTCGGAACGCGGCAGAGAACGGTCTTTCGGGCAACACAGAGTGGGTGAGCGACAAGGTGGAGAACCGGCTCCGGCGTGCCTTCGACAAGGGCGACAGGTTTGACCTCATCTCGCTCGACCCGCCGAAGCTGGCGCCCGATCGGAACTCTGCAGAGGCAGGCGAGGGGAAGCAGACCTCGCTCTGCGTGGAGGCCTTTCGGGTGGCGGCGCCCGACGGGCTGGTGCTGGTGAGCTCCTGCAGCTCAGTGCTGGGCGAGGGCTCGATCCTGAACTCCGCCGGTGATGCCGCGGTGCGGCTTGGGCGTCGCGTGGATGTGGTGGGTGTGCGCGGCCATGCCGGCGATCACCCCTACGTGGCTGCGATGCCGGAGTGCCGGTATCTTACAGCGGTGCTCTTCCGGGTGCGCTAACCTCTCGTCAGCCGAGCGGGCCGATGAGCAGGTAGAGCAGCAGGAAGGGGAGCAGTGCGATGATCGCGCGCGGGTAGGAGAAGTCGTACTTGGCGCGCAGGAAGTGGAGCATCGCGCGGACGCCTACGATGAGCGCGAGGAAGGCGCCGAGCGCAGGGATGGCGACAAGCAGCAGCGAGACGGAGGAGAGGGCGGTGGCGCGTACGTTGGCGCGGAGAGAGTCCTCGGGTGCGCCTGCGAGGCGTGCGCCGATGTGGACGAAGATGGGGGCCACGGCAGTGCGGACGAGCGCGAGGATGGGGACGCTGAGCCAGAGGCCGGTGACGAGGAGATCCTCTTCGACGGCCGTTCCGAGCCGCTGCTGCGCGAGGGCGAGGATCTGCTCTCGGACGAGGAGGAGGATCCAGAAGACCCACGAGGCATAGCCGATGAGGCTTGCGACGAAGCTCATGCCGAGCGCGGGGGCGACGGCGCCGGAGAACCGCGACGCGAGCGCATCGGAGGGTCGCAGGAGGAGGGCTCCCAGCACCGCAATAATGCCGCGTGAGGCGAAGGGGTCGTGGTTGGTGCGGGTGGCGTCTGCGTAGAGCATGCCCCCCTGCTCGCGGGCGCAGGTGTGGCAGATGGCGCGGCCGTCGGGTCGGACCGCGAGGAAGAGGCCTGCGAAGGACTCCTTGCAGACGGTGCAGAAGGCGGCGGCGCCCCGTTCGGGGTGAACGGTGCAGTGCACGGGCCAGGCGTTTGCGGCCGGCGCGTGGGGCTCCATCTAGCGGTTCTTCTTTTTGGCGAGTTTGGCGGCGAGCTTGCGACGCTTTTCGCGCTCGAACTCGGCGTTTCCGCGGTTGGCCTCGGCCTCGGAGACGGCACGGACGCCGGGCATGTTGAAGCCCTTGGGGAGTTTGGGCTGCTGGGGCTGCTGCTGTTGCTGCATGCCGGCGAACATCTGCTCGAGGCTTGCCATGTTGGGCATTCCGCCACCGCCCATGCCGGGGAAGCCGCCCATGCCGGGGAAGCCGCCGGGGCCCTTGCCACCCATGCCGCCAAGGAGGCTGCCCATGTCGAGGTTCTTGAGGTTCTTGAGAGCGCTGAGCTGCTTGAAGCCGGGGATCTGGCTGAGGAACCCGCCGGTGTTTCCGGAGAGGGCGCCCATGACCTGCTTCATCATGTTGAAGCGCTGGACGAGGTCGGTGACCTCTTCGAGCTTGCGGCCGGAGCCCTTTGCGATGCGGCGCTGGCGGGTGACCTGGTTGCCGACGAGGGCGGGGTTGCGGCGCTCGTCGGGGGTCATGGACTGGATGAGCGCTTCGATGCGGACGAGCTCGTTGTCGTCGACGGAGAAGCCTTCGGGGAGCGCGCTGGCGAAGGGCATCATCTCGACGATCTCGCCGAGGGAGCCCATCTTCTTGATCATGCGGATCTGGGAGAGGAAGTCGTTGAGGTCGAACTGGCCGGACATCATGCGCGCTGCGTCGGACTCGCGGGACTTCATCTCGTCTTCGGTGACGACATTCTCGATGCGGCTGACGAGGGAGCGGATGTCGCCCATGCCGAGGATGCGGTCTGCGAAGCCGGCGGGCTGGAACTCCTGGAGGGTCTCCATGCCCTCGCCGAGGCCGATGAACTTGATGGGCTTCTTGGTGACCTCTTTGATGGAGAGCGCCGCGCCACCGCGTGCGTCGCCATCGAGCTTGGTCATGATGAAGCCGTCGAGTTCGATGCGGTCGTTGAACTCCTTGGCGGTGTTGACGGCGTCCTGGCCGATCATGGCGTCGACGACGAGGAGGATGTTGTGCGGCTTTACGCGTGCAACGATCTCTTCGAGTTCGGACATGAGGAGGTCGTCGACGGCGAGTCGGCCTGCTGTGTCGATGATGACGACGTCGTTGCCGTCGGCTTTGGCCTGGGCGACTGCGCGCTCAGCGATGTCGGGCGGGTTGCCACCTGGCTCGGCATAGACGGGGATGCCCAAGCGTTTGCCGAGGACCTGAAGCTGCTCGATGGCGGCGGGACGGTAGACGTCTGCGGCGACGAGGAGGGGCTTCTTCTGGTGGTGGCGTTCGACGAAGCGGGCGAGCTTGCCGGTGGTGGTGGTTTTGCCAGCGCCTTGGAGTCCGACCATCATGATGATGGTGGGTCCGAGGCGGCCTTGGACGAAGGTGAGGCCGGTGTCGACGGGGCCCATGAGGGCCTCGAGCTCGTCGTGGCAGATCTTGATGAAGACATCGCCGGGCGAGGCGCGGAGGGTCTTGCCGCCGTCCTTGATGCGGATCTGAACGATCTCGCCGAGGGCCTTCTCTTTGACGGCAGCGAGGAAACGCTTGACGACTTGGAAGTTTACGTCGGCTTCGAAGAGGGAGAGGCGGATGGCCTTGAGGGCCTCTTCGATGTTCTCTTCGGTCAGCTCTCGCTTTCCTTCGAAGACATGGACGGCGTTCTTGAAACCCTTTCGAACGGCATCGAACATGGCCATTTGCGTTGCCTTAACTCAATTCGTGTGGCGGCTCGCGGAGGTGGCGAGCGACGCGCCTTCAACCGCCGATGAGCTGATTGACCCAGTGATTGACCATGCTCGGAACGCCGAGGAGTTCGCCGACGACGAGGAGGACGCTGGGGAGTCCGAACCAGACGGCTGCGAAGAGGAGCGCGGAGTCGTTGAGGACGGGCTTGCGCTCGGAGGATTCTTGCTGGGACATGGTCTGCCTGCGTTGGGAAGGCGGTACGATTTGAGGCTCTCTTGCCTAACGGATTTTGGGCGAGACGCAAGCGGGTGAGCGGCGACGGGGGCTATTTGCGGAGGAGTGCGACGACCTCTTCGAGGGAGCCTTGGAGGCGGATGGGGCGGTTGGCGCGGGGGCGGTCTGGCGAGGGTTCGGCGGCGTGGTAGTCGACGACGGCGTCGGGGTCTTTGAGGAGGTGGCCTGTGAGGATGGCGGCGACCGATTCGCCGGGCTTGATGATGCCCTTTGCGACGAGTTTGCGGAGGCCGGCGATGGAGGCGCAGGAGGCGGGTTCTGCTCCGATGCCGGAGGCGTCGACGACGGCTTTTGCGTCGAGGATCTCTGCGTCGGTGACGAGGTCGGCCCAGCCGTCGGTCTCTGCGATGGCCCGCTGGCACTTCTGGATGGAGACAGGTGCTCCGATGCGGATCGCGGTGGCGATGGTGTTGGCGTTGGGCTGGGGTTGGTAGGGGGTCTTGTTGAGGAAGGAGCGGGCGAGGGGGCTAGCGCCTTCCGCCTGGATAACGGCGATGCGGGGCAGGCGGGGGATGATGCCGAGCGCCTTGAGCTGGGAGAGGCCCTTGAAGAGGGCGCTGGCGTTGCCGAGGTTTCCGCCGGGGAGGATGACCCAGTCGGGCACGGTCCAGCCGAGGTCTTGGAGGAGTTCGAAGCCGATGGCCTTCTGGCCCTCGATGCGGAAGGGGTTTGCAGAGTTGAGGAGGTAGATGCCCTCGCTGGTGCAGACCTGCTGGACGAGCTCCATGGCGGCGTCGAAGTCGCCGTCGATCTGCAGGGTGGTGGCGCCGTAAGCGAGTGCCTGCGCGAGCTTGCCGAAGGCGATTTTGCCGGCGGGGATGAAGACGAAGGCGCGCATGCCGGCCTGGGCGGCGTAGGAGGCCATGGCGGCGGAGGTGTTGCCGGTGGAGGCGCAGGCGACGGCCTTCATGCCGAGCCGTTTGGCGACGGAGATGCCGGCGGTCATGCCGCGGTCTTTGAAGGAGCCGGTGGGGTTCTCACCCTCGTGTTTGACGACCAGGTTGTGGACGCCTGTGAAGGCCGAGAGGCGGGCGTCGCAGTAGAGGTTGGTGTTGCCCTCGGGCTTGGTGACGATGTGCTCTTCGGCGAGGGGCAGGAGGAGTTCGCGGAAGCGCCAGACGCCGGAACGGTCGATCGCTGCGTTGGAGGCGCGGCGCAGATCGAACAGGTCTGTGACCGAGGTGGGCTGCCGGTTGGGGGCGTGGAGGTGGGGTGCGAGGGCCTCGTCGAGGAGTTCGCGGGTGTGGGTGTGCTCGACCTCGAGGAGGGAGCCGCAGCCACAGAAGAAGCGGACCTCGAGGGCGGGGTAGGTGGCAGCGCAGCCGACACAGCGGAGGAGCCAGGGGGCGCTTGGGATGGGCTGGTTCATGCGAGCGGGTCCTGGACTTCGCGCGCGCCGCGGCCGTCTGCGGGAGAGATGACGGGCTTGGCTGCGAGGTTGTGGGCGGCGAAGGCGGCGACCATGGCGGCGGCTGCACGCTGCGCGGTGGCGCGGGTGTGGCAGAGGGCGAAGAGGGAGGGGCCTGAGCCGCTGATGGAGCTGGCGAGGGCGCCTGCGGCCTGGGCTGCGTCGAGGGCCGCCGCGCCGCCGGGGATGAGTCCGAGGCGGGGCGTGGTGACGACGGGGTCGACGATGGAGGCGGCGAGGAGTCCGAGGTCGCGGGTGTAACAGGCGGCGACGAAGGAGGCGATGTTGGCTGCGTTCTCGGTGCGGGCGCGGAGGGGGATCTGCTTGGGCAGGAGCTCGCGTGCGGCACGGGTGGAGACCTCACAGTCGGGGGTCACGACGGCGACGAAGAGGTCTGGGGGGATGGGGAGTCGGAGGATGTCGATGGGGTCGAGGGAGCGGACGAGGACGAGGCCGCCGAGGAGGGCGGGCGCGGCGTTGTCGGCGTGGCGGCCGGAGACGGCCTCTTCGGCATCGAGGACGGCTGCGACGAGTTCGGAGCGCTTGAGCGGGGAGCCGAGCAGCAGGTTGACGGCGAGTGCGGCGGCCGCGGCGCTGGCGGCGGAGGAGCCGAGGCCGGAGCCGAGCGGCATGCCTTTGTGGATGGTGAGGGCGATGCCTTCGGTGCGGTGGGCGAGCCGGAGGGTGCTGGTTGCCGCGATGGCGGCAGTGTTTTCGGCGGGCAGGAGCGAGAGGCGTCCGTTGTCGCCGAAGATGCGCTCAACGCTGACGCCGGGGTCTGCGGTGAGGCGGGCCGTCACAGTGTCGCCGATGCCCTCGATCGCGAGGCCGAGGAGGTCGAAGCCGGGGCCGAGGTTGGAGACGGTGGCCGGTGCGAAGCAGGTGCGGGAGGCGGCGCGCATGGTCAGCCTCGCTCGGCGATGATGCGGAGGATGTCGCTGAGGACGCCCATGGCGGTGACCTGGACGCCGGCGCCGGGGCCGGTGACGACGAGGGGGCGCTGGTCGTATCGCTCGGAGGAGATGACGATCATGTTGTCGGTGCGCGCGAGGCGGGCGAGCGGGGCGTCGAGGGGGAGCGACTGGGGGCCGACATGGATGCGGCCGGGCTCGACGCTGGCGACGAAGCGGATGACTTCTCCGCGTTCACGGGCGGCAGCGAGGCGGTCTGCGATGGGCTTGTCGTAGGCCTTGAGCCGTTCGAGGAGGACTGGGAGCGGGAGTCCTGCGAGAGAGCTGTCGACCCAGCCCTCCTGCTCGATTTCGATGTGGCCTGGCGAGAGGCCGCCGATGCGTGAGATGATAATGGCCTTGCGGACCACGTCGTCGCCCGTGAGGTCGGCGACGGGGTCGGGCTCGGTGTAGCCACCGGCCTCGGCGTCGCGGACGGCCTCCGAGAAGGGCTGGCCGGACTCGAGGCGCTCCATGAGGAAGGCGAGTGTGCCGGAGAGGGAGCCGTCGACGCGGTGGATGCGGTCGCCCGTGGCGATGAGCATCTCGAGGGTGTCGATGACGGGGAGGCCGGCGCCGACGGTGGCCTCTGCGCGCAGGATGCGTGCGCCCGTGCGCTGGAGGTCGCGCATGGCGTTGTAGCGCTCAGGCGGGGTGGCCAGCGGCTTCTTGTTTGCGGTGACGACGTCGCAGCCTTCGGCGAAGGCGAGGTCGTAGAGGTCTGCTGCGACCGCGGCGTCGGAGAGGTCGACGAGGGTGGGGTGGGAGAGCCGGTAGCGGAGTGCTGCGCGGAGGAGGTCGCGGGGGTCGTTCGAGGCCGTGGCGCCTTCGATCTCTGTGATCGGGCCGCCGGCCGCCTTGATGCGGAGGAGGTCGGCGATGTTCTGCGGGGAGATGCCGCCGGGCTCGAGGAGGAAGCCGGAGCGGTCGCCGACGGCGACGAGGCGGGGGATGAGGCCGTAGCGTGCGCGGATGGTGGGGGCGTGGCGGTCGAGGTTTTCGACGAGGGCGCGTGCGATCTTTCCGACTCCGAAGAGTATGATGTCGAGGTGGCCGCCGGCGTCTTTGCCGGTGTCGAGGCGGTGGAGTTCGAAGGCGCGGTGGAGGGCGCGGGTGGCGGCGGGGATCTCGGTCTCTCTGATGACGACGGAGATGTTGAGCTCCGAGGAGGCCTGGGCGATGGCGATGAGGCTGACGCCCTGCTTTGCGAGGGCTGTCATGACGCGTGCGGCGACACCGGTGGTGTGGGCCATGCCGAGTCCGACAACGGCGAGGATGCCGCAGTCGGGGAGGATGGTGATGTCGTCGATGGAACCCTCTGCAAGTTCGAGGCGGAGCTCCTGCTTGAGGGCGGTCTCGGCGGAGGCGACCTCGGCGGTCGGGATGGCGAAGCAGATGGAGGCTTCAGAGCTGGACTGGCAGATGAGGGTGACGCTGATCTGGTGCCGGGCGAGGGCGCCGAAGATGCGTGCGGCGATGCCTGGCACGCCGGCCATGCCGCGGCCTTCTACGTTTACGATGGCCTGGCCCGGGACGGCGCTGATGGCCTTGACGGGGTGTGAGCCGATGAGCTGGTTGCGGTCGACGAGGGTGCCGGTCTGTTCGGGCTCGAAGGAGCTCTTGATCCAGACGCGGGCGTCGGTTCCGCTGACGGGCTGGATGGTGCGCTGGTGGAGGACCTTTGCGCCGTAGAAGGAGAGTTCGGCGGCCTCGCGGTGGTGGAGCTGCGGGATGGCGAGGGCCTCGGGGACGATGCGGGGGTTGGCGGTGAAGACGCCGGGGACATCGGTCCAGATGATGATGTCTGCGGCTTCGAGTGCGGCACCGATGAGGGTTGCGGAGAAGTCGCTGCCGCCGCGGCCGAGCGTGGTGGTGTGTCCCTCTGCGGAGCAGCCGATGAAGCCGGTGACGACGGGGGTGAGCCCTGCGTCGAGGTGGGGCGTGAGGGCGCGACGGATGCGTCCTGCTGTGATGTAGGGGATGGGGCTCGCTTTCGTGAAGCGGGCGTCGGTCTCGAGGAAGGTGTCTGCGCTGATGGGCATGGCCTGTCGGCCGGCGCTTTGGAGCGCGTGTGTGAGGAGCTCGGTGGCGAGCTTTTCGCCGACGGAGACGATGCGGTCCTTGGAGCGCGGACTCGCTTCGCCGAGGGCGACGATGGCCTCGATGAGGTGGGTGAGTTCGTCGCAGAGGGTGTCGATGCGGCTGCCGGTCGAGGTATCGCTGCCGCCGAGCGCGAGGAGGGTTTCTCGGTGGCGGCGGGTGATGGTGGCGACCTCGCCGCGGGCGTCGTCGGCCTGGCCGTCGGCCGCTGCGGAGATGGCGCGGAGGAGGGCGTCGGTGGTGCCGCTCATCGCGGAGGTGACGACGAGCGCAGGGGTCTGCGAGGCGGCGATGATGGCGGCGGCGGCGGTGAGTCGCTCTGCCGAGCCTACGCTGGTGCCGCCGAACTTATGGATGGTGAGATTGCGCATGAAATCCTCAGGTTGAAGCGCATGCGGGCTACCAGAGTCGGAGCGGCGAGGCCAAGAGCGAACTAGCCGTGACGGATCAGTGGGATGCGTACGGTGAAGGTGGCGCCTTCGCCCAGCGTGCTGGCAACCTCGATGGAGCCGCCGGCGTTGTTGACGATCTGGAAGGCGATGGAGAGGCCGATGCCCATGCCCTTGCCCGTCTCCTTGGTGGAGAAGAAGGGGGTGAAGATGCGGGCCATGTGTTCGCGGTTGATGCCTGGTCCGTTGTCTCGAATGGCGATGGTGATCTCGTCAATTTCGCGTTTGGCGACAATCCAGACATCGCCCTGTTCGCCAATGGCCTCAACCGCGTTCTGGATGAGGTTCCTACAGACGAGGTGGAGCTCTTCGGGTCGGACTCGGAGGAGTGCCTCGCCTGCCTCGAGTTCGGCGTGGAGTGTCACGGTGTCGTGCGGCCTGTGGATGAGCCTGAGGACGTCGCGGAGCGAGTCGTCGATGGAGAAGGAGATGGGGTCGGGGCTGTATCCGGCGCGCGCGTAGCGGCGGACGAGGTCAACGATCTGGGAGATGCGTTCGACGCCCTGATGGGCGATGGTGGTGGAGCGGCCGAGCCGGTTGCGGATGGCGTCGATACGCTTGCTCTTGTCTTCGTCGGAGAGGTCAGGGTCTGCGATGATGCGCAGCAGCTTTTCGATGTTCTCTGTGACGATGGTGTTGGCGTTTTTGATGTAGGCGAGCGGGTTGTGGATCTCGTGCGCGAGGCTGGCCGAGATGAGCTCAAGGCTCTGGACCTGTGCGCGGATGATGTTGCCGACCTGGCGTCCGCGTCGCTTGAGCTGGGCGTTGACGGCGGCGCGGACTTCGCGGGTGCTGAAGGGCTTGGAGAGGTAGAGGTCTGCACCGGCCTCTGCGGCTGCGAGGCGGTCTTCTACATCGCCTTTGGCGGTGAGCATGATGATGGGGATGTCTGCGGTGCGGCTGTCGGCGCGGAGGGTTCGGATGAGGGTGAGTCCATCGACCTCGGGCATCATGAAGTCTGTGAGGATGACATCGGGCTGTTCGCGGAGGGCGAGTTCGATGCCCTGTCGCCCATCCTTGGCGACATAGACGGAGTGCTCGACGGAGAGTTCGAGGTTAAGGAGTCGCAGGATGTCGGGGTTGTCTTCGACGATAAGGACCTTGCTGGTTTTTCCTTCATCGTCGGAGCGCGGGACTGCGCGGCGTTCGGTAGCCTCGTCGATGCCTTGGAACTTGTAGTCGAGACGCTCGGTGAGGTGGCGTGCCCACTCTGCGGGTCCGGCGTCGTCGCCGCGGACTGCTGCGCCTGCGGGTGCGGCATTTCTGCGCCGGTCCATGAGATTGGGGTCGTAGTGGTCACGCCCGCGCCGGAGGCTGAGTGTGAAGACGGAGCCCTGGCCAGGTTCGCTCGTGACGGAGATGTCTCCGCCGTGGAGGCGGGCGAGCTCCCGGGCGAAGGCGAGGCCGATGCCTGTGCCTCCGAACTGGCGATGGATGGAGCCGTCCGCCTGGGTGAAGCGCTCGAAGACGCGGTCGAGTGCGTCGGGTGCGATGCCGATGCCGTTGTCTTTGACGCGGACGAAGGCGTGGGTCGGAGAGCAGTCGATGGTGACTTCGACGGAGCCCGCGATGGGGGTGAACTTGAGGGCGTTGTCTACGAGGTTGACGACGATTCGCTCGAGCTTCTCATGATCGAGGTGCATCGTGCCGGGGTCTTCTGCGATGTTGAAGGAGAGGGTGATCTCCTTTCTGGCGGCCATGTCTGCTGCGTAGCCGGTGATCTGTCGGACGAAGACGGGGAGGTCTGTTTCGTCGATGCGGAGGCGTGCGAAGCCCTCTTCGAGTTTGGAGAAGTCGAGGAGGTCGTTGATGAGTTTGAGGAGCTTGAGTCCGTTGCGCCAGACATCCTTGAGCGTCGGTGCGAGGTGGGCTGGGACAACGCCGCGTGCGCCGTCGTTCGCCGACTCGACGGGTGCGAGGATCATGGTGAGCGGGGTACGTAGCTCGTGGGTGATGTTGGCGAAGAACTGGGACTTCATCCTGTCGAGTTGCTTGAGCTTCTCGTTGGCGCGCTCGGCCTCGGTGCGTGCGAGGTCGAGGCTGCGGTTGGTCAGGAACTGCCGCATCTGGAGGCGGAGCTTCTGGTTGCAGGAGACGACGGTTACGAAGCCGAAGGAGACAAGGAAGAACTGGTTGTTGATAGCGGAGGCGGGCGACGCGATGTGGGTCGCTCCAGAGAGTGCGGGTGTAATGTAGATGATGTAGCTGAGGAGAGGGACAAGGACGGCCTTGGCCAGCGGCATGAGCTGAAAGTGGCCGAAGCCGAGGTAGACGAGGACCATTCCAGCGTAATAGGGCGAGTCGAGTCCGCCATCGAACCAGCACATGGTGGCGATTGCGGAGGTGATGCTGACGTGGAAGGCGATGGAGATGGTTTCGATGTGTCGGAGGACGAAGTCGCTCTGCGACCGACAGGCGATGGCGGTGGCGAGTGACACGAGGCTTGCTGCGAGCCTGAGCAGCATGAAGGTGCCGAAGTAGTCCGGCAGCACGACCCAATCGAGGATGCCAAAGCAGGGGATGAGGAAGAAGGCGAGCCAGGCTTCGGTCTGGAGTGCAGCCTTGGTGAGCCCCCGTGACTGGCGCCGAAACTCCTCCTGCTCCTCGTCTGTGAGACTGAGGGGTGCGTCTGCGAGGGCGGAGACGACGATGTAGGAAGCGGTGCCTTGTGCCATGGGCTAGCCAGGTTTGCGGGCGATGAGGAAGGAGAAGGCGCCTTCACGCTCGGCGGTGAACTCGACCTCGGCGTCGGCGGGGAGTGCGGCGGCGATGTCGCGCATCTCTGCTTCGGTGCGGTAGATGAGGGTCCAGTCGAGGATGAACTCTGTGGGCCAAAGCGACTTGGAGGGGGCGGCTCCATTGGCGATGATGCAGAGACCGCCCGGTGAGGTTTTGTCGTAGAGTGCCCGGGTGAGCTCCCTCGCCCGATTTTGGCGGAGGTAGTCGTAGAGCCCAGAGGCGTAGACGAGGTCGTGGGACTCTTCGTTGAAGGAGCCTTCGGGGTCTGCGATGAGCTGCTGGAAGGACATGTAGAGGCAGCGGACGGAGCTGCCGTCGCGGCGCGCGGTGAGTCGCTTGAAGGACTCGCTGTAGGCGAGCGAGAGCACCTGCTCGTCCTGGTCGAGGAGGGTCCAGTGGATGGGGGTTGGCCAGGCATCGGGGCCGTCGGCGAAGTCGGAGACCTCTTTGGCGGGGCCGCAGCCGAGGCTCATGATCCGGAAGGGCTCGGTGGCTCCGAGGGCGGTGCGCCGGGCGAGTTCGTCGGCGTAGATTTTCTTGAGGAGTTCGAGCCTGGCGCGGGCACCTTCGGCGATGGACTCTTCGACGAAGAGCTTGTTGATCACGCGTGAGAAGACCGTGCGGCCTTCGTAGGCGTTGCGGAAGATCAGGTTCATGACCTGGTAGTCGCCAGCGTAGCCGAGGGGCTTGGTGTAGGCGCGAGAGACGATGGGAACATCGAGGAGCTGCGAGGTGATGAGGGTCTCTACGTAGGCCTTCATCGCGGCGCGGGTCTCAGCGTCTTCAAGGTAGGGGCGGGCGATCTCGCCGGCGCGGCTCGAGATGGCGAGCCACTCGGGTCGCATGGCATCGGAGGCCTGCTGGACGAGCCTGTCGATGAGTTCGCGACCGTTGGCACCCTGCTCGCGGTAGCGGTTTTCGGTCTCGTCGAGGAGGCGGCGGTGGTGGGCGAGGAAGAAGGCGGCGTGCTCGTTGACCTCGCGGAAGTCGGCAGGGACCTTGTCTCGGACCTTGTCTGCGCCGGTGCCGAGCCGCAGTTGTAGGGTGCGATCTTCGTCGGCACGCCGGATGGCCGGCAGGTCGAGGAAGCCAGTGAGGAGCTGAACTGCGATGCGCCGGCTGCGGCCGAGGTCTTCGATGCGTGCGACGCGTGCAGCGCCATCGAAGATGACCTGGTCGGCGAAGCAGACGCGGAGTTCGACGGCATCTCCGACGGACGAGGAGTCGGCGGGCGGCGTGTGAAAGGAGAGACCGCTCATGGCGAGGTCGTGGACCTGCGCGGGCTTGCCGTCGACGGTGAGGTCGAAGCCGTCGAGGTCGGCTACCTCTCGGGCGAGGACGCGCTTGGCGCGAAAGTTCATCGCTCGGCCAACGCCGCCGTAGAGGTCATCGTACTGCTTCTTCTTCGACATCTGCAGACCCCTCGGGTGTGAACCGTAGAAGACTACGCGAGGCGGGTGGGGTACCCAAGTTTTGATCGTTCACAGCTGCCAGTCGCTCAGTGGGCGCTGAGGGGCAGGAAGAGGCGGAAGGTGGAGCCGGCGCCGAGTGTGGATTGGCACTCCACGCGTCCGCCGTGGCGCTCGATGGTGAGGCGGGAGACACGCAGCCCGAGGCCGAGTCCGTCGCGCCCCTTTGTGGTGAAGAAGGGCTCGAAGAGGCGGGCCTGGGTGTCGGGCGACATGCCGGTGCCGTTATCGGTAACCTCGAAGACAACTTCGCCGTCGCTGAGGCGGGTCGAGAGCTGAATGGTGCCGCCGTCCTCGGTCGCCTGCATGGCGTTGCGGAGGAGGTTGATGAGGACCTGGTAGATTGCGTATCGGTCGACGCAGATGAAGCTGCCGGAGCGGAGCGAGATGGTGATGTTTCGCTTGCGCGAGACGGGGTCGACCTCGGCGAGGCGGAGCGCAGCAGAGGCGATGGCGTCGGCGTCGTGGTGTGCGAGGAGGAGGGGGCGCTCGCGGTTCTCGGCGAAGTAGAGGAGGTCGCTGAGGAGGGAGTCGAGTGCGCGGCCGCCTTCGAGGGTGCGCTCGACGACATCGAGGAGTTCGGCATCGAGCGTGATGCGCTTGGTGGCAGCGGAGAGGTCATCGGTGGCGACGCGGTGGGAGTCGAGTGCCTGCCCGAGGCCGGTGGTGAGTCGCCCAAGGGTGGTGAGGCGTTCTGCATGGAGGAGCTGCCCGCGGGTTCGCTGCAGCCGTTCGAGGGTGCCTCCGAGGTGCTTGTTTTGCTGGGCAAGGTCACGGATGCCGAACTCGAGCGCGAGCTCCATCTCGGTGGTCTCGTGGGCCTTCTGGATGGCATCCACGACGGCAGGGAGGCCGGTGATGGAGGGGATGAGTCGGAAGACGCGCCAGTGGTTGATGGCGGTGAAGAGGACGGCTCGGTCTTGCTCTCCGCCGTAGAGCACGAGGCGTCCGGGCTCAGCGGCCTGAACAAGCTCGCGCAGGACCGGCTCGTTGGCGGGGGCGAGGTCGGAGGGTGCGGCGAGGAGGACGGCAGGACCCATGCTGGGCGGCAGCGCGCCATCGACCAGCGCGTGTACCTCGGCATCGTCGCCCAGCGCCGCAGAAAGGGAGGGGAGGTGGGCGGAGAGGGCGCGTGAGACCCAGACGCGGAGCGGTGCGCGGAAGCGGTCGAGCAGGCCGGACTGTGCGTCAAAGGCGCTAGCCATGTGTGCCTCCATCCGCATCTGCGAGCAGGAGCGAGGCGGTGGTACCGAGGCCTGGCGATGAGGTGATTTCGAGGCTGCCGTCATGCGAGGTGGCGACGAGTCGTGCGACCTCGAGTCCGAGCCCGAGCGATGGCGGGTCGAAGGCTGAGAAGAAGGGCTCGGAGGCGCGTGCCAGGGTATCTGCGTCCATGCCGTCACCGCGGTCGATGACGGAGAACAGGACGCCGTGACGCGCGGCCTCGCTGCGGACAACACGGAGTGCGACGGTCGCATCGTCGCGATTGGCGCGCGCAGCGTTGCGGAGCAGGACAAGGAGGCCCTGGGTGACGCGCAGTGGATCGACGGTGACCCAGGTAAGGCTGTCGTCGAGTTCGATCGCCAGCTCCGTGGCGGCCGTGTTTTCGGCTCGCCAGAGGACGAGCGTGTCTGCGATGAGTTCGCGTGGGTCGACGCGGAGGCGCTGCAGCGCGCCACTGTCGGCCCTGGCGAACTCCTGTGCCTCGTTGACGAGTCTGGAGAGGTGGTCGAGCGAGGCGACGGCTCGCTTGGTGGGTTCGTGGAGGAAAGACTCTGCGCCGGAGCCTTGCAGCAGCGAGAGCATCACTCGCATTCCGGCGAGCTGGTTGCGGATGTCGTGCGCGATGCCCGCGGTCATCTTGCCCAAGGTGGTGAGCCGCTCGGCGGCGACGAGCTGGTCTTGGGCGGCGCGGAGCTCATCGAGCGCGGTTTCGATGTCGTTGCGGCGGGTCTCGAGGGCGGCCATGAGGTGGCCGAGCGAGGCGCGCGCCGCCTTGAGCTGCATGCCCTCTGTGATGGCGGCGCGGAGCTCGTCGGCGTTGTAGGGCTTGGAGAGGAAGCGGTAGGCGGCACCGCGGTTGATGGCGTCGATGATGGGGTCGACGTCGGCGTAGGCGGTGACGACCATGCGGATGGTGTCGGGGAGCCGCTTGGAGACCTCTTCGAGGAAGTCGACGCCGAGCATGCCTGGCATGCGCTGGTCGGTGACGATGACGTCCACGATATCGCCGGCCTCGAGCTGGCGGAGTGCATCTCTACCGCCGGAGGCGGTGATGACGTCGAAGTGGTCTTCGAGGAGCCCTTCGAGGGTCTCCACCAGTGCTGGTTCGTCGTCCACGATCAGCACGCGCCGGCAGATCACCGGTTCTAGACCGAGATCACGCAACGAAGCGTGGAGTGAGCTGGTGTCGAGCATGAAGGGGCTCCCAAGTTCTTAACACCCGCGACTTGCGACAAAAACGCTGGGGTGTCAACGAGCGCGTTCGGGGTTTGGCCGATTGGAAAACTGGTGGTACCATCGACAGCGGCGAGACGCGGTATTGCGAGCAAAGGAGCGGCAGTCGTGGGTAGAATACTGGTCGTCGACAATGACACGCTGGTCGCAGATCTTGTGGCGCTGCTGTTGCGGCGTCGAGGTCACGCGGTGACGGTTCGCAACGATGTGGCGAGCGCGCTGGCCTTCATCGGATCGAACCTGCTGGATGTTATCGTGAGCGACCTGCGCATGAAGGGGCAAGACGGCGATGTGCTGGTGGCAGCGCTGCGCGATGATCTCGATGCGCCGCCCGTGGTGATGATGACCGCGGAGAGCGAGCTGGAGGTGCTGGAACAGCTTGTCCGCGGCGGTATCCACGGGTTGGTCATCAAACCGTTCGAGCCGTCGCTGCTCATCTGCACGGTGGAGATCGCGATGCGGAAGTCGTCTGAGCTGCGCGGGCTGCGGTCGGCGCTTCGGAGCGGCGGCGCGACCGGCACAGGCCAGTGGTTTGCGTCGCGCAACAAGGAGGCGCAGCTGACGAGCGCGATGGAGGCGCAGCGGACGGTCTACGAGGCGCACGCGCTGTCGGTAGCGAGTGGCATTGAGGGCGGCGTAGACGGTGGGGCGATGCATGGCGACCGGTTCGCCCGGTATGCGGTCACCATCGCTGCGTCGGCCGGCTGCACCCCGGCGGAGGTCGAGGCGATTCGACGGGCTTCGCCGTGGCACGACATCGGGATGATCGAGATGGTCGGCGCGCTCCGATCCGAGGCCGGGGTCTGGTCGGCGGAGGAGGTGGCTCGGATGCGCGGTCACTGCGAGGCGGGGGCCAGGCTGCTCGCGCGTGGTGGCGCGCTGGCCGAGGACTCAGCGGTGCGGATGGCGCGGTCGCATCACGAGCGTTGGGATGGGCGAGGCTATCCGCTCGGGTTGCAGGGCGAGGCGATTCCGCTGGAGGGCCGCGTTGGCGCGATCGCCGATGCGCTCGATGCGATGACGGCACCGCGGAGTTACCGGGCTCGACTGGCGTGGGGGGAGGCGATGTCGCAGCTCCGCTTGGAGGCTGGCTCCGCCTTCGACCCTCGACTCATAGATGCAGCGATGCGCGCGGAGCCCGAGCTGCGCCAGATCGTGGACTTCATCAAAGACGCGTAGGGGCTAGGGTGCGACGAGCCGGAAGGGGTTGCCATAGATCCAGGGCAGCTCGTTGTTTGCGAGGCGCCCTAGCCGCTCGAGGAAGGGGAGAAGGTGGGTGGGGGTCAAGCGGACCTCCACGCGGTAGACGCCCGGCGTCGTGATGGGGAAGCGGGTCTCGCCGGTTCCGCTCTCTGCGACCTGCTCCCAGGTGGTACCTGTCGAGCGGAAGAGGAGGGTTCGGATTGTTGCGTCACCGCCCTCCGGCGTGCTGATGGAAGGCACGGTTGCCCGGATGTAGGCGCCCTCGGTCGGGAGGAAGGAGGAGCCCATCTCAAAGCGGGTGCCGGCGGCGTCGAAGGCGGCTGCATCAAAGCCGGCGGGGCTGCCGAGCGTGTCGAAGCCGACGAAGCTGCGGCCTGTGGCGAGCGCCGTGCGGTAGGCGTCGAAGGAGTCGTCGTCTGCCAGGACGTAGTTCGCAAACCAGCCGATCATGCGGCGGTAGCTGTCCATGCGCTCACCGTCGGTGGCAATCTGCGGGAGCGTGTTCTCGTGCGCATCGGTACCGCCTGTGCCGACGACAAGGCGGGTCATGTTGACGGTTGCCCACTTGTCGAGCGCGTTCTGGTTGGGGGCGAGAAAGCCGAGGAGGGCGAAGTCGGCGTTGGCGCGGGTTCCGCCGCCGATGAAGGGGAAGACGGAGCCTGCGAAGCCGAAGGGGTCGAGGCCGAGGAGCGGGCGGATCTTGGGGTCGATGTTGGCGTGGAGGTTGTAGATTTCGAGGCCGCCGACATTTAGGTCGTCGAGCTCTTCGAGCGTCTTGGACTCGGTGTGGGCAATCCAGGCGAGGGCGCCGGCGTCGCGGAAGCGCGACATGGCGACACCGTCACTGCCGCTGAGCAGGGTCTGGTTCTCTGCGACGTCTGTGGAGAGAGGGCCGCGGAACTGGATGGGCATGAGCGCGGATTCCATGCCGGCGGTGATGGTGACGACGAAGCCGTCCGGGCAGCGCATCTGGTTGTAGCGGCGGCCGTCGGCCTCGGTCACGAGCTCGTCGGTGGCGGGGTCGAAGAGGAGCACATCGGGCCAGGGGGTCTCTGCGAAGAGGTCGCCATGGTCGGTGAGATTGGCGACGTCGATGCGGGTCTTGCAGAGGGCTGCGCGCAGGCTGGCGAGGCAGGCAAAGTTGTACTGGCCGTCGACGCGTGGGTTTCCGTCGCAGGCGTCGTGCGAGTGGGTGGAATGGAGGTGGACGATGGAGCGGCGCCAGACCTTGCCCGCGGGGGCAGGGAAGGTCTCTGCGAGCGGGTACTGCCGCACGTAGACGGGAGCCGTGGTCTCTGCGTCTGCTGTGGTGTCGTCTGCGCTTCCGCTGCCGCTGCTGCCGGTATCGCCGGAGCCGCTCCCTTCGCCGGAGCCGCTATCCGTGGCAGCGGAGCCGTCTGCGGTGGCGTCGCTATCGGCCGCGGCCTTCTTGTCGCTGCTGCAGCC
>JABMMX010000341.1 GCA_013205435.1 Deltaproteobacteria bacterium
AACTCCGCCGAAGAGAGTTGCAGCGACTCGCGCAGCCCCTCTTCGAGCAGGTCGCACTGCTGCTTGAGCTGAAAGATGCGTTGAATGACTTCGCGCTCTGGCATGACCAACTCCTTGACGGGACATTTGGTTGATAAACGCAATCGTTGCCATTGTCAAACAATCCTCCGACTGCACGGGCACCTGACCTTGCAACGGCCCGAGGCAAAGAGGCTGCGACCAGCTCCTGCCGCCTGGCGGTTTGCCCCCTTCTACGCGCGACGAGCCCGACGCCTCCTCCCTGCCTCCGCAGCGATGATGCTTGCCGTCACCGTGGCCAGAATGATCATCTCTCCTCCATCCCTGCAGCGATGGTTTGCGGCGGGCATCAGCTCCCTGCATCCGTTGCCCGCCAAGGTGGTCATCCTGCGCGGGCTCGCGGAGGGACCATCTGCATTACCGGAGTGCCTAGAGGCGGCCACCTGGCGGGGTGCAGACGCGGATGCTCTCTGTAGCGTCCGCCAAGACGCTGTTGACCATGGGGGCTTCTCCAGCCTCCGCCGCTCGCTCTCCAGGCGGCGCGGGCTCATCTTCGAGGACTGGTCCGACCTCTTCTGCGTTGCGGGGAGTTGCAACCCTCGTACGCGGAGCGGCGAGCCCCTCTACGCGGACAGCAACCACCTCTCACGCCCAGCTGTCTTGGAAGCAGCGCCAGCCATCGAAGCGCGGCTGGTAGCTACGGGACTGCTCGCTGCGCGGAAGCCTTCTGCGAACTAGCGGCTAAACCGATCGAGGGCCCACTGCGTGAGGGCCGCGATGGTCGCAGTTGCCGGGATGGTCAGAACCCAGGCCACCACCATGTTGCCGGCCACGCCCCACCGCACCGCCGAGACGCGACGGCTCGCGCCGACACCCATGATGCTCGAGTTGATGCAGTGGGTGGTCGAGAGTGGGATACCGTAGTGGCTTGCCGCAAAGATGGTGGCCGCGCCGCTCATTTCGGCAGCGAAACCTTGGAGCGGGCTGATCCGGATAATCTTGGTTCCCATCGTCTTGATGATCTTCTTGCCGCCACCCATGGTGCCGAGTGCGATGGCCAGAGCGCACGAAATGACGACCCATGTGGGTACTTCGCCCTTTGCCGGGATTGCCCAATGTGGCAGGTCCACGCCCCCCGCGTTGAGGTAGATGAGGAGCGCAAGCGTCATGATGCCCATCGACTTCTGCGCATCGTTGGAGCCGTGCGCCGTCGCCATCACCATGGCCGAAACCAGCTGCAACGAGCGCGATGTTGAGTTGACCGCCGCAGGACGCATCTTGCGGAAGATCCAGAGCAGGGAGATCATCACGATGATGGCGAGCAGGAAGCCGAAGACGGGGGAAATGACCAGGGGCTTGAGAACCTTGTCGACCAGCTTGTCCCACTTGAAGGCGTCGACGCCGCCGTGCGCCACAACGGCGCCGCAGAGACCGCCGATGAGCGCGTGCGAGCTCGACGAGGGGATGCCGTACCACCAGGTGATGAGGTTCCAGACGATGGCGCCAATCAGCGTGGCGAGGATGACCTGAAGGGTAACGAGGGTAGGATCAGTGAAGTCGTTCGCGATGGTCTTTGCGACCGCCGTCCCCATGATCGCGCCGACGAAGTTGGCGATGCCAGCAAGGAAGACCGCGGTACGCACGGGAAGCACGCCCGTGGAAACGACCGTGGCGATCGCGTTGGCGGCGTCGTGGAAGCCGTTGATGAAGTCGAAGATCAGGGTCACCACGATGACCACGATGAGCAGCGTCAGCATTGGAGCCTCAGCCGTGCTTGATGGCGAGGTTCGCCAAGGTCTCGCCCGCCTCTTCGCAACGGTCGATCGCCCGTTCGAGGTCGTCCAGCATCTCCTTCTCGCGGAGCAATGACTTGGCGTCGACCGCAGGGTCGGCGAAGAGTTGCCGGATGGCCTCGCGGTAGATCTGGTCGGAGGCCTTTTCTACGCGACGGAGCTCTCGGCTGGCCGTGACGAGGTCGGTGTAGGCATGCTTGCGGAGAAGCGGCATGGCCGTGGCGAGGATGCGGGTGCTCTCAACAAGCTGCACGATCAACTTGAGCGAGGCATCCGAAGGCGACTCGATGCCGGTCAGAACCCGGATGCGGGCAGCGCCGTTCGTGAGGTCGAGCACATCGTCGAGTTCGTCCGAGAGCTTCTTGAGGTCTTCGCGATCGATGGGCGTCACGAAGGTGCGGGCGAGCGCCTCCTCCATCTGGTGCACCACGCTATCGCCGCGGTGCTCTACGGCCTGCACAGCATCGCGAACCGCCTCGGACGAGGCGCGCTCCTGCGTGAGTTTGGCCATCGCAAGTGCCCCTTCGTGGGCCAGCAGCGCCTGCTGCTCCAGGAAGTCGTAGAACTGATCTTCGCGAGGAATCAGCAACCGCAGAAAACCCTGAAATCCCATGATGCAACCTAGCGAAGGAGTGTTGTGGCCCGAGGTGAGCCGCACTGTTTGCAGCCGCCGTCTAGCCGTTCGAGCAACATTGGGGAAGGCGCGGCCGGCATTCAACAGCGTAAGAGCAAAACCGCGCATCCCCTGCCTCCAGCCCGCCCCAAAGGGGTCACCTTCGCGCCACAATCAAGCCCTCTTCCGTCCTCTCAGTTCTCAGGCAAGACCCTGTTTTGCTCGAGCAGGTCGCTCCACTCCAAAATCATGTCTCGGTACCGTTCTACCGGAAAGCCCGCCGGAACTTCGTTTCGCCTTATGGCCTCCCCATCGAGCATTCCATACTCCCGCTTGCTCGTGCGGCGCGTTGTCCACGCCTGCGGCGCTCCGCCGTCAACGCGGAATCCGGTGCGCTGCTCACCCTCCACGACGACCACCTCCCCGTCGCGGAAGGCAAAGAGCGGGCGCTCCTTCAAGACCCCGGTTCGCGGGAAGAGGTTGCGGCCCATGAAGGGGTTCGTCACTTTGAGATCCGCGAGGGAGATGAGCGTGGGGGCAAGGTCAAGATGGGAGGCAGTCACCTCCTGCAGACCCGTAGCAGGCAGCCCCGGCCAGCCTCCGAGGAAGGAGAGCGTCGTCCATGTGTGGCCGGGCGTCAGCGGCCCAACAGCTTCGGAGTGCTGCCGCTGCCAGGGCACGGGCTGCGCATGGTCACCGAGCACAACGACGACCGTGTTTTCCCAACCCGGCTGCTGCTCGAGCCAGCGGATGAGCCTCGCGACATTCTTATCGGCGTAGCGCATCGCCTGCACGAATCGACCCTCGTCGGTATCTGCGATCGGGATGCCTTCGGAAGCAGGGATGTCGTAGGGCGGATGGGTGGTCGCGGTCCAGAGTAGCGCAAGCAGAGGCTCCGCATCATCTAGCCTGCCGTCGAGCCGCTGCATCATTCTGTCAACGAGCGGCCCATCGTGGTGCCGCCGCGGGTCGTACTCAACATCGTCATACCATCGCTTCATCCACGGCGTGAAGTTGCTGAAAGAGGGGTCGGCACCCAGCAACGCGAAGCTCTTGTAGCCGGCACTGTGCAGCACCTCAGGGAAGGCGAGCGTGCGAATGTGCAGGAAGTCGGAGAAGACGATTTTGCGGAAGTGGGGCCTGATGCCGAGATGCATCCCCATCGCCCCCTCGACGGAGGGGTAACCTGAGGCGTGCGCCCACGGGAAGTAGGCCCCCTGCCGTTTGATAATCGCATCGAGTTCGGGCGTATCACCTGGGTCTGCGGCGTCGGGTACCAAGCCTGTGTTCCACGCGCGCATGGTCTCAAACACAACGATGACGATGTTCGGTCGGGTGCTCCGAGGAGCGGCCTTCGCCTCTGCCGGCGTGCGTCTCCCGATCCCTGACTGCGAGGCCAGGGGAAACTGGGGGTCGACAGGTGCACCAGAGCCCTCGAGGGTCCCGCTCCGCACGAAGTGGTAGAGGTCGCGGCGGGCCTGGTCGGAGTTCTTCGGCTCTTCCTGCCCCAGCACCTGCTTGGCCGCGTCGGCGACGATGGCAACGGCAGCAGGCCGGATGCGGCGCCACCGCTTCTCGGAAGGCCGGAACCAGGCCGGCAGCGCCACCAGAACGGCGATGAGCAGCAACATGAGCCAGGCGGTTCGCGGTCGAAGCCTCACAGATGCGCGCCCCTGCAACTGCCAGAGGCCAAACGCAACCAGCGGGCCAGCTGCAATCTGGAGCAAGGCGAGGGCCGTCGGAAGACGATCGTTCGTGAGGATTCGACCGAGCAGCTGCGGGTCGCGGACGCCGAAGAAGTTGTTGATGAATGAGCTGCTCACATGCTGCGCCATCCAGCGGACCACCTCTTGGTCGAACTGAGCAAACCCCTGCCAGAAGCAGAGCAGCAGCAGCAGCGAAAGGCGGATGAAGGCGCGGAGCCGCAGTGCACCAAGCCGCGATGCGCCGGCCTCGATGGCCCCGAAGCCAAAGGCCAACAGACCAACAAGGCCGACCTCGAACAGGATCGCGTCAGGTGCGAGCCGGAGCGGCTCCAGCACCGTCGGGCCACCCCACGGGCTCGGCCCCCAGAAGTGGAGGATGAGCGACATGGTGCGTAGCGCCCCGAAGACCAGCCAGGCCCAGAGGTAGAAGCGACTCATGGTGCAACCGCCTCCAGTGGCCGGCCGCGTCGGAAAAGGTCGCGGAGCGGGTTGGTGCCAGGCAGCAGGAAGATGAGGAGCGCGTAGGTCGCCACCATCACCCCAACCCACGCCGCACGCTGCACCATCAGGCTGTCGCCCGGCAGGGTTGCGAGAAAGGCGGGCGCGGCAGCGCTGTAGGCAAAGACCACGCCTGCAACCGGCAACAGCCCTGCGACGAGGGTGCGGCTGTAGTAGCGCCAGTGCAGCTGGTATCCCTCCAGCCTGCGCATCTCGATGATCTGCGCGAAGGAGATGGAGAAGTTCGCAATGGCCGTTGCAGCGGCAGCGCCGAGCAATCCAGCCTGCGGAATGAAGAGCGCCGCAAGCGAGAGATTGAGCAGCCCCGCGCCGAGCGAATTGTAGAGCAGGAGCCGGCTATGGCCCGACATCAAGAGCAGGTTCCCCGCCAGCCCGAAGAAGCAGCTCATCAACGGTCCCACGCATAGCAGCCAGGGATAGAGACGCCCGCCGCTCCAGCTTTCGCCCTCCTGCAGGATGGCCGCCTCATAGCTCCCCATGATGCCGAGCGTGAGGAGCAGGCCGAGCGTCGCGGTGATGGGGATGAGGGTGGCGAGCGCATCCTGAATGCCGCGGCGGTTGGCGACGGCCTGATACTTTGCAACCAGGGGCGAGAAGACACTCGAAAAGGCCATCTTGCCCAGGCGGATGAGCTGCGTGAGGTCGGCAACGAGCACATAGACGCCCACCGCGTCGGCGCTCACAAAGGCGGAGAGCATGAGCCCGTCTGCCTTGGCCAGCCCAAGGTTCGTCATCATGTTGACGCTCTGCGGGAGCGCGAAGACCAGCACCTCGCGATCCCAGCGGAGCGACAGCGCCGCGCGCAGCGTCCGGGCGATAGAGAAGAAGCGGCCATAGGCAACGACGGCGGTCGTAGCCGCAACGAGCAGCGCGAAGATCAGGCCCCAGGCCAACGCGGCGATCCCGAGCCCTGCAAACCGGTGCAGCGCCAAGGCGAAGCAGACTGTCAGCAGCGGAAAGAGCACCTGCACAATGCCTACCTGCCAGACGAACTGCAGCCCCGCCTTGGTCGCCTCGGCGCAGAGCTGCATCACAACAATCAGCGGCAGTGCAAGCGCGAGCGTCCTGCCGAGATCGATGAGCAGCGGGTCGTGCTGCGACCAGAACATGCGATGCAGCGTGGGCAGCAGAAACTGGGCGGCGATGGCGACTGCCAGGGCGGCCAGAAAGGGTGGCACCAGCGTGGTTGCGAGTGCTCGGTAGAGCCCCTCCTCGGCTTCGGCGCGCTCTGTCTCTTCTGTCGCTGCGTCGCGGCGCATCGTCCATCGCGTAGCATGATAGACAACCGCGTCGTTGAAGCCGCCGAGCAGCAGATAGGCCATCAGTTCAACGCCCGACTGCGCGATCGCAAAGAGGCCGTAGGCACTCCCCCCGAAGAGGGAGCGCAGCACGAAGCCCATGCTTCGAAAACCGGCGAGACAGATACCACCCAGCACGGTGAGGACCGTGCCGACGGCAACCTTCTTCCGATCCTCTTCGTCGAACGCCATCAGCCAACCTGCCGGGGAGAGACAAGCGCAGCGATCGTCCGGTAGGTGGTCGCAGCGTAGATAGGTTCCATGGTCGGAAAGATCTCGCTTCTCCAGAATTGTCTGCGCTCGGCCCACGGTGCCGGATCGCGCCAGCGGTTCGAGACGAGTAGTTCGATGAGTTGGTCTGCGCTTGTCACGACGGGGCCGTGGGCGAAGGTGTCGTAGGGGACGTAGAGGCGACGGAATCGGAGGTAGTCTTCGCGGTCGAAGGGGAAGAAGATGGTCGGCCGGTCGAAGGGGAGGAAGTCGGCGAGCAGGCCGGAGTAGTCGGAGATGAAGGCCTGGCAGTCGAAGATGCCCTCCTTCAGCCGCGAAACGGGGAAGATGACGAAGGGCGGTGCAACCTTCACCGCGTGCTTGGCCGCGTTGATATGTGCGCCGATGTGGAGCGTAAGTCCCTCTGCCACGAGCCACTGCCGGAGTTGCTCACTTCCGACGAGCTTTCGGAGAACGCCGTCGAGTGCCGTTCTGCCCTCCTCGGTGTCTCGAAAGGTGGGGAAGTAGTAGAGGCTCTGGCCTGGCGCATCGTCTCGATGCTGAAGGAAGTGGTCGCAGTGCGCCCCGCCGCCGAGCAGGATGCGGTCGGCGCGGTGGGGATAGGAGAGCGCGAAGTTGGCCCGCTCCCGCTCACTGGAGGCGAGGATATAGTCGAAGTCGGTCACCCTCCACTCGAAGAGACGTTTTTGGAGCCCCGTGAGCGATTCGTAATGGGTGGTGTGGTACTCGCCTGCCTTGATGTGGTTCTGCGAGTGGTTGAGGTGGACGCGGAGGCCCGTGCGGCCGCGGAGGAGGATGAGCGCCGCATCGAGATCGTCTTCGCCATGCGAGTAGATGATGACCGGCGCGCACATGATGGCCCAGCGGGCCGCGAAGGTGCCTCGACGCAGGGTGGGACGGACGGCGGCCCGAAGTGCGGCAGTCACGGCCTCAGACCCGGAGATCCAGATGACGGGCTGCGAGGTGTGGCTGCAAAGGTAGTCGTGCAGCGCGCCGGCGTTGTCTTCATAGATGCGGCCGCGATGCCCTGAGATGACCCACGGCGTCTCAGGAACCGCGCGACGCCAGCGCGCCACAGGCGCAACAGCGAGGAGAAGGAACCACGAGAGGGCGGCCGTGATTGCCTCCGCAACTTCACGCAGGCGGTTCATCGCGCAAGCCCCGAGCCGCTTCCTTCGCCGGAACCCAAGACTGGAGGGGGAGGGATGATGGTGCGCGGCATGCCGACGGAACGGGCCGTGTGGTGAACCCAGGTCATCATGTCGTGGAGCGTCAGCTGCGCGCCGAGCGCAAGCGGGGTGCCGCGGGTGCGC
>JABMMX010000342.1 GCA_013205435.1 Deltaproteobacteria bacterium
CGGGAGGGGGAGGGATGATGGTGCGCGGCATGCCGACGGAACGGGCCGTGTGGTGAACCCAGGTCATCATGTCGTGGAGCGTCAGCTGCGCGCCGAGCGCAAGCGGGGTGCCGCGGGTGCGCTGCTGTCCGCTCAGGTCTTCGCCCACATTGTAGACGATGAACGGGACCATGCCGAAGCCGTCGATGACCTCCTGCTCGTAGCCCACCTCCGGGTTCTGCACGGTGGACCAGTGGTCGCCGTACATGACGACGGTTGTTTCGGGCGGCAGCGTGGCGACAAAGTCACCGACCGACTTGTCGACGTAGCGGAGGCTATCGAAGTAGTTGTTCTGGTAGGACTTATCGTCGCCAAAGAAGATGCGCTCCATGCCTGGCGTTTCGAAGCGGAAGGGCATGTGGCTGGTGGCCGTAATGACCATCGCAAAGGTGCGCGGCGGCGCTGCCTTGATCTTCTTTGTAGCGAAGTCGAAGACCTCGGTGTCGGCGAGCGTCCACTTGCTGCCGTCATACCCGGCGGCCGCCGCGATCTGCTCCTTGAAGTAGATGCCGTCGAAGCCCATGCGTGGCATCGCATCGATGCGGTGGAAGAAGTGGCCGGAGACGCCATGGAAGATCATGTTGTTGAAGGCCCCCTTGCGCAGGTCGTGGGGGAGCGCCTGGTTCCAAGGGATGCCGTCGATGCGGTAGTTCGGAAAGTCCTGAGAACCAACTCGGCCCATGAGCGCCGTGAAGTCGGAATCGCAGGAGCCCGTGTACTTCTGGGCTTGGATGCGGAAGTACATCGACCTGTCTCGTAACGCAGTAACCGCTGGGGTTACCGGTGTGCCGCGGATGGAGAATCCAACAGCCTTCTCATCGAAGCTCTCCAGCTGGATAAAGACCAGATTGCGGCGCATCGGGAGTGCAATCTCATGCGGTGTGAGCTGGTCTGAGACCTTCTCCATCCGTGCGAGCGCCCGCTCGAGCACACGCTCCCGCTTGACGAACATCAGCTCTCCAGCCCAGGCTGGCAGGTAGCCGTAGGTGAAGCCGATACCGCTTACGGTCTCCCACTTCCCGATGCGCCAGATAGGTTTGTGATCGAGCGTGACCCCTGCAAAGAGGGCAAGATAGCCCGCAAGCAGCACCGCAAAGCCGCGCCGTGAGACAGCCTCGGAGAGCCGGTTCTCGCGTTCGGCCTTCCAGAGCAGCCACCCCTTCAAGACGAGGAGCGGAACAAAAACCATGAGGTAGGAGCGGGTAAGCGCGTAGGCGGCTTCCATGACCTGGGTGCCTTCGCCCAACTGCCCGATAATCGTGAAGATGCTGATGGCCCGGTCATACTGGGCGTGGTAACTGATGGTCGCAAAGTGAAAGACGAGCGACCAGAAGATGAGGAATGCGATGATCAGTCGGTGGGCGCGGCCCAACAGGAGCGCGAGGCCGAGCAGGTCAAAGAGCAGCCGGAAGAAGACATCCTTCTTCACCATGTCGCCGGCGCTCCAGAGGGTCGGCTTGGTGGTGGCAGACTGCGACCACCAGAGTTCGATGGTCCAGAGGAGCAGCAGCGCGACAAACCAGCGATGGGTCGCTGCCCATACCCCTACCCGTGCCCGGATTTCGCTCCATCGAAGTTCGCGCATCGCCCTCGGTCTCGCCTGCCAGCCGCACGCCGCACGCCAAGTCGGCATCTGCGTTACAAAAGCGTGTCAACTAGGCAACAAAAGTAACGGTGTCGAGGATTCTAGGGGCAGATTGGCGACTGGCGCGTCACAGAAATCCTTGAAGCGCGATATTGCCGGCAACCATGCGGCGGCACCGTGACGCCCCCAGCTGGAGAGCTACTCGCGCGCTACCTGCACGAGCAGCGGCAGGAGCGGCGACTCGAACAGGCGAGTTGGGTCATCTCTCTCGGCTGCTTTGCACTGGTGCTGGTCTCGACGATTGTCTTGGGTCGAATCCACCCCTTCTTCGTCTTCGTGACCCTGTTCGGCATCCTCTCCCGCCTCTCGACGCTGATCGCAGCCAAGGCCTTCGATGCCCCGGAGCTGCTGCGCGCCGCCACCCGTGACCCCGAAGCGATGAAGCTGCTCCGAGAGAACGGCGCCGGCCTGCTTCAGCGGCTGTTGGTGAACGAACTCATGCCATCTACGCCAGAGGCCGCAGCGGCGCTGACGGACGAAGAAATCGCCCGCCTTCAGCTGGCCTCCAACGGCCTCTACTGGCGCCAGTTCGCGATGCGGTATGGCCTCGTCTATGCCCTGTTGCTGCTCGCTGCAGTCATCGGGACGCTCTGGCTCCTGATCACTGGCGACGGCGCGTTGGTCGGCGAGAGTTAGGCGCCGGCGGGCCGACGGCGGGCTCCGAACCAAAGGTCGTTCGGGAGCGCGTAGCGGAGGATGCGCCAGACTACCTGGCCAAACTGCCGCGCAAAGCTACCCGTGTTGTAGACCTGCCCGTACCGCTCGCAGACCTCGCGCACCCGGGGCGCAATCTCGGCGTACCGGCGACCTGGCAGATCGGGGTAGAGGTGGTGCTCAATCTGGTGGCTCAGGTTACCCGTCCAGAAGTGGAGCCATGGACCGCCCGAGATGTTCGACGAGCCCTGGAGCTGCCGCAGGTACCAGTCGCCACGGCTCTCCGAGCCGACGACCGACTTGGGAAAGGTTGCGGCCTGCGCCGTGAAGTGGCCGCAGAAGATGACCACATAGGTCCAGACGTTGCGCATCACGTTGGCGATTGCGTTGCCAGCCAGCACGGTCAGAAAGAAGGGGCCGGCGAGGAGCGGAAAGAAGAGGTAGTCGCGAAGCACCTGCACGCCGATTTTACGCATCACAGGCTTGGCCTCATGTGCGAGCTCGGCGCCCGTCTTTCGGCCGGCGAAGTAGCGCCCCAGTTCCAGGTCTTGGATCGCGATGCCCCACTCGAAGAGCACCGCGAAGATGACCGCCACAAAGGGTTGCAGCAGGTAGTAGGGCCGCCACCTCTGCTCAGGGAAGAGCCGGAGCAGGCCGTAGCCGAGGTCGTCATCCATGCCGCGGACGTTGGTGTAGGTGTGGTGCTGCAGGTTGTGGGTCTTGCGCCAGTTGTCGCTGGTACCGGCGATGTCCCACTCGTAGGTCTGACCTCGGAGCGAGGCGTCGCCCATCCAGTCATACTGACCGTGCATCACATTGTGGGCGACCTCCATGTTCTCCAATATCTTGGAGAGGCCGAGCAGGATGGTGCCGACCACGAAGGCGGGCGGAAAGAAGCCTGCAAAGAGGAACCCGCGGCCGAGTGCACCGAGCCAGCGCACGGTCGCCACGGTGCGTCGGATGTAACGCGCATCAACTTCGCCAAGGTCGGAGACGACCGACTCTCGGATGGCGTCGAGCTCTTCGGCGAGGGCCGTGACCTCTTGCTGCGTCAGCAGACGGTCGTTCCGGACGGTGTCCATGGGGGCTCCTAGATGTCGAGGGTGAGGTCGGTGACGGCAGCGCTCACACAGAGCCGAACAGAGGCGGGTTCGCCGGACGAGATGGCCTGCGAGCGGAGGTCGCGTGTGCGCCCACCGAGGCTCGGGCAGGCGCAGGTATTGCAAATGCCCATGCGGCAGCCGGAGCGGAGCGCAACGCCCTGCCCTTCCAGCGCCTCGAGCAAGGTGCGTCCGCGCTGCACAGGAATCTCGATGCCCCGTTTGAGGAGCCGGACGATGACCTCGCCGCCCTCTGCTGCGGCCGCCCGGAGCGGCTCGAAGGACTCGGACTGAAAGCGGAGCGCCTGTGATGCAACGGCCAGTCCGGCTTCGCGGACAAAGCCACCGGGGCCACAGGCGAAGACGGTGCGCGAGGCGAGGTCGGGCAGCTGCTCCCGAAGGAAGCCTTCAGAGATGCGGGGCTGCGGCTGTTCGGTTTGCGTCAGAAGAAAGCGGACCGAGAAGTTCGGGAACTGCCGCTGCAGCGCCTCCAGCTCGGCAGCAAAGCAGAGGTCTGCTCGGCGTTTCGCCCAGTAGAGCAGCGTCGTCGGCGCGGCGAACCCTGCGCCCGCAGCCTCACGGATCTGGGCGAGCAGCGGCGTGATACCGACGCCTCCGGCGAGCAGCAGGCGCGGGGTTGGGTCGGCGGGCGCGGCAAGCATTTCGCCGAAGGCCGGACCAATCTCCACCGCCTCTCCAATCCGCAGCCGCTGGGTGAGAAAGCTGCTCATGCGGCCGTGGGTTAGCCGCTTTACGACCAGCTCGAACCTCCGCCCGCGCTTCGGAAGCGAAGTGACACTGTAGCAGCGGGTGACCTGCCGGCCGTCGACCTCTGCGGACAGGTTGACATGCTGCCCCGGACGAGCGCCGCGGAAGGCACGGTTGGGGGCGAAGGTGAGCTGGACGGTATCGTGGGCTACCACCGTCCGCGCGACCAAGCGGGCGAGAGTTCGAGACACCGAGAGAGTTGGATTGAGCCGCTGGAGCCAGAAGTCGAGGGCGTCTGCCGAGATGATGGGAATCATCGGCGACCTTTGTGGACTTGGCTTGCGCGCTGTGTCATGCGGATTGAGTTGGATTGGAGAGGAAGCGTCCGTCGACTCGATAATCTTGCACGACTGTATGCACAAGTGTCCACCAATCCAATTTTTTAGTGTGCAGCCATGAAGACCGCTGACCCTCAGCCCGCCATCACCGACGCAGCTCCGGAGGCACCGGAGCGCGCCCGTGTCGGAAGAAAGGCGACCATCACCCGCGAGGCGCTGCTCGAAGCGGCGCTTGCGATTGCTGGGCCCGACCGCGGCCTCTCGAGCCTCACGCTCCGTGAGGTGGCACGCGAGGCCGGCATCGCGCCGAACAGCTTCTATCGGCATTTCCACGATACGAACGAGCTCGCCGTCGCGCTGATCGAGCAGGCAGGTGATTCGCTCCGCCGCATCATCCGCGAGGCGCGTGTTCGAGCGGTGTCTGAGCGCAGCGTCGTCCGAACCTCGCTTGAGGCCTTCATGGAGCCGATCGCCGAGAATGACCAGCTCTTGAAGCTCTTCCTGCGAGAGGGCTCGGTCGGTTCGCCCGAACTTCGCACCGCCGTGGAGCGCCAGCTCGTCTTCTTTGAAGATGAGCTGGAGAGCGACCTCCGCCGGTTCGCGGAGCTTCGAAACCATCGCCTCGAGGAGCCTCATCTGGCGGCGCGGGCCACCACCCGCATCGTCTTTGCGATGGCGACGCGGTCGCTCGATCTCGCTCCCTCGGAGCGGGCAAAGTTGGTCGACGAGACCATCGTGATGTTGCGCATGGTGCTGCTCGGCGCGCGCGCCTTCCGCAGCCAGCACGGCCAACCTGGCTAAGGCGTCGGCACTACACCGAGCGTGCGACGGACGAGCCAGATGCCGCCGGGAAGGAGGACCAGGCTCATGGCGATGAGCATCGCGCCGGCGCCGGTGTAGCCGATGCAGGCACATCCCATGGCTCCGCCCATGGCGCTCAGCGACGCGGAGGTTGCGATACGGGGGAGTGGATTGGCGGCACGGCCTGCGTCGAGCACGGTCAGCAGGCCGACGAGCCCGCCGGCTGTCGCGCAGGCGGGAACGCACCAGTCGGAGCAGCCCGCACCGGAGGCGCAGCAATCAACCATCACCCAGCGGCCCGAGATGGCAGCCCCGAAGGTCAAGAGGCCTCCTACGAGCCCTGCGGGCAGCGCCCTGCCCCACTCCTTGCCGCGCCAGTCGGCGAGCCAGACGGAAGCAACGAGCACTAGGCCAAGGAGCGCGACCTCGACGCGGCGCTCAGCGAGCGCGAGCGCGAGCGCGACAGCAACCGCGGGCAGTACCCAGAGAGAGGATTGGAGGGCGCGACGGGCGCGCGCGAGTTCGTAGGCACGCGCAACCCGGCCGCGCGCAGCATCGAGCGTTGGCATCATAAGGGCAGTTGTCATGGGCTCCTCGGGTCGCTGGGGCGGAGTCGTCGCGTGAACCATTCGCGCAGTTGCACAAGGGCTCGCTGGCGCTGTTTTCGGAGGGTTGCGGCGCCTGCGGCGTCTGCGGGGATGTAGCCGCGCAGGGTTGCCTGCACGGCGGCCTGCTGCGTGGCAGAGAGGTCGGCAATGGCCACCTCAAGGAGCTGCTCCATTTCGTGATCTGCGAGCAGGTCGTCGGCCGCGCGGCCTCGGTCTTCGAGACTCTCGAGCGCGAAGTCGGAGCTGCTACGTGCGCTGCGGCGCTGGTTGGCGCGCGAGACGGTGCGCGCCTCCCAGACGGCGAGGGCGATGGCCCAGCCGAGCACGGAGCGGCCGGGCTCGTAGCGGTGAGACTGTTCGAACAGCTTCACCATTGTGGCCTGCGCCGCGTCTTCAGCATCGGCTCCGTTGCCCGTGATCCGGGCGCAGACGGCGAGGACGCGGGGGTAGAGCGCCCCGAAGACGGGCCCGAAGGCCGCGCGGTCGCCATCGGCTACCCGCGCGAAGAGGCCATCGAGCTCGTCAGGAGAGACCAAGGTTCAGTGACCCCAGCCGCAGGCTCCCGCGGCGCAGCCACAGGCGTAGGCGACCGGTGCTGCGAACAGCATCAGGGCCACTGGAACAGACGACAGGAGCAGGCGGAAAAGAGGCATGGCGGACTCCTGCCCCAGCACCGAGACTGGGGACCGAGAGGAAGGGCCGCAGCCTGCCGGAGCGTGACACGCTTTGCGCAGACGGCGACCAGAGCCGGTTAGAGGGCCTTGTGCGACCCGTCGCAGAGGGGGCCGTTCTTGGATTGCTTGCAGGCGCAGAAGTAGACCGTCTTGGTCTCGGGCGCGGTGAACTTGGTGGGCGTGAACTCGCTGCCGGCGTGCGAACCGTCGCAGAAGGGCTGCGAGGCGCTCTTGCCGCAGGCACACCAGTAGTAGTCCTTGCCTGCCTCGACGGCGACGCCAACGGGCTTCGTATCTGCAATGTGGGGGGTGCTCATGGTCTCTTCCTTGTTTGGGTTGTGATCGGCCTCGAACCTTCGAAGGCAGTCGGCATATCATGTACCGTTTTACGGCGCCCGACCAGACCGAAAGGCCGATAACCGCCATCGATGGCGAGAATGTGCCTCAGGGGGCTGCCAGTTCGCAACGCAGCTCTCCCGCCTCGCGACGGTCGACCACAATGAAGCCTTCGGGGCCGGCGCCGCGGCAGACCGGCTCGCCCTTGTCCCAGCGACCGCTTCCGTTGGCGTCGGCATAGGCGCGAATCCAGACCGCGCCGCAGGGCGCTGCAGTTGGAACAAAGACCGCCGTGCCGATGTGACGATTTTCCTCACTGCGATACGCCGCTGGGGCGACCTGCTGTTCGCTCCAGGTTGGAGCCAGCGCGGGGAACCAGCCGAGCTCGGCACCGACCTTCGAACCTGTGGCCATACCGTCTACGTAGAGCCGCATCGGGCAGCCCGTGAAGCGACCGATGAAGAGGCCGCCCTGCTTCACATCTGCGACGTAGCCGCGACGCTCCACGCCCTCCACATCGGCAGGACTGCCGAAGAGGATGACATCTTCATATGCGGCTCCGAATGCTGCCATCGCGGAGCGAACTGCCTGCTTCTGCGGTGCGTCCGGTGGGGTCGACGGGTCTCGCAGGATGCGCCAGAAGTCACGGGCCGGAACGGGTGGAAAGAGCGACTCGAGCGAGCCCTTGAAGACGAAGGGGTGGCCCTGCGGGATGTTGGCAAAAAAGTAGGGCGCCATGCCGCCCTGCGCGACTGCATAGAGCAATCCAACATTGAGAAGAGGCTGGGCGAAGGGGACCTCCGCCTCGGCATCGATTGGCCCGGCAAGCCCGATGGGGTCGGCGATGAGGGGCAGCCGCGGGCCGCTTCTGTGGAGGCTTGCCTGCAGGCCGGAGAGCGCAGGTTTGGCGGCTGCATCGAGCTTGCGGTTGTGCCCCTCCGTCCAGTGGAGCGAGCCTGCCGTGAACCAGATGAGCCAGATGACGAAGATGAGTTTGGTGAAGCGGCCGAACCGCTCAAGCGGGAGAGTGAGAACGCCGAGCATCACCGCGAGGGGCATCGGCCGCGGCGCGAAGAACTGCCAGCCGAGCAGGTTGATGGGGCTTGAGAGCGCGAGCGCGAAGAGGAACAGCGAGGTCGCGGCGAGAGCTACGTCTACCGGGCGGGCACGGCGGGAGCGGAGGTCGAGAGCCGTGATCGTGATGCCGGCGAGCGCGGCGAAGAGGGGCACGAGTTCGCGGCCGGTGGTCCCAGGGGTGAAGGTCCGGGCGAGGAGAAAGAAGCGGTCGCCGATGGCATCGGGCCAGGGCGGGGCTGAGAGCGCCCCCTGGTAGGCTGCGTCGACGGCGGCGACGCCCGAGGCGGTGAGCGCCGCAATGATAGCCGCGGGCAGCCCGGCAATCATGGCACCAACGAGACCACGCATTCTTCGCGACGGCCGCTCTCTGGCAACGAAAATGGCGAGCACCGCGACGCCCGTCATGGCCGCGACAGCGACGTGGCAGACTGCGACGAGCGTCAGCATCGCCCCAGTGGCAAAGACCACAGGCCACGAGAGTCTCTCGCGGGAGAGAGCGGCGAGCAGCGCGAAGAGTGCCAGTCCGAGACCGACCGCAAAGGAGAAGAAGCCCATGTAGAGCACCCACTGGCCGGCCGTCGCGGCGGCGAAGAGGCCGAGCCAGGCGCGGTGTGGCTCCACCTTCCGCGCGAGCAGGAACCCGCCGACCGACCAGAGCGCTACGATGCAGCCAAGCACCGCAGAGGTAGCCGCCTGCCAGCCGAGGCTCGGTTCGAAGATGCGGAAGAGCGAGAGGAAGCCGAGGGCAGTGAAGGGGTGGCCGGCTTCGACGAACTGAAGATAGCCGCTGCCCGCATCCTCCGCGTGCCGGAGCAGCCAGGCGGAGAGGATGTGGTGGGGGCCGTCGTGGGTTGGCAGATAGTCCGGGCGGGCGAAGGCGGCGACGGCGCGGATCACAAAGTAGATGGCAATCGCTGGTAGCAGGAGCCGCGTGAAGCAGCCGACGGGTCTCTCAGGCGGCGCTGCGCCCTCCGCTGCTTCGGACGGGCGGCTTGATTGCGATGAACGACGCGACATCTGTGCTCTCCGTGACGACGGGCAGCGGCTGTCTAGCGGAGGGCCCGCACAGGCGCCACCGGCGCACCGGAGGCTCGACATCGGGTGCGGTTGCTGCTTCACCGTCGCCCACCGTTTTCCCCGAGTCACCCATGTCGCTCCCCCTCAAACTCGCCTCCTCCGTTGCCACCTGGGACGAACGCTATGCCGAACCGGACTTTGCCTACGGCGATGCGCCGAACGACTTCCTTCGGGCGCAGGGTTCGACGCTCCGAGGGCCTGTGCTCTGCCTCGCTGAGGGGCAGGGCCGCAACGCGGTCTTTCTCGCGACGCTGGGGCTCGACGTCACGGCTGTCGACCAGTCTGCAGTCGGCCTCGCCTGCGCCGAGAAGCTGGCGGCCCGCGCCGGCGTCACCATCCAGACGGAGGTCGCAGACCTAGGCGCCTTCGACCTGGGCCAGGAGCGCTGGGGCACAATCGTCTCCATCTTCGCCCATGTGCCCGCGGCCATTCGGAAGTCGGTGCATGCGGCCATCGCGGCAGCGCTTCAGCCGGGCGGCCTCTTCGTGCTGGAGGCCTACCGGCCGGAGCAGCTGGGACTGCGCACCGGCGGACCGCAGAACCTCGCACTCATGATGACGCTCGCCGAGCTCCGTGACGAGCTCGTAGGCCTCGACTGGCTGGTGGGCGAGGAGGTGGAGCGCGAGATCCACGAGGGCGTCTATCACAACGGACTTTCACGCACGATTCAGGTGGTCTGCCGCAAGCGTGACGCGTAGCGTGTTGCGGGCGGCCCAGCCGCCCTCTATTTGGTCTGGCCCTACCCGCCGGAGCGAGATGTCCGTCTCCATTGTCATCCCGACCTACAACCGCATCGATACGCTACGCAGGCTGCTGCCAGGTTACCTGCGGCAGCCGCGGCCTTGCTTGGTTGTGCCTCATGAACTGCCCAGGTAACCGGTGAAATACCGGCTGCAACTCGGGCCCTTCGTCGTCGGAGATCGCATCGGCGCAGGCGCTATGGGCGAGGTCTACGCAGGCCGCCATGTGGCGGAAGAGCGCGACGTGGCCATCAAGGTGATCACGCGCGATGCTGCTGCGCGGCCCCGCTTCCAAGAGGAGTTCAGGCGGGAGGTTCGGGCCATGGCCCGGCTCGACCACCCCAACATCATCCAGATCTACGATCTGGGCACCATCTCCGAGGAGCTGGCGGAGCGATCGTCGGGCAAGTTCGTCGCCGGCAGCCCCTACTTCGTTATGGAGTTGGGCTCTAACTCGCTGCTCGGCGTCCGCTTTCCGCTCCCGTGGCGCAGGCTTGCCACGCTGCTCAGTGAGCTCCTGGCGGCGGTCGGGCACGCCCACGCACGGGGTGTGCTCCACCGTGACATCAAGCCGGCAAACCTCCTCCGCGTCACGACACCGGAGGGGCAGTCGCTGCGCTTGAGCGACTTCGGCATCGCCTGGGCCGCAGACCGCGATGGCGAGCGATTCGCCGAGAGCGCGGAGGGCATGGTCGGGACCCCTATCTACATGGCGCCCGAACAGTTTGATGCGAGCTGGCGCGACCACGGCCCCTTCACCGATCTCTACGAGATTGGCATCGTTGCCTACGAGATGTCGATGGGCGCTCCGCCCTTCCGCGCCAGCTCGACGGCGAGCTGGGCGCAGCATCACCGCGCCACCCCGCTGCCCCGCCTCGAAGCGCTCGGCGAAGACTACCCAAGCGGATTCGCAGACTGGATCCGAACCATGGCCGCAAAGGCGCCAGGTGATCGCTTCCAAACCGCGGCAGACGCAGCCGCCGCGCTCCAGGCGCTCGACCGGCTCACGATCGACACCGCAGCACCGGGTGCGGCAGGCTCAATGGCTCCCGACACGGGCGCTGCCTGGCTCGCGCAGCATCGTAGCAGCAAGGAGACGATGGAGTCGTCGCAACGGGGTGAGGCCCTCTCCGTCAAGGCGCCGCTTGCCCGCGTGGCACTCTCAGACCTTGGTCGTGCAACGCGCATCGCGGAGGTTCAGTCGCAACGGCCGGCACTGCTGGCGGGCGTAGGAGCGGCCATCGCAGCCATCCGGCAGCCGAGGCTCAGCGGCCGCGCAGAGGAGCGGCGCCTGCTCGCCGACGCGTTGCAGCGGGTGCTCGACCAGGGAGGCGTCGAGGTTGTTGCGCTCGAAGGGGCGGCGGGCGTGGGCAAGTCACGGCTCGCCGAGTGGCTCTGCGAGCACGCCGCAGAGTTCGGCCTTGCGATGCCGTTACGCGCCGACCACGACCGCCTCGGCTCGCCCTGGAACCGGCTCGGACGGATGATGGCCGACACCTACAGGTGTGACCGCCTCAAGCGGCCGGAGCTGCTTGCGCGTGCCGAGCAGCTTCTCGTCGCGGAGGGTGTAACGGACCCCACGGAGTGGCGCGCGGCGGCAGAGCTGATGGCGGAGGGACTCGCAGACGCCGCATCGACGGGCGACCTGCCACTCATCACCTTTGGCGGCAGTGACGAGCGCTTCATTGTCTTCGCACGCTTTCTGCTGCGTCGCAGCCTCGAGCGGCCCGTGATCGTCTGGCTCGACGACGCGCACGATGGCCTTGGCTCCCTGCAGTTCGCCGACTTCTTCCGCTCCGCCCATCCAGCTGCAGCAGTTCTCTTCCTGCTCACCATCCGCGAAGACCTGCTGCCGCTTCACGAGGCGGAGCGGGACGTCGTCGACAGGCTCGTGCCGCCCGGCAGCGCAAGCCGCTGTTATCTCGGGCCGCTCACGCAGGACGACCAGCGCGAGATGCTTGAGCGCAATGTCGGGCTCTCCGGAGAGCTCGCCTCGGCCGTGATGCAACGGACCGCAGGCAACCCACTGTTTGCCATGCAGCTGCTTGGCGCGTGGATGCAGCGCGACGAACTTACCCCGTCCCGCGACGGCCTTGTGCTGGCCGAGAGAGCCGACCTCGCGCTGCCGACCAACCTGCACGCGCTCTGGGACGAACGCCTCTCCCGCTGCCTTCTCCCCTTTGCTCCAGAACGCGCCGACTTCCTCTGCCTCGCCGCAATGCTCGGCCACGCGATCGAGCTGAGGATGCTCGACGCAATCTGCCTGCAGTGCGACCTTGTCTGCGACAGCGAGGTGCTCGATGCGCTGCTGGCCTCCGGACTGCTGCGCCAGAGCGACGGCCATCTCTCGTTCTCCCATCCGCTGCTGCGGGACCGGCTCGAGGTCGCTGCGCGATCGCATCCCGAGTGGCGCGCATGGAACCGTATCTGCGCGACCGTCACCCAGACCCACTTCAACGGGCAGGCACACGCCACGCTGGCGCGTGCAGCGCAGTTTCTCGCCCAGGCAGGCTGCCTCGACGAGGCCATCGCTCGCTACGCCGAGGCGGCCGACGATGCGCTCTCCACGGGCGAGACGCTCGTGGTGCCCGAACTCCTCCGCGAGCGGGGCAGGCTTCTCCGCGAGGCGGGCGCAGCCGAGGACGACCCACGGTTTGCAGAAGAGCAGCTCATCCGTGCCGACGCCTTCCGCATCCAATGGGACTTCCACAGGGCGGCGGAGTGGGCCGAGCGGGGTCTGCAGGCCACATCCATGCCGGACGCGGCGCACCTGCGCGGGCGGGCGCTGCTGCTCATGTCGCACGTGCAGCGGCAGCTCGGCGACACCGCCGCCGCCTCGCAGTATGCGCAGCAGGCGCTGCGTGCCTGCCAGCGTGCAGGTGACGGCCCGCGCACGGCGCGCTCGTTCCTCGCCATCGCCATCTTTCACCGCATGCGCGGCGCCATCGCCGAGGCGCTCGGAAACTACGAGCGGGCCCGTGCCATCTTCCTCGACCTCGACGACCGAGCCGGCGTTGCACGGTGCCTCCTCGGACTTGGCCACCTGCATCGGGCGCAGCGGAACTTCCGACGCTCCGAAGAGACCTACACCGAGGCGATGGCGACCTTCCGCGACGTCGGAATCCGGAACGAGCTCGCCCAGTGTTACAACGGCCTCGCAGAGGTCGCCCGCTACCGAGGAGACTACGAACTCGCTCGGCAGCACTACCTCGAAGCGCTCGAGATTCAGACCAGCATCGGCGTGAAGAGCCTCGTACTGACCCGTATCAATCTGGCCATGACCTCCATCCTTCAGGAGGACTACGACGGCGCCCGCGAAGCACTCGAGGCACTCGAGAAGCAGGTCCGGGCGCAGGGGCAGTTTGCCTTCCTCGTCTTCATCTACGTCGCGCTGCTGCCCTGCCTCGCGCACCATGGCGATCGCATCGGCTGGCAGCACTATCTGCACCTGCTTGAGGAGTCGCTACGGACTTCGCACCAGGTCGACGCTGACCTAGCGACCTTCGCCGCGCTGGCAGGCGAGCTGCAGGTTGTGGCCGGCCGCATGGAGGAGGCCGTCGTGGCGCTCGACCTGGCCGCCCGTCAGTGGGAGTCGCTCGAGGACTGGCCGGCCTCCGACAAGCTCCGGCTCCGCATCTCGGAGCTGAGCCGGCGTTAGTCGTCGCTCGAGCGCTGCTTGACCGGCCGATAGGGATGGACCCAGCTGAGGTAGCTGCCGAGCTGCCGCGCCTGAATCCAGACCCGTCCGCGGCCCGAGAACTCGCAGACGATCGCCTCGCCGCCCATGAAGAAGGTTTTGAGCTTCGAGAAGAGCCCGGACCGGGCGTTCGGAAGGCTCCGGACGCGGTAGTCCACGGTGTCATCGAAGGCGACGATGAAGCCTGTGTCGACAATGAGCCCTTCGCTCGCCACGTCGAGCGGGATGAGCGCGCCGAAGCTGTTGAAGAAGAGGTCGCCGCGACCGCTCGCCTTGAGCATCACGAGCCCCTGCCCGCTGAAGAAGCCACGCGCGCCCTGCCAGCTCGCGGAGACCTCGACGCCTTCGCCATGCGCGAGGAAGGCGCCACGCTGCACCAGGACGGTGCCGGAGCCATCAAGGCGCACATGCTGGATGTCGCCGAGCGAGGGCGGAGCGAAAGCAACCTCTCCCGACTCTGTCGCAGTGTAGGTGGACAGGATGAGGCTCTCGCCTCCAAGCGCCCGTCCGATGGTAGCGCCAATGCCGCCACGGAAGCCGGCCGTCAGCTTCACGCCGGAGGTCATCGTGACCATTGCGCCGGGCTCGGCAAAGACCTTCTGACCGGGCTCCAAGGCGACGCGAAGGAGCGGAAAATCGGGGCGCTCATCGATGCGCGAAACAAGTAGATTCGACATGGTTGTTCTCCGAAGCCCGATCAGTCGCGAGGAAGCAAAAGAGGTCCGACGCTTCGGCCGAATGCGTCGGGATGGTGCGACTGCACCCAGACCCGTCCGCGACCATTGAACCGACAGACGAGGCCTTCGCCACCGAGGAAGCTGCCGATGAAGCTGCTCGCCGCCTTCGTCATCTCGAAGGAGAGGGTCTCTTCAAAGGCGACGATGTGGCCGGTGTCGACAATGTAGGAGCCTTCGACATCGACGGGGTAGATTGCCCCGAAGCTGTTGAAGAGCAGGTCTCCGGTGCCGCTGCACTTGACCCAGAACATCGACTCACCGCTGAACAGGGCATTGCCGAGCCCTGCGAAGGTGGTGTCGATCTCGATGCCTGTGCTCGAGGCAAGCCAGCTGCTCCCCTGCACCACGACCGTCCCGCCCCGGAGGGTATGGTGGTAGACATCGGCGAGCTGCGTCGGGGCGATGTAGACGGCGCCACCTTCGACCCTGCTCGTGAAGTGGTTGAGGAAGAAGCTCTCGCCGGAGAAGGCACGGCGAATGCCCGCCATCATACCGCCGCCGCGGCTCTTGGAGGTTGTCTCTACGACCACCTGCGGCGACATCGCCACCATCGAGCCTACTTCACAGGTCACCGACTCACCGGCGCCCAGCGTAACCTTCGCGACGGTCGAGGCCGTCCTGCACAACAATTCAATCTGCATGCTCCCTCCTGCGGGACGGGCGACTTAGAAAAGGAAGCGGTTGGTCCAGGTCGCGAGGCCATCGAGGCTCCGCGTCTGCAGGTAGACACGGCCGGGGCCGCGCGCGCGCATCACGACGCCCTCTTTGCTCAGGAACGAGGATACGAGGCCGCCTGCGAGCCCGCCCGTGAGCGAGACCGTGGTCTCGTAGGCAATGAGGTGGCCCGAATCGATGGTCAGTTCGGAGGTCAACTCACGCTCCACGATGGCGCCGTAGCCGCCGATCCAGACCGTCCCGTTGCCTCCCACTTTGAGCCGGAAGAAACCCTCTCCGCCGAAGATAGAGGCGAAGCCGGCGAAGCCCACGCTCATGGACACTCCAGGCGTGCAGGCCACGAATGAGCCGCTCTCGAGGAACATCTCCGTCCCGTTGAGCTTGATGGCAACCATATCGCCCGGCGTCGGCTGCGTGAGCATGATCTCGGCCATCCCGGAGGTCGAAGAGACCTCGTTGACGAAGAGGCTCTCGCCGCCGAACAGCTTGCGGATGATGGCCGTGTAGAAGCCACCATTCCAGGTGGCGCGAAGGTTGGTGTTCGAGGTCATGGAGGCCATCGAACCCGACTCTGCGATGATTACCTCGCCCGGAGAGAGCTTCGCCCGCAGGTGGGCAAAGGAGGGGCGGTTACAGACTTCAATTTCCATGTCTCACTCCGAGGGGAGATGGCCGAGGCCCAAAGACTAGTCACCCTTCACCGCGGCCTTGGCCTCGGCAAAACTGTTCTTGAGCACTGCCGCTTTGCCACGCTCCGCGGTTGGAAGCAACGCCCGCAATGCTGCGATGCGGCTGTCGTGGTCGGGGTGGGTGGAGATCCACTCCAGCCCCTTGGGCATCTCCGACGCATCGAGTGACTTCAGTTTTTCGAAGAAGGCGGGCATCGCGGCAGGATCGAACCCCGCCTTGGCCAGCATCTGCATCCCAACGGCGTCCGCTTCCGACTCATGATCACGGCTGTAGTTGGTGATGACTGCCAGCGTCGCCCCTTGGGCGAGCACCGCAGCCACGCCCGATACGTCTCCAAGGAGCAGCTGCAGGCCAGCGACCACACCGAGCGACCGTACCATGTGGCGCAGACCGTGGCGCTTCGTCACGTGCGAGATCTCATGCGCGATGACTGCCGCAACCATGTCGGCATTGTCGGCCCGCTTGAGCAGGCCGGTCAGCAGCGCCATGCGGCCACCCGGTAGCGCGAAGGCATTCACCTGAGCGTTCTCAACGACCGTGATCTTGAAGGCATACTCCCGCTCTTCGGGCGGCAGCACGGCGACCAGTTTGTCGACCACCTCCTGCGCAAACGCCGCCGCGCGGGGGTCGTCCACCGTGGGCCCCGTTCGGCTGATCTCCATCGCAGCCAGTTCGCCCAGCTGGGCATCCACCGACTTCGGCATCGACGCCACCGCACCATCCACGCCTGCGCGAAGCCCGAGCGGTATGAGCCAGACGAGGCCAGCCAGCACCACCGCCGCGATGAGCCAAAGCCCGCGTCCACGTCGGCGGTCTCGGTTGATGCCGGAAGTCACTGCCTCATGGGCCGCTTCGACGGTCATGCCGCCGCGCTCTCGAACGGCCTCAAGGAAGCCCTTCGCCTCCGAGAAGATGACCCTGCCCTCGGCTGCGCCCCGCAGAAATACGACCCGTCCGGAGTGGCCGCCGAGCTCGATGCGCAGCCCGGCGTAGGGCAGTTCATAGCAGGGGCCCGAAGCGACGCGGGCCTCCACACAACCTGTGCGGAAACGGATGACCGCCGCCGCTCTGCCACCCTCCAGCGAGGCGTCAAAGATGCCGCCATCAAACTGCTCTGCCTCTCCCATCGCCAACCCTCATTTCGTTCTCCGACCGCGCCAAACCTCTGCTATTTCTTGCAGAAGAACGCAACCGCCGCGTCACCAACCCCGTGTAACCCATGCTCCATTCCGTCCGGCCCCATCCTTCTCTGCTCTTTCTCTGCGTCGCCAACTCGGCCCGCTCTCAGATGGCGGAGGGGCTCGCCCGACAGCTCCTTCCAGAGGCCCGCGTGCAGTCGGCCGGCTCGGCTCCAACGCGGGTGAATCCACTCGCCATCGAGGCGATGGCGGAGCTCGGGCTCTCACTCCGCGCACAGGCCTCCAAGTCGGTCAATGACATCAACCCGGCCACCGTCGACCTCGTCATCAGCCTCTGCGCCGAAGAGGTCTGCCCCCTCTTCCTCGGCGAGGCGGAGCGCCTCCACTGGCCGCTGCAGGACCCTGACCGAAAGCAGGAGCCGCTCTCCCATGAGCAGCGTCTCGACCACTTCCGTGTGGCGCGCGACGAGATTCGGCGCCGTCTCGAAGCGCTCTCGGTGGAGCGTGGCTGGCGGGCGTGAAGATTCGCTCCTCGCGCGTGCGAAACTGGAGTAGTCACTGCTAACAATTGCTGCGGCGCCGTCGCGTTGCAGCCGCGACTGAGCCGACCCGGAGGGAGCCTTGTCAGAACCGATTCATCCGAGCGCATCGAGCATGTCGCCGCTGAACGCCGCGCTGCTCTCGATGATTGTCTGCTGCCTGCCCGGACTCGCGCAGTTCATGCTCGGACAGCACGCCAAGGGAGCCCTCATATTCGTCATCAGTGTGTTCATCGCCAGCATGACGGTCGGCGTCGGCTCCTTTGCGTTTGGGGTCGTCATCGCCATGGACGCCTACGCCATCGCCTCCAAGCTCCAGCAGGGGCGCTCGGTGGGCCAGTGGGAGTTCTTCTAGCGCCGCCTTCCGGAGCCCATGTCTGACCGCATCATCCTCGATCCGCCCGGACCCGACCCAACCTACATGGGTCTCTGGTCTGTCTTCTGCTGCATGATCCCCGGCTTCGGCCACTTCATCCTGGGGCAGCACCTCAAGTCGGTGCTCATCTTCATTGTGAGCTACATGGCGATCTTTGCGGAGATGAAGGAGCTGGGCAAAGAGAGCCACTTTGCGCTCATCCTCTGGGCCATCTGGGCCGTAGACTGCGCGCAGCTCACGAGCCGTCTCAAATCACAGGGATCAATCGGGCGATGGGACTGGTTCTGATCCCCAGACGGGTGGAGTTGGGGCTGCTCCTCGCAGGCCTGCTTGCCGGGGCGCTGATGCCCACGCTGCCGCATGTGCCGCTCTGCTTCTACCACGCCGTCACGGGCAGCGACTGCCCCGGCTGTGGCACGACGCGCGCCGTCTTCGCCATCCTGCACGGTCGCTTCGCCGCCGCAGCGGACTTCAACCTGCTCGGCTTTTTCGTCCTGCTCATCGTGCTCCGCCGCATCGTGAACTTGGCCAAGCCGGAGACCGCGACAGCCTGGTTCAACAGCCCGCGCGCCGACAAGTTCCTGATGGGCTCGATGATCGCGGTCGCTGCCGTCCAGTACGCCTACAAGCTGCTCCGCTAGGCGGCGGGGTCGGAACCCTTGCCGAACCAGGCCTCCACCTTCGCGTTGGCCGACGCCCGCACGTCGTCGTTCACGTAGAAGGCAACCGTGCTCAGCGCTGCGGTGATGACGGCCAGGTCGTCTGTGAAGCCCACCAAGGGGAGAAGGTCTGGAATCGCATCGATGGGCAGCACCAGATAGGCGAGCGCTCCGATGACCGTCCGTTTGGCCCAGGCCGGTGTCTCCGGTCGACGCAGCACATAGAAGAGCTGCAGCGCCTTCCGCACCACCTCCATGCCCGCCCGCTTCGCCAGCCCCTGCACTGCCTCCAACCTCGGCGACTGCTCTGCCATTCGTTCCTCCCCGACAATCCCGTGACGCTTGCTTTGTCACCCTGCTACCAGGCGCCGGAGAGCGCAACCTCTTCGACACCAACGACACTCCGCGCAGCGAGCCGACCCGATGCATCACTACCAACTCATCACCCACGCCGACTGGGGCAGCAACCCGAAGAAGCGTTGGTTCGCCACAGCCCACAGCGAAGGCGGCAGCTACCGGCTCCGCGGGCCCGAACAGCTCGGCGAGGTCTCGACCTTCCTTGCGCGCAACCGCCCTGCCGACCCAGCAGCCCGATGGCTCGCCGGCTTCGACCTCCAAATCGGCATCCCCGAGGCCTACGCCGCCGCCGCCGGTATCTCGGAG
>JABMMX010000038.1 GCA_013205435.1 Deltaproteobacteria bacterium
CCCTTGTAGTGCTTGATGACGGGGATGCGGGAGTGCTCAGCAACGAAGCGGATAAGCCCTTCGCCACCACGCGGAATGACGAGGTCGATGAGGTCGTCGAACTGCAGCAGCTCGACGAGTTCCGCTCGGTCGGAGGGCGCGAGGACCTGCACCGAGCCAGCGGGGAGGCCGGCGGCGGCGAGCGCATCGGAGACCACCTCACCGATGGCGAGGTTGGCCTGCTTGGCCTCGGAGCCGCCCTTGAGGAGGATGGCATTGCCAGAGCGGATGGCGAGCGCAGAGGCGTCGCTCGTAACGTTAGGCCGGGCTTCGTAGATGACGGCGATGACGCCGAGCGGCATGCGAACCCGTGAGACGCGGAGGCCGTTGGGGCGGACGGAGCTTTCGGCGACCTCGCCGACGGGGTCGGCCTGGAGTGCTACCTCGCGCACCGCGGCTGCCATCGCGGCGATTCGCGCGGGGTTGAGCGCAAGCCGGTCGAGCATCGCAGGTTCCATGCCCTTGGCGACTGCCTCATCGAGGTCGCGCTGGTTGGCTGTCAGCAGCCGGCTCTCGTTGGCGAGCAGGGCTGCTGCGACCGCCTCCAACGCAGCAGTGCGCGCCGCGGCAGAGACCGTCGAGAGGACTCGGGCGGCCTCACGGGCTCGTTCTGCAGTGCGGCGAAGGGTAGAAGGGTTCATGGTTCCTGTATCGGGCCGCGAGCCTAGTCGAGCAATGGCCGTGAGGCAAAGGAACCGTTCGCAGTCTGGAACCGGGTGGCCGAAGTCGTTAGACAGCGGTCGCCGCGCCGGTTCTGCTGCGCGCGGCGGGCTCACGGAGCGTGTTGGTCATGAACAAGCGGGTGGTCATCGTCGGTGCGGGCATCAGCGGTCTGACTGCCGCCTGGGAGCTCCGCAAGCGGGAGCCTTCGCTTGAGGTCGTGGTCCTGGAGGCCGGCCAGGTTGCGGGCGGCACGGCCCTGACCGAGCGGGTGGATGGCTTCACCTTAGACATGGGGCCGAACGGCTTTCTGACCAACGTGCGCGACGCCTGGGACCTGTCGCACGAGGTAGGCATCGGTGCAGAACTTCGCGCCGCTTCGACTGCGGCAAAGCGGCGCTACCTCGTCCGTCGCGGCCGCCTCGCCCCGTTGCCGACGGGCCCGCTCTCGCTCGCAGGGTCGCCTCTGCTGAGCGCCCGTGCAAAGTTCTCGCTGCTTCGAGAGCTCGTGGTTCCCCCGCTCGCAGCGGGCCAGGAGGAGTCGGTCTGGAGCTTCGTTGCGCGCCGCACCAGCCCCGAAGTGGCCGACCTGCTCGCGATGCCCGTGGTGCTTGGCGTCACGGCGGGCGATGCCAAGCAGACAAGCGTTGATGCGCTGTTTCCGAGGTTTCGGCAGTTGGAGCAGGCGCATGGGAGCCTGGTGCGCGGCATGTTTGCGGGCGCCAAGGCCTCGCGCGCGCTAGCCGCAGAGAGCGCCATTCCAGCGCCAACATCGCGCGCGCTGACCAGCTTTGGCGCGGCAGGCGCGGGGAGGCTTTGCGAGGCGCTCGGCGAGCGGCTCCAGTCGCAGATTCGCTACGGTTGGCAGGTGGCCTCGGCGACGGCGCAGCAGGGTGGCTGGCTGCTCCGCAGCGAGGAGGGGGAGGAGTTGTCGGCCGATGCTCTCATCCTCGCAACGCCGGCCCATCGCGCTGCCCTGCTCGTGGAGGCCTCGTCGCCGCCGCTTGCGCAGGCGCTCCGAGCCATCTCCTACGCCGACATCCGGGTCGTTGCGCTTGCCTATCCCGAGGCGCAGGTGGCGCATCCGATGGATGGATTCGGCTTCCTCTGCGCGCCGAGCGAGGGCAGGTCGCTGCTCGGGACCATCTGGAGCTCTTCGGTCTTTGTGGAGCAGGCCAGGCCGGGTTTCAGGCTCATGCGGGTGCTGATTGGCGGTGTGCATCGGCCCGACCTCGTGAAGGTGCCAGCCGCGGAGGCGATCGCGGTTGTGCGTGACGAGCTGGCGGAGTTGATGGGTGTGTCGGGAGAACCGACGCTCGTGCGGGTCTTCGATTGGCCGCGCGGCATCCCGCAGTACACGATGGGCCACGGTGACCGGGTTGCGGCCATCGAGGCGGAGACAGCGCGACTGCCCGGTCTCTGGCTCACGGGCAACGGCTATCGGGGAGTGGGGGTGAACGACTGCGTGCGCGATGGGCGGCTCGTGGCCGCGGGTGCGCTGCAGTCGCTAGGCGTTGCCGCTACTTAACGCGGCCGCGGATGCCCTTGATGATGCCGGGAAGCATCTTGCTCTGGGCCCAGCGGAGGACGAAGTCGGGCATCCAGACGGCGAGGTCGGCGTTGACCACATACTTCACGATGCTGGTGCCGGGCTTGGCGGGGTTCTCGTAGACCAGCCAGTAGCCATACATGTCTCCCATGTTGCCAGAATCCTTGATGTAATTGAACTCAGCGATATAGGCTTTCTGCCCCTCGACCTGGCGCTCCGAGTAGCGGATTTCGAGGTGGTAGGTCTTGTTGGAGAAGATGCTGGGCATCTTGATGCCGCCCTCAACGGTCCCCATGCCTTCCGCGCGCGAGAGCACCTTGGACTTGAGCATGTCGGGGTACCACTCCTTCATGCGGTCGTAGTCGTAGATGACCGCCCAGACCTTCTCCGGCGGAGCATCGATGGTGCCGTAGACCTCGCCGCGGTTGAACTCGGCGCGGCGTGCAGAGACGATGGGGTTACCGGCATCCAACGAGGTGCGCTGGGCCTGCGACGGGTTGGCGAGGCGGGGCGATTCGCGGGTCACGAAGGCCATGGCCATCGACGCGGCGCAGAGGAGTGCGACCACGGTGGTCAGCGAGATAAGACGCAGTTTATGGAACATGAGGACAGTCTCCGGAACGGGGGAAGTGAGAGGTGGATTGTGCGTTGTTCTTTGACCCTCGGTCAAGAGTCTGCCAACAACTGGTGAATAGCGATACGCGTTGGTCGTCGGCCTATTCAGAATCCGCACTACGCGGCGTTCAATGAGATGGAGCAATCGATGAGTTGTGCAAAGCAAGCGCTCGGCGTTCTCGCCTCCCTCCTTGTCATGTCGACAGCTTCGGCTGCTCGCGCGGACTACTTTCCTCCTGCTTCGGAGCGGCCGGCGGCCGGCGTTGGGACGATGCCCTTCCGGCTCGGCTCTGGCGCGATGCGTCACGACCAAGGGATCTTTGTCCGGCCGCAGATCGGCTTCGGAAACCTCGCTGCAGAGATCAAGAGCGACGGCGGAACGCAGACCGTTGATGGTCTGGCCTCGTCGTTTGGCCTGAGTGTCGGCGGCGTTGTGAGCGAGGGACTGGTGCTTCATGGCACGCTTGCCATCTCCTCGATTCCGGGTGCGGAAGTCGATGGTGCCACGCCCATCACGACCGAGCAGGAGCGTAACTTCAGCGTCACCTCGCTCGGCTTTGGGATGACCTACTACACCCCCGCCAACCTCTGGTTCTCGGCCGGTCTTGCGCCCCATCAGATGACGCTCTCGACCAGTTCGAGCAGTTGCGACGCCACCGATTGCCCGCAAGACAAGACGACCGATGACTACGGCATGGGTCTGCGCGCAGGGGTCGGTTATGAGTGGTGGGTGAGCGACGACTGGGCCATCGGCCTGGGCGTAGAGGGCTTTGCCGCAGGCGGGTCAGACATCTCCACCTACGGCATGACCACGATGTTCACCGCGACCTTCAACTAGCCTTCGTCGCTGGTCTCCGGCGCCTTGTAGGTCGCAGAGGCGTGGTAGCTGTCGAGATACTCGCGCCCGAGCACAGTGAGAGCCGCTGCAGTGGGGATTGCGAGCATCATGCCGAAGAAGCCGAAGAGGCCGCCGCCGATCATCAAGATGATGAGGAGTGCCAGCGGACTCAGCCCGAGCTGCTCGCCGACGACCCGCGGCGTGATGACGTAGCCCTCGAGTAGCTGGGTGACGACGAAGGTGACGCCGATGCCGACGAAGGCTGCGATGGAGCCGCCGTCGAGGAGCAAGATGAGCAGCGCCGTAGAGAGTCCGACGGCGGTGCCAACGTAGGGCACCATGTTGCCGTAGCCTGCGATGAGACCGATGAGCCAGCCATACCGCACACCGGAGAAGGTTAGGCCGATGCCATAGAGGACGGCGAGGATCGAGCCGACCCTCATCTGAGCGGCTGCCCAGCCGTAGGCGACGGCGCTCATGCGGGCCGCGCGGCCGATGGTCTGCTCGTGGAAGCGGACAGGGATGAGAAGGAGCGGAAGCCGGACGATGCGCTTCCAGTCCACGGAGAGGTAGAAGGCCAGGATGGGCACGAGGATGAGTCCGAGAACCGACTGTACGCCCGTTAGGAGCCCTTTGCCGGAGGCGAGGAGCGCTGGTTCGAGCATGGCGGTGAGGCCGCTCAGGTCGGGCGTGATGCTGGTCGGATCGGTTCCGAACTTGGCGCGCAGGAGTTCGGAGAGTGAGTTCCAGGCGCCCTGCGCCCAGTCGGGAAGTTTCTGCACCGCGCTGGCGAGTTCGGTGAAGAGGAAGGGGATGAGGACGAGTCCGAAGAGCGCGAGCAGACCGAGCGTAGCGAGTCCGAGGACGGCGATACCCAGGGGTCTTCCGACACCTTTGCGCTCCATCCAGGCGATAATGGGCTCCATGAAGAAGGCGATGAGGAGCGCTTGAAGGACGGGGGCCATGAGGCCGGCGCCCGCTACGAGGAGTTTGCCTCCGAGGTAGAGCGCGATGAGCCAGAAGAGGAGGCGGGCGAGGCGCTCGACGTTGGCGCCTAAGGCAGTGCGCTGGCCGGCTTCGGGGGCTGAGTTATCGGGGAGGGTCACGGTGGCTCCGGGTGCGTGTATGCGAGGGTCAGAAGGTGGCGGGCAGGCTGCGCATGCCGCGCAGGACGAGCGAGTCGAGCCAGTCCGGCTCGTCGGGCAGGAGCCGGAGGCCGGGCAGCCGTGTTGCGAGTGCGGTGATGGCGGTGGTGGCCTCGAGCCGGGCGAGGAGTGCGCCGAGGCAGAAGTGGGTTCCGAAGCCAAAGGCGAGGTGGCGATGGTCGCCTCGGTCGGGGCGGAAGGTGTCAGGGTCGTCGAAGCGTCGCGGGTCGCGGTTTGCGGCGCCGA
>JABMMX010000343.1 GCA_013205435.1 Deltaproteobacteria bacterium
AGGTAGGCCTTCTGGCTGATGTAGGCCGTCTCGAAGAGGGTGCTGGTGCCCTCGCAGGCGGCGGGGGTGAAGATGGGCGAGTCGACGAGCAGGAAGTCGTTGTCGTCGAGGTAGTCGCGGATGGCGCGGATGATCTCGGCGCGGATGCGTAGGATGGCGTGCTGCCGGCGCGAGCGGATCCAGAGGTGGCGATGGTCCATCAGGAAAGCGGTGCCATGCTCCTTCGGCGTGATGGGATACTCCTCGGAGATGTGGAGGATCTTGAGGCCGGTGGCGTGGAGTTCGTAACCGAGCGCGGAGCGGGTGTCTTTGCGGACAACGCCGATGACCTCAACGCTGCTCTCCTGGGTGAGCCGCTTGGCGCTCTCGAAGACCTCCTCGGAGACGTCGTTCTTGCCCATGACGCACTGGATGATGGCGGTGCCATCGCGCAGCTGCAGGAAGTGGATCTTGCCGCTCGAGCGGATGTTGTAGATCCAGCCCTTGAGCGTGACGGTCTGGTCTTCGTGGGCAGAAATCTTCTCGATGTAGACGTGAGACATGGCAGCGCTGGGGCAGAGGATGGATCGACGCAGTGCGCCGTTTCTAACAGAGCGAGATCCGCTGGCAAGTCTGCAGCGCAGGCGCAACTCATGCTTGGCATCGGCGGCACTGCCCGATAGTCGAAGGGCAACGCAGAGGTTCAGGGATGGCAACACGCGCGAAGTCGAGCAGCGCCTACGGCAAGAGCGCCGAGAAGGTGGACGGGACCCGGAACTTCTTCAGGCGGGTCGCTGCGGAGGGCGCCTTCTGCGGCATCTTCATTCTGGAGGGCGAGGAGGTCTACCTGCGCGACCTCGCGCTGCAGCGGCTCGAGGCCGCGGTCTTTCCGGAGGGGCGCGACAGCCTCAACTTCGAGCGGCTGACGGCCGGCGATGTGCGGGGCGGCGAGGTCTGCAACACGGCACAGACGCTGCCCATGTTCGCCTCGCGCCGCATGATCATCGTGAGCCGCGCGCAGGCCTTTTCGGCGGCCGACTGGGCAGCCCTGGCGACCTATGTGGATAACCCCGAGCCGGCGACCGTGCTGGTGCTATGCGCCGATAGCCTCGACAAGCGGCTCAAGCCCATCAAGACGCTGATCGACGCGGCCGGGGCTGGCCATGTGGTGCTCGAGGCCCCGCCCTCGCATGAGCTCGCAGGCTGGATCGAAAAGCGGGCGGCCTCCAAAGGGATGGCGGTAGGCCGCGACATCGCCGCGGAGATATCGGCCTCCATCGGCGGCTCGCTCCAGCAGCTCGACAACACACTCGAGCGGGTGGCCCTCTATGTGGGCGCAAAACCTGGCGACAGGGTGCCGGTGCGGAGCGTGGATGTGCGCGAAGTGGTGCCCGATGTGCGGGTGCGATCGGTCTTTGAACTGGTCGACCAGATCATGCGGCGCGACGCGGCGGGCGCCCTCCTCACGGCGCGTCTGCTGATGGAGGAGGGCGAGAGCCCTATCGGCATCAACGCGATGCTTGCGCGGCAGGCGCGGCAGCTGCTCGGTCTCTCCGATGTGGGCTCCGACGGCGAGGCGGCGCGGGAGGCAGCACGGCTGGTTGGCGTGCCGCCCTTCAAGGTTGCCGAGGTTTCACGCACGGCGCGCAACTTCACGGTGCGCCGGCTGCGTCACCTGCTTTCGCGTGTGGCGCAGACCGATGCGAAGTTGAAGTCTTCGCGACTCGACGAGTCGGTCTGGATGGAGAGCCTGATCTTCGATCTCTGCCGCAGCCGATAAAGGGGCCGCGCGGGAGAGCGAGCAGGGAGGGTGCAGAACGACTTGGTCGCGCTGCAGCAGCGCAGCCTACTTGGCGATGGCTGCAACGGCCTTCATGAGGCGCGAGATGCGGCGCTGGGCCTGCTTCTTATGGATAACACCCTTGCTGGCGACCTTGCCGGTCGTCTTGACGGCGACCTTGAGGAGCTCGGCAGCGGCGGTGGCGTCGCCACCTTGGATGGCGGCGCGAACCTTCTTGGCGGCCGTACGCATCGTGCTCCGCCAGTAGCGGTTGCGCTCGGTGCGGGCTTCGGTCTGGAGGATGCGCTTCTCGGACTGCTTCTTGTTGGCCACTGTTAACTCCGACGCTGAGCGTCTCTTGGGAAATCACGCCTGCAAAGGCGTCATTTGGCCCCCGAACCGGGGATAAGGGAGGGGGCGTCTTTAGCAGAAAGAGGGTCGAAGTCAACCGCGCAACCCTCCTCCGTCGCCTAGCCGAGGTAGCGCCTGCCGAGGTGACGTAGGAGCGCGGCGGCACCGAGGGGGGCGCCCGTGGCCGACTTCACCAGCGCGTCGGTGGTCAGCAGCGAGCCCTTCTCGTGCACCGCAACCTTCATCCAGTCGCGGATCTCCTGCAGCTCGCCGCGGCCGAGCCGGCCGTCAAAGTCTGGCATCTGGCTGCGGAGCGCCTCTGCGAGCTGCGCCGCGATCATCGCGCCCAGCGTGTAAGAGGGGAAGTAGCCGAAGGAGCCGTCGGTCCAGTGCACATCCTGCATGCAGCCGTTCTGGTCGGAGTCGGGGCGGATGCCGAGAAGCCGCTCCATGCCGTCGTTCCAAGCATCGGGAAGATCGCGCACCTCGAGCCTGCCTGCGATGAGCGCCTGCTCGAGCTCGAAGCGGAGGATGACATGAAGCGGGTAGGTAACCTCGTCTGCATCGACACGGATCAGGCTCCGCTTCACCCGGGTGAAACGTGAGAAGAGATCGTCGCCGGTCCACGGCTTGCTACCGTTGGGACCGAGGTGCTGGTTGACCAGCTGTGCCACCTTCTCCATCAGCGGCTTGCTCCGGAAGAGCTGCATCTCGACGAAGAGCGACTGCGACTCGTGCACCGCCATGCCGCGGGCCGTGCCGGCGGGGAGGCCGCGCCAGGCCGCAGGCCGGTTGAGTTCGTAGAGAGCGTGGCCCGTCTCGTGGGCAACGCCCATCATGGCCGAGGCGAAGTCGTCTTCGCGATAGCGCGTGGTGATCCGAACATCGTCGGTCGCGCCGCCGCAGAAGGGGTGGGGGCTGACATCGAGGCGACCGCGGTCGAAGTCGAAGCCGAGGAGCTTCATTACATCGAGGCCAAGCTCGCGCTGCGCACCGATGGGGAAGGGGCCGGAGGATTGCTCGCGCGCGGGCTCGGCAGCCTGACGCTCGATGACCTTGCAGATCATCGGCGGCAGATGCTCGCGGAGAGGCGCGAAGATCTCGGCGATGCGGTCCGCCCGCATGCTCGGCTCGAACTGGTCGATGAGGGCGTCGTAGGGGGTGAGGCCGAGGGCCTCGGACTTGGCGGCGGCGACCTGCCGGACGAGGCCCAGGACCTCGGTCAGCGCAGGGGCGAAGAGGTCGAAACGGTTCTCCGGGCGGGCCTCCGTCCAGACTTGGTAGCAGCGGGAGCCGGCGCGGGAGAGCGCCTCGACGAGAGCCGGCTCGACGGCGGAGGCGTGGGCGTAGAGCCGCCGCATCTCGGCCAGGTTGACCTGATGATCAGGGTCGGCGGGAGGGTTGCCCTCGGCCTCGTTCAACCAGTCGCCCACGCGGGGATCGGTGAGGGCCTCGTGCGAGATGGCGTCGAGCGTGGCGACTGCCTCGCCGCGGGCCTCGGAGGCGCCCTTGGGCATGATGGTGAGCATGTCCCAGCCTAGGAT
>JABMMX010000344.1 GCA_013205435.1 Deltaproteobacteria bacterium
CCGCTCCGCTGGGCGCACGCCGGCCGCTCGTTATGCAGCCGCCCGCCCCTCCGTTCGCGCACGATTACGACGAAGCCGACGCCGAGGAGGACAGCGAGCCTGAAGAGGAGGATGCGGAGGAGCTCGCCGAGGAGGAGCAGGAGGCCGAGCCGCCTGTGACCCGTCGGACAGGCCCGATTGCGGTGAACACCGAGGCCGACGAACCCACCGATACCGGTCGCCTGCTGGCGCTCCGGTTGGCGCAGCGGCAGCAGCAACAGCGGCCGGAGCCGCCGCGGTCACACGGCACGCTCCCTGCCCTGCCCCCCATGGCGCTGCCGCCCACCGTCAACCGCTCGCAGCCCAAGCGGGCCACGCCGCCGCTCTCCATGGAGGGGCGCGCGGCGCGTCAGAAGCTGATCCTGCGAGAGTCGCAGTTCCCGCTCCTCGCCCGCATCGGCCGCAACCTGAGCCTCATGGCCGTCGACGGCCAGATCGACAGGGTGGTGGGCCGCGACAAGGAGATCGATGCGCTCGCAGACATCCTGAACAAGCGGCGGGGCAACAACCCGCTCCTGATCGGTGACCCCGGCGTGGGCAAGACCGCCGTGGTCGAAGGGCTCGCGCGCCGTATCGCTGGCCTCGACGATGAGCCGGCGCCACGCGGTCTCGAGGGGCGCATCGTGGTCGAGGTGGAGGCCAGCAAGCTGCTCTCCGGCACAGGGCTGCGCGGCGCCTTCTCAGAGCGCATCGGCAAGCTCAAGGCAGAGGTCGCTGCGGGCGCGGGCCAGCTCATCGTCTTCCTCGACGAGATCCACCAGTGGATCGGCATGGGCGGTGGCGGCGACGGCTCCAACGATGGCGCTGGCGAGCTCAAGACGGCGCTCGCCCGTGGCGAATTCTCCTGCATCGGCGCCACCTCGTTCGAGGAGTACCGGCGCTTCATCGAGGCCGACGCAGCCTTTGCGCGCCGCTTCCAGGCCGTGCGCGTAGAGGAGCCCTCGGTGCAGGCCGCCATCGACATCCTCCACGGTGCCAAGGACTACTACGCGAGCCACCACGAGGTGACCTACAGCGACGAGGCCATCGAACTCGCCGTCCGCCTCTCCCATCGCTTCATCCAGGACCGGCGGCTACCCGACAAGGCGCTTAACGTGCTCGACCTCGCCGGCAGCCAGACCCGCCGGCGGCGCGAAGCCGAGGTGGGCAAGGCCGCGATCACCGCGGTTGTGGCGGAGCAGGCTGGCCTCTCGGCCGACAAGCTCCTCATGGCCGACAAGGAGAAGATGCTCAACCTCGAGTCGCTCCTCGGCGACCGGGTGATTGGCCACCGCGACCTCGTCGCCCGGGTCGCACAGATTCTGCGGCGTAACTATGCGGGCTTCGTCTCCAACCGGCCCGTCGGAAGCCTGCTCCTGCTCGGACCTACGGGCGTCGGAAAGACCGAGCTCGCCAAGGCGCTCGCCGCGCTCCTCTTTGAGAGCGAGCAGTCCATGGTCCGCTTCGACATGTCGGAGATGATGGAGAGCCACGCCGTCTCGCGCCTTATCGGCTCCCCGCCCGGCTATGTGGGCCACGACCAAGGCGGCCAGCTCACCGAGGCCATCCGCCGGCGGCCCTACCAGCTCGTGCTCTTCGACGAGATTGAGAAGGCCCACATCGATGTGCTCAACCTGCTCATCCAGATCCTCGATGAGGGGCGGCTGAGCGACTCGCGGGGCCGCACCGTCGACTTCTCCTCGGCGCTCATCGTCATGACCTCCAACCTCGGCGCCAAGGAGCTCACCGGCGCCAACGACCGGCGCGTGGGGTTTTCCGGCACCGAGGCCCCCTCCGACAAGGAGCTCGACCGGCGCCGCGAACGGGTCATTACCGCCGCCCGCGCCCACTTCACGCCGGAAATCTGGGCCCGCATCGACGAGCCGCTCGTCTTCTTTCCGCTCTCAGAAGAGGAGATTGGCCGCATCGCGGAGCTCCAACTCCGGGCCTCGTCGAGCCAGCTCCAGCGCGAACGCCGCATCCGTTACACTTGGGATGCATCTCTCATCGCCCACCTCATCGCCTCGGGCGGCTACGACCCGCAGCTGGGTGCGCGACCTATGCGCCGGACCATCGAGCGGTTGGTCGAAGGAGCCATCTCCGAGCTCATCCTGACGGGCTCCGTCGACGCGGGCGGCGAGGTGGTCATCACCGTCGCCGACGGCCAGGTAGTCGTCAGCCCTCTCGCCTAGGCTCTTCGGTCGTTGCGAGCGCGGCAGAGAGCGCAGCGATGGCCCGGTCGGAGAGGCCTCGCGACTCGGCCAGTTCGAGCCAGAGCTGGCCTAGCGCGGCGTAGAGCGGCAGGAGCTCCGGCGTGGCGCGAAGCCGGTCGGCATGGCGGAGCACGGTACCCGCATCGCCGCGTGCGAAGGGCCCCGTCAGCGCCTCGGCAGGGGGCGCGAGCAGCATGTTGGCGGTGGCGCCATGCGCCAGGCGGGCAAGCCCTGCGCGGAGGGCCGGTGAGTCGATGTTGGCAGCGGAGATGACCGTGAGCGCGGCCTGCATCGTCGCATAGGGGGCATTTCCGGCCAGCGCCGCAGCGAGGTGGTAGGACGCCCGCGCCGCACCCGGCACCTGCTCTGGCCGGCCTCCTAGCCGCTCTGCGAGGCTCCGCGCGGCGTCGAGTGCCCTGCCCTCGCCATCGATGGCGAAGAAGGCCCCGAGCAGCGCTTCGCGGTCGCCGGCATCGCCGCGCAGCGACTGGAGCGGGTGGCAGAGCCCGCGGGGGCCGCCGGTCGCGCCGAGCGTTTCGTAACCCGAGGCGCCCGAAAGGTGCAACCAGACGCGCTCTTCGGGCCGGCTGTTGGTCGCAACGGCACCCCGCGCAACGGCGGCGAGCTGGTCGTCTGGCACAGCGAAGATAACCACCTCCGCCTCGCCCGCGGCGGGTGCACCCCCCGTCTGCAGGAGCGGTGCGAGCGCGGGCAGCTTGGCGACGGCGGCGGCGCCTGTCGCCTCGTTTCGCGTCCAGGCCGAGACGAGGAGACCCTGCTCGGCGAGCAGGCCGGCGACCGCGCGGCCCGCCTTTCCGAGCCCGATGACGGCGTAGCGGCTCACGATGCGCCACCGGATTGCGACCGGCGCAACCGCCGCAGCACGCGGGCCGGTACCAGCTCCGCTACCTCGTCCCAGGCGCCCGCTTCGGCGAGGCGGCGTACTTCGGTGCTCGAGATGTTGGGCAGCGCGAGCGGTGAGCCCTCGCAGGAGCCGGCACGTCCGATGACCGCCACGGTGGCGAGCTGCTCGATGGTCTCCCACTCCTTCCACCGGTGGCGCTCCGCATAGGCATCGCTGCCAACGAGCCACCAGAAGCGGTAGCCGCGATGGGTCGCATGGAGCGCGCGGAGCAGGTCGACGGTGTAGCTGGTGGCGAAGCGCCGCTCGTAGTCGCGCACGCCGCCAGCGGGGCCGAGCGAGGCGACCGCGGCGCGGCAGAGTGCAAGCCGTTCATCGAAGTCGGCGAGCGGCTTGCCGAAGGGGTGGCTGAACGATGGCACCCAGAGCAGCCGGTCGATGGGCAGCGTCGCGAGCGCCCACTGAGAGGCGAGAAGGTGGCCAAGATGGGGCGGGTTGAAGCTGCCACCGAAGAGGCAGATGCGGCCGTTAGCGCGGGCCATGATACTCGGCGCGGCGGGCGGCGGTGACGGCTGCCAGGAGTTCGGTGGGCGTCTCAAGCGCCGCAGCCAGCGCGCTGAAGGGGGCACCCGCGTCGATGAGACGGCGGGGTTCGTCGGAGCCGAAGAGCAGGTCGATGGCGGGGATGTCGTCGACGAACTCGTAGGCGTCGCTCCGCCAGGCGAACTGGTCGGGGTGAAGGCGGGCGATGGCCCAGACGATGGCTGCGCCCGTGAGAAGCGGACGGAAGGCGTGACGGTCGGTCACATGAATGCCGAGCCCGTAGCAGCGCTCTTTGGTGAACTTGTCGAAGGTGGGAACGAAGGCGCAGCGGCGCCAGCAG
>JABMMX010000345.1 GCA_013205435.1 Deltaproteobacteria bacterium
CCGCCGTAGCCGCCGCCACCCTCGCTTTCGCCACCGCCACCGCCAGCCGCGCCGCCGAGGAACTGGACGGTGTCTGCGACGACATCGGTCGCATACTTCTTCACGCCCTCTTTGTCGGTGTATTCGCGGGTCTGGATGCGGCCCTCGACGTAGACGCTACGACCCTTCTTGAGGTACTTCGCGGCGTTCTCGCCCTGGCGTCCCCAGACAACCACGCGGTGCCACTCGGTGCGCTCCTGCTTGTTGCCGGACTTGTCGACCCAGGTGTCGGTGGTGGCCACATTGAGGGTTGCGACGCTCTGCCCACCCTCGGTGGTACGAAGCTCGGGGTCGCGCCCCAGATTTCCGATAATCATAACCTTGTTGAGCGATGCAGACACGATGACCTCCACACAGATTTGCCGCTCCGATGAAGCAACCACCACGGTCCTTCAGCGTTGATTCGGAGAGGCTCCTCTACAGTTATCGTCGTCTGCGGGCCGATGTTGCCGCGCGCGATGAAAAAAGGTTGGAGCGCCTCGCGAAGGCGCGTTTTGGAGGTGTAGCACGGGGTGCGAGCTGCTGTCATGGAGAAGTGAAGGGCACCTCGATCGGATGGGCAAATTTGGCTACGGGCATGGGCAGACTTTTCCTGCCGAGCCGCCCTGTCTTCTGTCACCCCCAAAACACCCGGCCGTCTGCTGGCGCTGCCGGTCCTTTTCGCGGCGCTGCTGGCGATCTCGAGCGCTGCGCTCTGGGTTCGGCTGGCCGACGCGCCGGCGGTGGTGACGGCCTTCTGGCGGGTGGCGCTGTCGACGGGTATCCTCTGGGCGGTGCAGCTGCGACGGATGCCGCGACTGTCTCGGGAGGGGTGGCGTTCTGCGGTGCTGGGCGGGCTGATGCTGGCGCTCCATTTTTGGTGCTGGATGCTCTCGCTCGAGACGACGAGCGTGCTGTCGTCGACCTTGCTGGTGACGACAACGCCGCTCTGGCTTGCGATGGCGGGCCGCTGGCTTCCGGGCGAGCGGCCGCTGGATTGGCGTGGTTGGTTGGGGCTGCTGGTGGCGCTGGCCGGCAGCGGTGCGATGCTGCTGGAGGGGAGCCGATCGACCGGGAGCGAGGCTGTGACGCTGGAGGGGTCTGTGCAGGCGCTGCTGGGGGCGCTGTTTGCCGGCTTCTACTGGCTGGCAGGGCGGGCGGGTCGGGTGGCCGACGAGGTGGGCGATCTTTCGGTGGTTTCGACGGGGGTTGCAGCGCTGGCCCTCGGGTTGGTGATGGTGGTACAGGGGCACTCGTTCTTTGAAGGCGCCTCGACGCAGACCTGGATGCTTTGGGTTATTTTGGCCGTATTTCCGCAACTTATCGGCCATAACGGGCTACTCTGGGCGCTCAAACACTGGAGCGCGACGGCCATCTCGGTGCTGGTGCTGCTCGAGCCGGTGATTGCGACGGGGTTTGCGGCGCTCTGGGGCGAGGCCTCGCCTTCGCCCCGTGCCTGGTCGGCGGCGCTCATCGCGGTAGCGGGCGTTGCAGCGGTGGTCTGGTTTCAGCGCGAAGCGGCAGCCGCGGAGGGCGACAGCCATGGGCAGTAGTTCGCACCGGCGGCGCGCAGCGGGGTGTTTCACGTGAAACAGCTCGATACCGCCACAGAGGTCGTCCTGCGGGTGATGGCGGGCGACGCCTCGTTTGAAGAGGGGCTCGCGGCAGTCGTCGCCTACCAGCGGCGCTTCAACGGCCCGCTTGCGGCCTACTGGAGGCGGCGGGGTTTCACGACCGAGCAGCCCACCGCGGGCGAGGTGCCGGCGGTCATGACCGACCTCTTCCGGAGCGTCCGACTGACCTCAAGCGAGGCGGAGCCGACGATGGTCTTCCGCACCTCGGGCACCACCTCGGGGGCCCGCGGCGAGCACTGGCGGCTCTCCACCGCAGCCTACGACGAGGGAGCCGCCCGCCACTTTGCGGCGATGGTACTGCCCAGCGGCGAGCGCCGACGCTTTGTGAAGTGGTGCTTCGACCCTGCGGAGGTGGCCGACTCGTCGCTGTCGCACATGGTGGCCGATCTGGAGCGCCGCTTCGGCACGGGCTGCCAGCCGTGGCAGCTCGGCGCGGATGGATTGCGGGCGGAGGCACTGACGGAGCTGGCCGCGCTGCAGGAGCCGGTGGTGGTCTTCACGACGGCCTTTGCGCTCTCCTGGCTGCTCGAACGGCTCGAGGCGCCCGTCGCCCTGCCCGCGGGATCGCTGCTGATCGAGACGGGCGGCTTCAAGGGCAAGAGCCGCGAGATCCCCCGCGACGAGCTCTATGCCGCGGCGCAGGCGGCGCTGGGGCTGCCGGCCACCGCCATGCTCTCCGAGTATTCGATGACGGAGCTCTCGAGCCAGCTCTACAGCCGGCAGGTGGTCGACGGAGCCGCCGGGCCGACGCAGCGGCTGCTCGTGCCGCCGGCCTGGTGCCGCGTCTTGGCCATCGACCCAGCAACGGGGCAGCCGGTTGCGGAGGGTGAAGAGGGGCTCCTCCGCTTCATCGATCTGGCAAACGTGGAGACCGTCGTCGCCGTGCAGACCGCCGACCGGGGCCGTGTGACACCCGCAGGTGTGGAGCTGCTCGGACGGGCCCCCGGCGCGGTGGCGCGGGGTTGCGGCCTCTCGGTCGAAGAGCTCCGCGAGCGGGGCGACCTGTGAGACAATTGTCTCACACAGCGGAGCTGTACGGGCCCCTGTTTCACGTGACACAATGGGCCTCCACCCAAACTGCGACACTGTTCCACGTGACACAATCGTGTGACACTGCCCAGCAGCGCTTCGGGTGGATGTCGGTAAAAACGTTCCACGTGCAACAGTCGGCCGCGCTGACGTCGGCGAAGGGCGACCAGAAGCCTATGCCCCTGTTCCAGGTGAAACAGGCCACAGATGAGCTCGCGGCGGCGTTGTTCCACGTGACACAACTGTCTGAACCGGCCCAGCATCGGCTCGGACTGCGGAGCGAACCATGAAACAGATTGCCCAGACAGATGAGCTCGCGGCGCTGCTGTTTCATGTGAAACAGCAGGCCGGTGGGCTCCCAGAGCGGCTCGATGATCGGGCCAAACTTGCAGTGCGGGCGCTAACACGCTGGCAGAAAGGGCTCGGCGAGCAGCTCACGCTGCCGCAAAGGGCCGGACTGTCGCTGCCGATATTGCTGGAGGGCGCGGGCGACTGGGTCGCCGCGCAGAGGCCGGAGCGGTTTGCAGCGCTTTTCGCCCTTGAGGGGCTCCAGGGCAACAGCACCGACCGCGCAGCGCTCGGCTCCACCTGGCTCGGCGATGGCGCCCTGCCCGCGCTATTGGATGCCTTTGTCTTCGCGGTGCTGGCCGGCGGACCCCACCTCTTCCGCGTGGGGCGACAGCAGGCGCCGCTCTTCGATCTGCTCCTAGAAGCCTTTGCCGCGGAGGCTGGCTGCGAGCCCTTCGCCTCTATCCGCTGGAACCGGGCAGGCGATCGCATCCTCCGACCGCTGCTGCAGGCCCTCGACCACCTCACCCTGTACGGCAGCAGCGAGACCCTCGCCAACATCGAGGGCGAGCTGGCCGGCATGCAGGGGCAGACGCCACGCCTGATCGCCTTCGGCCACCGCTCCTCGCTGCTCTGGATCGAGGCCGAGGCGCTCGAGGGCGCGACAGAGGCTGAGATCGGCGCACTCGGACAGGCCATCGCGACCGATCTCTCGCTCTGGGACCAGCGGGGCTGCATGGCACCACACACACTCTGGCTGGTCGGCGGAGACGAGGCGCTGCTCGCGCGGCTCCTCGATGCCGCGGGCGGCGCGATGCACCGGCTTGCAGCGCGGTGGCCCGCCGGTGCTGTTTCACGTGAAACAGTGGAGCAGAGCTTCCTGCTCGGCGAGCAGGCCGCCTTTGCGGGGAGCCTGGTCGAGGGTGCTGAGTTTCGCATCATGACCGGCGTCGATGCGCGGGCCCGCCGCGGGCCTGGCGGACGGACGCTCCGGATGGCGGCGGTGTCGCGCGACGAGGCCGAACTATGGCTCCGCGACGAACCGACCTCCACCATCGGGTTCGTCGGCAGGGCAGCGCCCTCCGCCGCGGGTGCACGCATCGTGGCACCGGGGCAGATGCAGGCCACCACCATCGACCGGCTCCACGATGGCCAGCAGCGGCTCCGGCCCATGCTCGGACGCTGAACCAGACCTGATCGTTGTCGCCACCCCAGAGAGCGCGTAGGCGAAGAGATACCCCAAATCGGATGGAAGCCATGAAGACGGTCGCACGCCTCTCTGCCTCGCTCCTCGCGCTCGCCGCGCCCCTCCTCACGCCCGCCGTGGCGCAGGCCTGCGGCGGCTTCTTCTGCCAGAATGTCCCCGTTGACCAGACGGGCGAGAACATCGTCTTCGTGGCAGACGGCACCACCGTGCAGGCCTTCGTGCAGGTGCAATATCAGGGCGAAGCCACTGAATTCGCTTGGATTATCCCAACCCCCTCGCTCCCCGAGGTAGGCGTCTCCTCCGACGCCATCTTCGGCTACTTCGCACTGAACTACCGGCGCGCAGCCTACCTCAATGCCACCTACCACGGCAGCTGCGGCAGCTACTGCTGGGACGACCAGTTCGCCGGCTCAGACGCCTCCGTGCAGGACTCGGCAAGCGCAGACGCCGGTACCGGCGGCGTGGAGGTCATTGAGCAGGGACAGACCGGCCCCTACGACTTCGCCATCCTCCGGGCCACCGACGCCCAGGTGCTCTTCGATTGGCTCGGCGCCAACGACTACAACCTGCCCGCGACCGCCATCGCCGCCGTGGAGCCCTACGCGCTCATGGGCGACCAGACCCACTTTGTGGCGCTCAAATTGCAGAAAGATGCCTCCGTCGGCGATTTGCAGCCCGTAAAGCTCACCTACGCCGCCGAGCAGCCGATGGTGCCAATTCAGCTGACGGCGATCGCGGCCCAGCCCGATATGCCCATCTATGTGACGGTGCTAGGGGCCAGCCGCGCGGTGCCGGAAAACTACCTCGATGCGGTGCTGATCGAGGCGCCACAGACCTTCTATGGAACTGAAAGCGTTGAACTTATCGGAAACGCGGTGGATCAGGCAGGCGGCCACGCCTTTGTGACC
>JABMMX010000346.1 GCA_013205435.1 Deltaproteobacteria bacterium
AGCCCCGTCCGCAGAAACTGGTAGGGGCCGGCGGTTGCGCCCCAGACCTGCGTGCCGGCGGCGTCGAAGCCCTGGTCCCACGACTGCATCCCGGCTGCGGTGAGGATGACCACGGAGGTGGCGTGGGTGGCGTCGCGGAGCGAGCTCGGGCAGCCGTCGCCCTCGGTACCTCCGCCAAAGCCCATGCTCCGCTCGCCGCCGCGCTGATCGTCGCTGTTGTAGGTCATCTCGCGTAGGTGGACCGCGCAGCCCACCTTCTCCGCTGCCAGCCCGTTGGTGTAGGCGGGCCGCTCGGCCTCGGCCCGGTCGCAGAAGCCGGTGAAGGGGGCAGGGTCGGTGAACTCGAAGATGCGCGATAGCACCTCGCCCTGCTGACCACCCTCAACGACATAGAGCCGTTGACGGTAGGGCTCGGTGAGCTTGTCGGCCCGGGCCTGCTCCACATAGAGCACATGCCTGCCCAGCGTCGGCGCCGAGATGGGGCAGATGGCGAGGTGGATATCGAAGTAGTCGGGGGTGATGGCGGCCTGTGCGCTCGAGTCGAACCGGCCGGTGAGCAGCTTGGCGACGCGCTGTACGAGCAGCTCGTCTTCACCGACCTCGAAACCGGGCGGGAAGCAGGCGATCACCTCGCCGGGCCCTGGGCCGTTGTCGAGCGAGGGCTCGGCGATCAAGGTCGGCGCTGCGTCGGGCATCGTGGCCTGTGGGGCCCCGCAGCCAGCGAGAACAACGAGAGCGAGAGCATAGCGCATGAGAGACTCTGCAGTGCGGAGGTTACTCGGCCAGGAGTGAAGAGGTCTTGTGCTTGGGGTCGGGTGTCCAGAAGAGGGCGAGGAGGGCCGGAAGCAGCATGAGATCGCCCAGGATGCAGCCGGTGAGCGTGATGGTCATGAGCTCACTGAAGAGCCGGACGGGCACGAAAGAGCTGGCGAGGAGCACCGCCATGCCACCCACCAACATGAGGCTGGCAGAGAGAATGGCGCGGCCCGTGCCTCGCGCGGTGCGCATCACGCATTCCTCTTTGCTGTGACCTGCGCGGGCCTCTTCAAGGAGCCGTGCCAGCACATGGATGGTGTCGTCCACCGCGAGGCCAACAGCGATGGAGAAGATGATGACCGAGGTCGTGTTGAGGTTGATGCCCTGCAACGCCATGTAGGCCAACGTCCAGACGAGCGGGAACATGTTGGGTGGTGCGCTGATGAGCCCCATGCGCAGGCTGCGGAAGAGCAACGTCATGAAGCCGAAGATGAGGATGGTGGAGAAGAAGAGCGAGCTGGTGAGGTCGGAGATGAGCGACGTCAGGCCGCGGCTTGCCGAATAGGCGTCGCCCGTCAGGTAGAGGGTGACGGAGGGCCACTTGGCGAGCCGCCGTGCGACCTCGGCGGTGAGCAGGTCGCTCAGCTCATTGGACCGCTTGGAGCCCACATCTTCGACCGCGATGGCCACACGCATCTCCGTCCTGCTGAGGTTGACGAAGGCCTCCAGCGGGTTGGTGGTCCCGCCCTCGAGCAGCGCGGCGAGCTGGGCCACCTGCTGGCGCGATTTGAAGGGCTGCTCCCGCTTGGCGGGGTCGCCCGTGTAGGCCACCCAGGTCTCGTGCAGGTAGTCTTGGTAGGAGGTGGCGCTGATGGCGCCCTCCTGCGCCTCGATCCAGCCCTCGAGACCGGCGATGGCGTTGAGGAGCTCCGGGTCGTCGAACTGTCCCTTCTCCGTCGCCGTGAAGTGGAGTTCGAAGGGGACCGAGCCGTTCATCTTCTGCTCGAGCAGCTCGATGGTCTTGAGGATTTCGTCGCCCGGCCGGAAGGTCTCGCGGAGCCGTGTGTCGATGATGATAGAGCCGGAGAGATAGATGGCAGGTATCATCAGCAGCACGGTGCCGACCAGCACCTTCCGTGGGTTGCGGTAGGAGATGCCCATGAGCCAGACAACGACCCGCTCGGTGATGCCATCCTTGCGGCCCTCTTGGCTCTTCGGCGAGGGCGGCGCGACCAGCGTCAGCGTGGGGGGAAGGAAGAGGACGGTGATGACGTAGGTGAGCAGCGCGCCGGCGGCCGCCGCAATGCTGAAGTTGCGCAGGAGCTCTGTGTGCGAGAACAGGTTGCTCGCAAAACCGACCGACGATGTGAGGGCCGTGAGTCCGCAGGCGATGACGACCGCCATCATGGTCCGGTGGCCAGCGACCTGGTTCGTGGGCGCTGTAGCCCGCTCCTCCATGTAGCGGCTCACCACATGGATGCTGTCGTTGACGCCCACCACGATGAGGAGCACCGGCAGGATCTGGTTGATGATGTTGAACGGCTGCTCGGCCCAGGCCATCGTCCCGACGAGGATCAGTACGGAGATGCCAACCGCCATGGCCGGGAAGAGGATGGCAGGCCACCAGCGGAAGGTGAGGAAGAGGCAGAAGATGCAGAAGAGCATCGCGAGCGGCACGATGCGGGTCTGGTCGTGGAAGAACTGGTCCACCACCCAGACGCGGATGTGGGGGAGGCCGGACACCTTGACCACCGAACCGGCCGGCGCGGGGTGGGCCGCGAGGTAGTCCGAGAAGGCCTTGTCGATGGGCCGGTTGGCCTTCACCTGTGTACGCTCGCGGTCAATGTAGAAGGCGAGCATGGCGACATCGCGCCTGCCATCTTCACCGGCCATGCCGAGGAGGCGGCGGTCGAAGAGCTTCGAATCGCCGATTGCCGCACGGAGCGATGCTGCCTCCTCCGCCTCGACCGTGGGGCCCACCACCGGGTTGTCTACCCGCACCTCGAAGCCGTCGGCCTCGCTGCCTGCCCGTCGCGGGATGGGGGTGCGGGTGACAGCCTCCACCTTCTCGCACCAGCTCTTGTCTTCGAGGGCCAGCGAGGCGCTGTGGAGCCAGGCCAGGTTGGCGTCGGAGAGCACATCGTCGCTCTCCATGACGATGGCGATCACATTGTCTGTCTTGCCGAACGTCTTGGTGAAGGCCGCATCGATCGCAGCCTGATCCTCGTAGGTGGCAAAGAGCGCCTGCGGCGAGAAGTCGGCCCGCACGCCTCGGACGACAATGCCTGCGATTGCGAGCACCACCAGCAGCGCCACAAAGCCCAGCGGCATCCAGCGCTTCTCCAGCGACTTGCGGGAGAACTTGTCGACGATGGACTCGATCGAGGGCATAGCGTTACCTGACTTTCCGCGGACGATGCGGCACGACCTTCTGTGTCCGCGAAGACAAAATTGCAACGGATCTCGTTGAATCGCGCCACCTTACCGACCTAGGATCGCGCCACCCATACACCCTCGACCCAGGCTTCCGATCATGGCGCACGACAACGCACACTCCCGCCCGGCCTCCGCCGTTGTGGCCCGCTGGGTCGATCCCCGCCAGCAGCAGCCCGTCGCGCTGCCCATCTACCAGACCACCACCTTCGTCATGGACGAGGCACTCGTCTCCGCCATGAACCGGGGCGATTACCGCACCGAGTATCTCTACACCCGCATGGGCAACCCGACCGTTCGTGCGCTGGAGGAGCGACTCGCCGCCCTCCACGGCGCCGAGGATGGGCTCTGCACCGCCAGCGGCATGGCGGCCCTGTCGGCGGCGCTCATCGGCAACACCGCGCCCGGCGACGGCATCATCGCCGCCAACCAGCTCTACGGCGTCACCACAGCCTTCCTTGTCCGCTTCCTCGCCCGGATGGGGCGAGAGGTTGTCTTCGCCGACACGAGCGACCCACAGGCCATCGCCTTAGCGGCCGCCTCGCTCGCAAAGCCAGCCTGGCTCCTCGTCGAGACGATCTCCAATCCCCTCATGCAGGTCTCACCTATCGGCGTACAGGCTACCCAGGCCCGCGCGCTCGGCATGCGGCTCATGGTCGACAACACCTTCGCCAACCCGCTCCTCTGCCGGCCGCTCGCGCTCGGCGCCGACCTTGTTGTGGAGAGCCTCTCCAAGTCGATCTCCGGCCACAGCGATGTGCATGGCGGCTTTGTGGCCGGCGCCGCCGAGCCCGTGCGGCTCGCCTGGGATGCGATGGTGCACCTGGGAAGCTGCCTCGACCCGCATGCGGCGGCATTGATCTGGCGTGGCCTCAAGACCGCGGTGGTCCGGACCGACGCGAGCTGCGAGCGTGCCGCAGCGCTGGTCGGATGGTTGCAGGGGCAGGGCATCGAGCGGGTCTTTCACCCCTCGCTTCAGCCGGGCTGGCAGGCGACGCTGACGGCCGGTGGACCCATGCTCAGCTTTGTGGTCACGGGCGGCGATGCCCGCGCGGAGCGGCTGCTGCAGGCGCTCAAGGTGGCCACGCCGGCCACCTCGCTTGGCGGCGTGGAGACCCTCGTCAGCCTGCCCTACAACACCTCTCACCGGACGCCGGAGGCCCGCGCCCAGATTGGCCTGCTTCCTGGAACCGTACGACTGTCGGTCGGCATCGAGGCCTTCGAAGACCTGCGCGACGACCTCGCGCAGGCACTGGAGGCAAGCGCCTAGTCGCGCGCGTTCGTCTTCCAGTCGTAGTTGAAGAAGCCGATCTTGTTGGCGCTGTCTGCGACCAAGGCGCGCTGCTCCGGCGCGACGTGGGCGGCGATGAAGGCGCGCACGCCCTCGGGGCCGCCGAAGTCTTCCTTGTACCAGTCGAAGATGGAGCTGATCTCGAGCCCCTTCTTGCCTTTGAAGAGGGTCGTGCGGGTCACATACTCGGTCGCCTGACGCTCCAGGAGTGTCTCAAGATTGGCGGCCGTGATGGCCTCGCCCACCAGGACCGGGCAGCTCGCGCTCGCGCAGTTGACGAGGAAGTGGATGCGGGGCTCCTTGTAGGGAACTCGAATCCTCGTGGTCTCGAGGTCGTTGAGCGTCAGTGATTCGCCGGCGATGAGGTGCTTCGTCTTGTCGAAGAAGCCATCCTGCTTGAGCACGTTTGTGACGGGCCAGAGCTTGAGCACCTCGGCGATGGTCGTGGCGTTGTAGGCGTTGATGTAGAAGGCCAGCGCCTCTTCGCGGGAGAGCTTGGAGGTGTCTGCTGTCGCGGCCTGCTCGGTGAAGGCCTTGAGCTTGGCCATCGAAGCTTCATCGGCCGCCAGCGCCTTGTAGCGGAAGCCGCCGTCGGCGGTCACAAAGGTGTGGAGCAGCGCATCCCAGCCGGCCGTGGCATCAGCGGTGGCATCGACGGTAGCAGGCGTCGCAGCAGGTGCTGGAGCGGCTTCGGGCGCCGGAGCTGCATCGGCCTGCGAGGTCTCCACAGCCGGGGTGGCGCCATGGCCTTCACAGGCCGTGGCGGGTCGAGCCAGTGCCGTCGAAGCGGCGAGCAGGAGGGTGGTCAGGAGCATCGAGGTGGGGTTCAAAAACATTTTTTCCTCCGGCGCGCAACATCGGTCTCTGAACGCCGACAATACCATGGGTCGTCGACGGATCAACTGTCGCGACCCTTCACTTTCTTGCTGTGAGGTGTCTGATGAAGCGAACGATTGTCTCTCTTGGCATGTTGATGGTTGTGGGCTGCGGGCAGCGCGAGGTGCTGCGGTTTGTGCCGGCAGCTCCGGGCTACGCGGTGGAGCGCCCTGTGGACGAGGAGGGCTCCGCCGATGGCGTAAAAGCTGCGCATCACAGGGTTGCCGCGGCCACCCGTCTCGGAGAGCGGGTCGCCGCGAGCGAGAGGGCGCTTCGCCATCCGGCAGCGGCCTCCGCACCAGTTCCTAGCCGAGCCTCGGCGCCTGCTGTGGAAGAGGGTTCGGCGTCGTCGGCCGTTGCGCCTGCTCCGCCGGTGCTTGTCGACCTCAACACGGCGACGCTGGCCGAGCTCGAGGCGCTGCCCCGGGTTGGCCCGGCGATGGCGGCCCGCATCGTTGCCAAGCGTCCCTTCCGGCGGCCCGACGACCTCCGCCGCGTCAGCGGCATTGGCCCCTCGACCCTGCGCGCGCTCAAGCCGCTCGTGACGGTCAGTGCGGCGCCTGCGGCCCGCGCCAAACAACCTCATTGAAGCGAACTGAGAGGTTAGGCTAGGGTGCGGCCCGCGAACCTTGGGTTCGTCTCACTGCCGGAAGTTCCTCATGCGTATGATCTTTGTTGGCCCTCCGGGCGCAGGAAAGGGCACCCAGGCGGCCCGCCTCGTCGAACACTTCGACATCCCCCACATCTCCAGCGGCGACATGCTGCGGGCAGCGGTGAAGGAGGGAACTGCGCTTGGAATCGAGGCCGACGGCTACATGAAGCGGGGCGACCTGGTCCCCGACGCGGTCGTCATCGGCATGATCGTGGAGCGCATCGGCAAGGAGGATGCCGCCACGGGCTTCATGCTCGACGGCTTCCCCCGCACCCGTCCGCAGGCCGAGGCGCTCGACCTGGCGC
>JABMMX010000347.1 GCA_013205435.1 Deltaproteobacteria bacterium
ACCGCCCGCTAGGGCGACGAGACCAGGCAGCCCGGGATGGCGTCGCAGGCGGCGGCGAACACGGTCACGTGACGACAGCCGACGCTACGCCGCGCCCTCCTCCCAAGGCCGGCCACGCAGATAGAGCGTGTCGGGTGAGAGGTCGATTTCGTCGGTCCAAGCCACCGTTCCGTGGTCCACATAGACGCGCTGGAACAGTGACAGGTCCGAGAGTGCAGCAAATGCCGGGAACGCGAGGTAGTCGCGCATGTCGAAGATGCGCCACTCGCCATTCTCAAACTTCGCGACCAGCAGGTAATCGGGCAACGCTCTGACTGCGACCACGTCGGGTGTCATGGGGACCCTTGTTGCCCGAACCGCCCGCTAGGGCGACGAGACCAGGCAGCCCGGGATGGCGTCGCAGGCGGCGGCGGCGATGCACTGAGCCGAGGTGGTGACGCCGGCGTTCGCGGCAATCTCGGCCTCGCAGGAGCTGACGCAGGCGGCAGCCGTTGCGCCGAGTCCAACCTCGAGGAGGGAGCCGCAGGCTGCGGCCGCCAGGCAGGCCTTGCCGCAGACTGACTGGGTCGAGATGCAGGCGCAGTCGGCGCAGACCGTGAGCGGGCCACAGGAGGGGCAGGCGCAGCTTGCGTCTTCATCGCCCGAGCCGATGCCGTCGGGGTCGAAGAGGCCGTCGGTTTCGCCGCGGAGGACGCAGACCTTGGCCACGCCGCTGTCGTCCACCACCACCTCGCTTCCCGAACCGGAGCCGCCGCCCGAGCCATCGCCTGAACCGGAGCCCGTGCCCGTGTCGGCCACGCCCGTATCTTCGCCGGGGACCTCGTCGATGACCGGTTCGCAGCGGGCGATGAGGCGGCGCTGCAGCGGCGCGGGAAGCGCCAAGCAGGCCAGCGTCTCGGTGGTCGAATCGCTCGCGCCACCGTCCGAGATGCCGGCATCGGAGACCGTGGCTGTTCCCGAGCCGGAACCGGAGCCAACGCCACCGCCAACGCCCGAACCAGAGCCTGCGCCCGAACCAGAGCCTGCGCCCGTGTCGGGGCGGACGGCGCCCTCGGGCACCTCCACCAGCGCGGCACCCGGACGGCCGTAGTAGGCGTCCAGCACACGCTGCAGCTCAGGGTCGTCGGGGAGCTCGCTCGCCGCGATCGGCCGGTCGGGACGGATGAAGACCACCTTGCAGTCGTCGTCCACGCGGCAGGAGCGCTCCAGCCCCCGCTCGCGACCCTCGATGTAGCGCTCCAACTTCTCACAGTTGGGCTGCTTGTCTTCGACCGCGCAGGCCGAAAGGGAGAGAGCGCCGAACGCCACCAGCAGTGCTTGAACCTTCATCTATCCCTCGCTTCGGCACGGGGCGCACGCGCGCGCTCCTGCTCCTGTCTGCCGCCTATCACTCCCGCGCCACGCGCTCAACTGATCGGCGCGCAGCCGCTCCCTGCTCTTCGCCCGCAACGCTACCATTTGTGCCACCTCGCCCCGCCGGCGTGACGCTGCGCACAATGCGGAATGCTTGCCTCGACGGCAACGCATGACCAGAACCTAGTCTACTCCCTCGCCTCTCCGGTCGCACGATGCCCTCCAACGCCGCCCCCTGCGTCACCTTCGACGACATCGTCGCCGCCCGCCGCCGCATCGCAGACCGCCTCGTGCTCTCCGCCCTCGTCTCCGCCGACGCCCTGAGCGAAACGGCAAAGGCCAAGGTCTTCTTCAAGCTCGAGAGCATGCAGCAGACCGGCTCCTACAAGGAGCGCGGCGCACTCAACCGGCTCCTGCTCACCCCCCGCGAGCAGCTCGACTGCGGCGTGGTCGCGGCCAGCGCCGGCAACCATGCCCAGGCCCTCGCCCTCCATGCCACCCGGCTCGGCGTCAAAGCCACCATCGTCATGCCCGAGTGGACGCCGCTGGTGAAGGTGGTCCGCACCCGCCGCTTCGGCGGCAACGTGGTGCTCCACGGCGCCAGCTACGACGAGGCCTACGCCTACGCCCGCGAGCTCTGCGAACGCGAAGGGCAGACCTACATCCACGCCTTCAACGACCCCCATGTCATCGCCGGCCAGGGCACTGTGGGCCTCGAGATGCTCGAGCAGAACCCCTACCTGCAGGCCGTCGTGGTCCCCATCGGCGGCGGCGGCCTCATCGCCGGCATGGCCTGCGCTATCAAAGAGACCAACCCCAGCATCCGGGTCATCGGCGTCGAGACCGAGGCGGTCCCCTCCATGAAGGCCTCCATCGCGGCCGGCCACACCGTGACCGTCGCGGGCGGAAAGACCATCGCAGACGGCATCGCCGTCCGCACGCCGGGCAGCTTCACCTTCGACCTCGTGCAGCGCTACGTGGACGAGATCGTGACCGTGAACGAAGAGGAGATTGCCAGCGCCATCATCCTCATGCTCGAAGAGGAGAAGGTGGTGTCCGAGGGCGCGGGCGCCGTGGGCGTTGCCGCCGTCGTGCAGCAGAAGCTCCCCTCCATCCTCGGCAAGCGGGTGGGCGTGGTCATCACGGGCGGCAACATCGACCTCAACCTCGTCTCCCACATCATCGAGCGGGGCCTGGTCAAAGCGGGCCGCAAGGTGCGGCTCCACCTCACCATCCCCGATGTGCCCGGCGCGCTCGCCCGCCTCACCCAGATTGTGGCCCACGAGGCGGCCAACATCCTGGAGATCCACCACGACCGCGACTTCTCGCCCATCTCCTTCGGCGAGACCGACGTGAGCCTGTCGCTCGAGACCCGCGGCTACGAGCACATCGAGCGGCTCAAGGAGCGGCTCAACCGCGAAGGCTACCTGGTCCGAAACCTCGGCAGCAGCGACCTACCCGGCCCCTAGCCCCCAAAACGGCGCGCGCCTCCACATCCACGACCCGATCCCCAGGGTTGCACCCTGGGCTGGTATGCGGTGACCCCCACGACCCGATACCCAGGGTTGCACCCTGGGCTGGTATGCGGTGACCCCCACGACCCGATTCCCAGGGTTGCACCCTGGGCTGGTATGCGGTGACCCTTTGGGTCACACCGAACCCGGTGCTCTTCGCAGCTCAGCCTCGGTGGCTGCTGGAGTGTGACTGCGGCATGGCGCGGTCCGTCACGCATTCCTGCCCCAACAAGGCAGAACATGACAACCCAGGGCGACGCCCTGGGATTCGCGCGCCGCCCTCCCCTGCGGGAGCGCGGCGCGGGCGGAGGGCGCTCGCGCCCTTAGGGCCCGACGGTGAGGGTGTAGGTACCCGTGTTGCCGGCGTAGTAGTGGCTGGCGAGCAGGTAGTAGGTGCCCGCGGCCGGCGCCGTGAAGATGATGCGCGAATTGGCGGACCCAGCGCTGTCATCGTCTAAGGCCAGCTGGCCGCAGCTCGCGCCGCCGTAGAGGTAGAGGTAGGTGTCGGTGAAGCCGGTGATGGCCGTCTGGGTCACCGTGATGACCTGTCCGGCCGTCAGCGTCACGGCGTAGCGGTCGTAGTAGTAGCCGGCGCCGCGGGGGCCGTTGGTCGGGTCGGTGTTGGCGAAGGTACCCGAGGTGTTCGAGACATTCGACACAGCGGTCGCGCCCGAGGACGAGCAGTAACCCACGCACTCGCTGCCCTGCAGGGTGGTACCCGCGACGCAGGAGGTGATGGTGCAGAGGCCGTAGGCAGAGCCATCCCAGGTCTGCTTGGCACCGGCAGCGTTTGCCACCGCGCAATCCACCACGTCGGGGTCGCAGGTTGCGCCGTTGAGGTGGTAGCCCGTGGGGCAGGCCGACTGCGCGGCAGGCAGCACCGCCGTCCGGGCCATGCGGAAGCCGAAGCTTCGGTGCACGGCCACAGAGTTGTTAAACCGCCTTGCTGCCCTCGTATCGGTGGGAATGTTTTCCCAAGAGGCACCCCGGAGGATCCGAGTCGTGTTGCTGGTCGGTGACACGCCCAACGGGTCTGCCACGGTGCCGGGATACGTCCCGAATGTGTCGTAGACCCACTCCCAGACATTGCCGGAGAGATCATAGAGACCGAAGTTGTTGGCCAGCTTCTGCCCCGCAGCCTGGGTGCGGTTACCCGCGTTGTTGTTGTTCCACCCGATGGCGCTGAACTCCGCCGTGGTGGGCGTGAGCGGGTTGGCGGCGTTGAAGGTGGCCCCCGTCGTGCCGGCCCGCGCTGCATACTCCCACTCCGATTCGGTGGGGAGCCGGTAGCCGGCACAGGAAACCCCCGTGAAGAGGGGCGCGGCCGCACCGTCAAGCGTACCGCCACCCCAGCCCGTGGTGGTGGAGGTGAGGGTGCCGAGGTCGTAGCAGGCGGGGAGCCCTTCGGCCTCCGAAAGACCGTTGGCGTAGGCCATCGCGGCGCGCCAGCCGACCGTGTCCACCGGCCCGGTCGGGTTGGCGTTGGCAGTGCTCGACGTGGTGCCCGTGGTGGTCTGGTAGTAGGAGGGGTTGGTGCCACCCGACCTGGCCGTCCAGTCGGCCTGGGTAACCTCCTTCTCGCCCAGGAAGAAGGGGCGGGTGATGGTCACCTGGTGCTGCACCTCGTCCGGCTGGCGGCCGGTCTCGGTCGCGGGCGACCCCATGATGTAAGTGCCGCTGGGGATGTAGTTCATGCCGGCCGGGGCGCACCGGTCGTTCGCGGTGCCCGCAGCGCCCATCGCGCAACGGCCGCTCGCACAGTCGATGTTGCCGGTGCAGAGGCTGCCGAGCGCCAGCTTGCAGGCGCCGTAGGTCGAGCCCGAGCTCCAGCTCTGCACACCCGTCAAGGCGCCCACCGTGCAGGTCTTGTCGTTGGTCAGGCAGAGGCCGCCCTCCAGATGATAGCCGGTCGCACAGCCGGTGGGGATGCAGCTCCCGTAGCTGCTGCCGTTCCAGGTCGCGTTGCCCGAGATGGTGCCGGCTCCTGTCGGTGCGCAGCCGATGACATCGGGCTCGCAGGCCGCGCCGCCATCGTGGAAGCCGGTGGGGCAGATGAGCTGCAGCTTGGGGTGCACCGTGCTCCGCACGAGCCGGATGCCAACCCACCAATCGCGGCCTGTAGGCACAGCTATCCCGGACCCCGCGGCACGCGCGACGATGTTGTAGGCATACGCCAAGCTCGGCTTGTAACTGCCCGTTGCCGGGCCGGTCGGATCGGTGACGGCGCCAGCCGTGTAGCCTGTCCAGTCGTTCCCCCACTCACCCACGTTCGCCAGCATGTCGTAGAGACCCCACGCGTTGGGCGCCTTCTGTGCGATCGGCGTGCTGCTATAGAGGCCGCCAGTATAGCCAGCTTGGTTGGAGATGGCGGCAATCTGCGTGGCCGTTGGGCCCGGCGCCCCGGGCGTGGTCGCATAGGTGGCGCCCGTGGTGCCGGCGCGGGCCGCATACTGCCACTCCGCATTGGTGGGCAGCCGGTAGCCCGTGCAGCCGACGCCGGCGAAGTCGATGGTCAGGGTAGAAGAGCCGGCGCGCCAGTTGGCCTCATTCGTGGCGAGGCTCGACGGCTGACGCTCCGTGTAGCAGGGGGTCAGGTTCTCGGCGACCGAGCGGGCGTTGGCGTAGCCCACCGCCGAGGTCCAGTTCATATAAGAACTCGCGAGAGTCGTACTTCCGCCGGCCACCGAGGCCAGGCTGTTCCACTCGGCCTGGGTCACCTCGGTACGGCCCATGAAGAAGGGGCGGGTGATGGTGACCGTGCGCTGAATCTCCTCAACAGCGCGGCCCGCCTCGGTCTGGGGCGAACCCTGCAGGTAGGTGCCGCCCGGGATGAAGTTCATGCCGGCCGGGGCGCAGCGGTCGTTGGCGGTGCCATCCGGCCCCGTAGCGCAGTTGCCGCTCTCACAGTCGCCGTTGGAGAGGCAGGCGGCCGCGAGCGGCAGCTTGCAGGCGGCATAGAGGCCGGTCGCGCTGTTGAAGGTGGTGGTGCCCACGCCCGTAGCAGAGGAGCAGGCCTGCATGTTGGCAACGCAGACCTGGGCGCCCGAGCCGCCCTCAAGGTGGTAGCCGCTCGCGCAGGCGGTGGCCGAGCAGCTGCCGAAGCTGGCGGTGTCGGCGTTCCATGTCCGCGAGGCCGCGGAGGCGTTCTCGATGGCACAGGCGAGGCTGTTCACATCGCAGAGGGTGCCGCTCTCGTGCATGTTCGCGTTCGCCGGGCAGGCCATGCCGGCCGCCTTGGGAAGCACCGCCGTCCGGGCCAGCCGGCTCGACGCGGTGTAGCTTTCGCCCTTGGGCCGTCCGCCATTCACGCGATAGGCCGCCCGAGGCAGAAGAGAACCGCTCGCAGTGTCCTCGTAGGACAACCCCTGGCCAGTTACCACGCCACTCGACAGCCCTGCGTCGGTGCTGCCGAAGGCGATTCCGAAGAAAGGGTCGTCATAGTTGGCGGCCGCGGCGAGCGCCGCAGGCGCATTGAAGGCCAACTCCCATTGCCCACCGAACATGTCGTAGAGGCCCCATGCGTTGGGAAGCCTGAAGCCCACACTCAAGCCATCGTTCATGCTGATCAGGGCGTTGTTCGCCGCACGCGACTGGCCGTCTACCCCTGCGTTGTAGGTAGCCCCCGTGGTGCCGGCGCGGGCCGCATACTCCCACTCGGCGTCGGTGGGCAGCCGGTAGCCAGTGCAGGTGGGGCCGACGAAGGTTGGCGTGGTGCAGCCAGCGCCGAGGTTGCCAGCCGTAAAGGCAGAGGTGAGGCAGGCAGCGGCGTAGCACTGCTCCAACCCCTCGGCGTCGGAGCGGGCGTTGGCATAGGCCAGCATGCTCCACCAGGTCATGTCTTGCGACAAGGCGGAATAACCGGCTGTCGGATTGTCGATGCCGAATACGGCCCGCTGGGTCGCCTCGAGCCGCGAAAGATAGAAGGGGCGGGTGATGGTCACCTTCTGCTGCCTCTCGGCAGTGTTGCGGCCCATCTCACTCAGGGGTGAGCCCATCACAAAGGAGCCGGCAGGGATGAGGACCAGGTCGCCGTCGAGCTGCCGCTGGTTGGGAACACAGACCTGGAGCGCGGGGGGGATGGTGGCGGCATTGCCGTTGTGGCGCTGGCCAAGCGAACAGGCAGACGAGGCGCACTGGCTGTCGGCGGTGCAGGTCTCGCCGATCTCCTTGCCCTTGGTCACCACCAGCTCGTAGCTGATCGAAGCGGTCGTGGCGGGGAGTGTGTTGCTGGTGGCCACCAGGTAGTAGGTGGCGGCGACGGGGGCGCGGAAGGTGATGCGGGCGGCGGTGAGCCGGCCGCCGTCGTTGTCGGTGGCGAGCGGCCCGCACTGGGTCACGCCGTCGGCCGTGGCATCGCCATAGAGCAGCAGGTAGGGATCCATGTCGCCCGCGGGGTTGCGGAGCGTGGCGACCATGGTCTCGCCGGCCAGCAGGGTCACGGAGTACTTGTCGGAGCGGGTGTTGACGACCGCGCTCGCGCTGTCGCGGAAGCCGCCGATGGAGTCGCCCGACGTCAGCGTGCCGTTCACCGTGTTGGTGGCAAGCGTAAGGCCGGTCACAAGGCCGGTGGTGCCGCAGACGTTGGGGCCCGACTCGACTGTGCGGCTGGCGACGGGGGCACACTCGGTGCCCTGCGCCACGGAGCCCACGGGGCACTTGGTGCAGGCACCAAACTGGATTCCGTCCCAGCTCTGGAAGCCGCTGATGCCCGCGCTCAGGCAGGCCCGCTGGTCGGGCTCGCAGGTCGAGGTGGCGGCGTTGAAGTGGAAGGCGCCCGCGCAGCCGCCTGCGCTCGACGACCGGACCACCGTCCGCACCAGGCGGAAGCCTACGGCTACATTTCTCTGCCTCACCGCCTCGCCGCAACCAAGTACGCTGCCAATCCGATAGGTAGTAGATGCATCTTCGCTTCCTCTTCCGCGCCACACGATGTTATTGACACTGAAAGGACAAATATTGGTGTAGGTAGGGGCGATATTAATGCCCTCGTAGTCGACCGTTTGGGGAAGGCCATCCGCCGGGTAGGCTGGCTGACCCCAACCACTATAAGTCCCACTAGGAAAATATCCCATCCCAGCCGTCCACTCGGCGGCGTTCCCGAACATGTCGTAGAGACCCCAGGGATTCGCTGAACCCTGCTTCACGACCAGGCTGCCGGTCTCTGAGCGCCAATTCAGACCGCTGGCACCGGCGCTGGCTCCCCAAGGATAGGCCGTGGTGGTCCCGGCCCGCGCTGCATACTCCCACTCCATCTCGGTGGGGAGCCGATACCCCTCGCACTCCAGCGGCTGGCGATAGGGCCAGTCGCCGGAAGAGTTATTTAGCCCGGAGTAGTTACTGATGGGGGTTGTCATCGACTTGACCGAGGCGTTGAGGACGATGGTACCATCGCTCACCCGCCCGTCGGTCCAGCTATCAGTCGGAGCGACACCAGCATAAGTTACCACATTGTAACAGGGGGGAAGCCCCTCGGCGATGGAGCGGGCGTTGGCGTAGGAGGCAGCTGCAAGCTGATCCACAAACGTCACTGCACCATCTGCGTCCTCAACATTCAATCCCGCATTGATGCCTCCCGAGAGCCCCTTCCACTCACCGCGCGTCGTCTCCGTCTCGTCCATGAGGAAGGGGCGGCTGATGGTGAAGGCGCTGGTGCCCGAATCCGAGGCGCGCCGAAACGAACCCGCGGGGATGTAGACCATGCGCGGCGGGGCGCACCGGTCGTTGGCCGTGCCGCTGGCCTGGGTAGCGCAGTAGCCGCTCTGGCACTGGGCGTCGGAGACGCAGAGCGTGCCCAGGTCGCCGAGGCAGAGCGAACCCTTGGCGATGTAGCCGGCGTTGCAGATCAGATCGCTGACGCTGCTGCTGCCGGCCTGCGAGAGCCCCTGACCTACCACGGTGGTGCTCCCCGGGAGGGTGACAGAGACCATCTGGCCTGCCGGAATGCAGCCCCCTGCGGAGACCACAAAGCCGGGTGGGCAGCTCCCATCCACGGGGGTTGGCTTGACCGACCTCACGAGCCGGAAGCCTGTCGCGGGATCCTTACCACCCACGGGCGCGAACGCGTCGAAGGGGTAGGCGTTGCTCGCGGTGTCGATGCTCCGCTTGTAGATCGGCTCGAAGGCGAGTCCGAAGGGGGGCGAGAAGACGTTGTCGCCACCACGCCGGACGAAGAGGGTGGTCGGCAGGGCCGGCAAACTGACCGCCTCAAGGCCGGGATCGACGGCGCCCGTTGGGTAGGGCTTGTAGGTGTCCTGCGTGAACTCGTTCACATTCCCCTGCACATCGTAGAGGCCCCAAGCGTTGGGGAGCTTGGTGCCCACCAGGTTCTTCTGGCAGCTAGGCACCCGTCCCTGCACACAGGAGTTGCCCTGGTCCCAGAGGTAGTTGGGATTGAGCGTTGGCCCCCAGAAGCCGGCATCGGTCGTGCCGGCGCGCGCCGCATACTCCCACTCCGCCTCCGTGGGGAGGCGGAAGCCATCGCAGGTGGGCCCCACGAGCGAGACGCCCGTGCAACCCGAATGGATACCGTCGCCCCAGCCCGTAGGTGTGGCGTCTGTGCAGCCCGTGAGCGTGTAGCAGGCGGTGGCGTCCTCGGCGGTCGACCGCTTGTTCGCATAGGCCGCAACGGCAAACCAGCTCACAAAGACCTGCGGGTCCTGCCCGCGGGAGGCGATGTTGTAGGGGTTGCCCTCGCCCGGCACATCGGTTGTGCTCCCCTTGACCGCCTTCCAGAGGTCCTGCGTCTCTTCGGTGCGGCTGATGAAGAAGGGACGGGTGATGACCACGGGGTGGCGGAGAGCGTTGATGGGGATGTTCAAGGTTGTGAAGCCCGAGCCATTCCAGAAAAACTCGCTGCTGTCGGTGTAGCTGCTGCCCACCTCAAAGATTGAGGCGCCCCGCTGGTAGCTGCCGGCGGAGATGTAGTTCATGCCGTAGGGAGCGCAGCGCGAAGTGGCCGAACCGGCGGCTCCGGCGGAACACTCGGTCTTGGGCTGGCCATGCAGCATGGTGTCATACCCGACGCATTGGGCGTCGGTCTGGCAGGGCTCGCCAAGGCCGAGCTGCTCGTTGGAGGGCATCCAGCAGGAGATCTCGCCCGTCGAGGGAGTGCCGAGGCCGCATCGCTCCACGCCGAAGCCCGGCGCGCCCTCTTTGCCCATGCTGTCCGACACGGGCGTGTTGGCGGTGTAGGCGCCCACGGCGGGCTGGCCGCCCGTGCCGCCGTCGCCACCGAGGCCGCCGCTGCTGGCATCGCCGACGGTCACCTCCACGCTCGAGGGGGTGGGCAGCGGGCTGGCCATGGCCAGACCGACCGACCAGCCGCCGGCACCACCGGCGCCGCCGGCACCACCGCCGCCGCTGCCACCAGCGCCGCCTGCCGCAAACCAGTTTGTGTTGCCACCTGCCGTGTCCCAGTCGGTCGGGTTGGCGAGCGGACGGGTGAACTCGATGGGGCTCTTGACCTGTGCTCCGCCCTGCTGGCCCTCGCCGCCGCCGCCGCCGTCGCCGCCAGCGCCGCCGGGGCCAACATCGAGTGTCACCTCACTCATCCGCGGCAGGGTGTTGGTGTCGAGGTTGACGAGTCCGAAGACGCTGCCTCCTGGCGCGCCACCCGTGCCACCGCCGCCGCCGCAGCCACCCGCCGCGCCGCCGCCGCCACTCTTCACCTTCCAGGGATAGCCGCCGCCGCCGCCGCCGCCGCCACGGCCCGACGATCCCTTGCCGCCGGCAAAGAGCATCATCGGGTAGGTGTTTTCGATCGCCTCACCGCCCGCAGCCGCCAGCGTGGGGATGTAGCCGATTTTGCCGAGCAGGTCGGCCTCCGCCGTGCTGTTTTTGCCACCCTCGCCGCCGCCATAGGGGGCATCGGCCGAGGCCCTTCCCGCGAAGACAGCGTTGGTCGCGAAGTTCTTGTAGCCGCCGGCACCACCCGTGCCCACGCCACGGCACCCTGTCGCGCCCAGCACCATCGCCTGGCCGTTTGACGGCCGTGAGTCTGCCGCCGCATCGGCCAAGCTCAGCCCCACGGTACCAGGCAGGCCCGCAGCGCCACCCTCCATCGTGAGTGAAAAGCCGTCAAGCGTCAGGCCCGAACAGCGGGCGCTGCTGCCCAAAGAGAGGCTGCAGCGGAGGCCCGCGATGTGGCCAAAGCCGGCGGGGGGCGCCGTCACCATGAGGCTGATGTTGCGCAAGACAATGTTGCTCGGGTCGGTCACCGAGATGACCGACGAGACCGCGTCGGCGGTCGGGGCGGCGGTCTCGCCGGCCACTACAATGGGCTCTCCGGCCACTGCAATCCCGCCATAGGCAACGATGCCCGTGCCGCCCGTGCCGGCCGTCCAGCTGCCGGTCGAAACGGTGACGCCACCCTCTACGCTCGACACAATCGACACCGCGTAACCGCCAACGATCGCAAAGCCGGCATCGGCCGCCGTCAGCACGAGCGCGTCTGGCAGCACATAGTTGGACTCCGAGGCAGCCAGGTGAAGCTGACGGATGGGGGACGAGGGGTTGCGCGCCTTGCGCGCCGCCATGATCTCAAAGGCCAGCGCCAGCGTGGCGACCGGGTTGTTGGGCCGCCCAAGCGCCTGCGCACCCGCGTCGAGGGCGCTCACGTCGCCGGCCGCGCCCGCAGCAGATGCACTGCCTGCACGCACGAAGATGGCCTCGGTCAGCAGACCATCCACGCCGTCGCAGTTGGTGTCGAGCTGCCGGGCATCGTTGAAGACATCGGTGGCGCTCGGCGTCGGCGGCACGCAGACCACGCCGCCGACCGCACACAGCCACTGGCCGGTCGCACAGACGCCCAGGCCGCCTGCCACGGGGCAGGAGCCGCCAATCGTCACCGTTGCGCCCGCCGCGGTTGAGGCGCTGCTGCCGGCCGCAATGTCGTCGATCGCGCCGTCGCAGTCGTTGTCGATGCCGTCGCAGAACTCGGGCGTCGGCAGGCCGGGCGAGCAGATGAGCCCCTCCACGCCGGGGCCGCAGATGCGCACGCCGGCGCGGCAGGCGCCGAGCACCGTCACGTTGGAGGCCGCGATGGTGCAGTCGTCGCCAAAGCCGGTCACCGACTCGTCGCCCGCGCCGTCGCAGTCGTTGTCGTAGCCGTCGCAGACCTCGGTCTCATCAGGGTTCACGCAGTCCTGCGTGTCGTCGCAGTCGTCGCCAAAGGCGCCCGCCCGCAGCACCCGCACCGTGGCGCAGTTGGTGCCGTTGAGCGGGTTGATGGCCGTTACGCCGCTGCCGTCACAGTCGAAGAGCAGGTCGCCGTTGGTCGCGTTCGCGTCGCCATGGCCGTCGGCATCGCAGTCGCGCACGCTGAGCGAGGCGCGGCCGTTGGTGGCCGTCTCGCAGCCATCGGTGGCGGTCAGGGAGCTGCTGCAGTCGGCCTGGGTCTCGGGGTAGTCGCAGGAGGGCTTGCAGGCCGAGAGGGTGCCGAAGGTGCCGCCGGCGCCCACCACCTTGCAGGTTCGGGTGGCTGCGGCCTCGCCGATGCCTTCGCTGCCGCCGCAGGCGTTGAAGCAGCTGTTGCAGTGCTCCGCGCCGTAGATCAGCGCGCCGGTCTCGTCGGTCACACCCACCTGCTCGCGGTCGTCCGAGATGCCGTTGCAGTTGGCATCGAGGTTGGGGCCACAGGAGCCGGGGAAGGCATGGTCGGGCTTGGCCGCATCGAAGTAGCTCTCTGCATCGCTGTCGTTGCAATCGACCGCCGACGAACCGCCCGAGGCGAGGCAGGAGCCTACGCCAACGGAGTCTTTGTCGCGGTCCACGCAGGCGCCGCAGCTGCCGGTGATGGGGAAGCAGAAGGTTCCCTCTTTGGGCGCGCCGAGCATCTCGTCGCCCGTGCCGGGCAGGCGGCAGGAGAAGCCGCGGGGGCAGCTGTCGGCGCTGGCAGAGTTGCAGGTCACAAGGCAGCTGCCCGTGCGGGAGGCGGCATCCTGGTCGGAGTAGGGTGCGTTGTCGAAGCAGGAGGAGCTGCTCTCGCAGGCCTCGGTCGCGGAGCAGCTGTCGCAGAAGTCGGGGGAGAAGGCGGCGGCCCGCTCAAAGGGCGGGCGGCAGATGGAGGCGTAGACGGCGCCGGCGGTGAGTTCGGGCGCGTTGGCCACAAAGGGCAGCCCTGTCGCAGGATAGGGAGAGGGGCCGGCATAGACGAGCTGGCAGCTCCAGGGGGTGGTGTCTGCGCCCACGCGGAGCGACTCACAGAGGTCGGCGTGGTCGGTACAGCCGCGGCTGCAGACGCCCGCCTTACCCACGGGGATGCTCTCAAAGCCGGGGATGTCCCGCACAGCCACCATGTTGCTGGCCGCGCCGAGCGGCTTGCGGTTGAGCTCGAGCTCGGTCACGCAGAGGCCCATGCCGTTGGGGCAGTCCACGTTGGTGTTGCAGAAGGCGAAGTCGGTGAGGGTGAGCGTACCCTGCGAGCGGGTGCCGTCGCTGGCATCGAGCGCGAGCACGTCGGCCGCATCCACGCCGGCATCGTCGTTGACTGCATCGGTCTTGGTGTCGTCGCTCGTGGCGTCGGCCGTCGTATCGGGCGCCGGCGCAGCAGCGCCGGTGTCTTCGGCGAGCGGGTCGCCGCCGGGCGCCTCTTCGGCGCAGGCCGCGAGCAGCGCGAGCGGCAGCACAAACAGGGAGACCGCGCGACAGAGCGAGGCGAGGCGACGCCCGGTGGGGGTGAGGTGCTCAAGAGAGAGGAGAGGCCGCATGATGGCTCCAGACGAGGTGCAGGTTCAGAAGAGGTTCAAAGGAGGAGATGAGGGCACCGGGGCGCCTGAAGGGCGCCGCACCGGCACCGCTGCTAGAGCGAGTTGGCGCAGTCAGACTCCGACGCGAAGACATCCTGCCAGCCGTAGGAGAGGCCGATCTCGATGTCGTCCAGCGCCGACCAGTTGATGCCCTGGTTGGCAGGCAGCGCCGGGTCGATGACGAGGGTGAAGCCGCCCGCGAGCGGCAGGCCGGCGAAGCTCATAGAGGGCGAGCCCATCTCGGCGATGCCGGCCACCGGCGAGGTGGAGCGGCCGTTCACCACAAACGAGGTGGTGGCGCCGAAGGTGGTGTCGCCCTGCCCGAAGGTCCGCACATAGGCGTCGATGCCGGGCTGGCAGGAGTAGGTGCTGGTCTGGCCGTTGTAGAGCAGCGTCGCCACAGGCTGGCCGCTGCCGAGGTTGGTTCCAACCAGCCGGAGCGAGATGCCGGCGATCTTGGCGTTGCAGGTGAGCGCCAGGTTGGCGAAGTCATCCAGGCCGAGGTCGAAGTTCACGACGCGGGCGTTGGTCGCGACCTGCTGGGCCGTCTCCGAAACCGAGATGCGCATGCGGGCATCGGCCGGTACCGTGCTCTCGAGGAGCACTGCACGGAACCGCTGCTCGGGCGAGAGCGTCAGCCCCGACACAGGGTCAACCTGCGGCTGGGTCAGCTGGAGCAGGTCGCGCCGGAGCGAGATGGTTCCCTCCTGCAGGCTGGTCGCGCCGCCACACTGGGCCTCGAGGTCGCTCAGCCGGTCTGCGATGGCGCGGAGCTGGTAGGTGTTCCGCGCGAGCAGGATCGACATCCGCTCGTTGTAGAAGGGGCGCACCGCAGCATACTCGAGCGAGACGAGCCAGTCGTTCATCTTCCGCTTTGCCCGGTCGATCTCCCGCTCTGCCTCGACCAGCCCGTTGGCCGCGAAGAAGACCGCCTGCGGGCCGCCGATGAGCTGCGAGATCTGCTCTCGCTGCAGCCGGCGGCGGACCAGCTCGGCCCGCTCCTGTGTGGCCGCTGCAACCACCCGCTTGTAGTCGAGCAGGGCATAGGTGACCGCAGCCTCAGCCCGTGCCACATCGCCGGTGAGCACTACCAGCTCCTGGTAGAACTCGTGCTCGTCGCGGTCGAGCCGGATCTCCTCGATCAGCTCCTGCGCCACTTCGACGCGATGGCGCTCCTTCATCAACCGGAGGTCGCGCACCCTTTCCAGCGCATCACGCTGCGCGGGGAACTCCAGCGCCAGACGCGAGATCTCCAGGTCGATCTTGTCGATGCGGGTCTCATACTCCTCGTTGACCCGGTTCGCCTCGGTCTCCGCAGCTGCCACGCTGTTATCAAAGCGGAGGGCTGTGATCTCCCGGGTGGTCGCCGCAGCGTCGGCCGCGATGGCATTCGCCACCTCGAGGCCCAGAAGGGCCTTGCCACCAACGGTACCGGCAACCTGGATGGCGCAACGGATGGCAGAAGTCACATCAAATGCGATGCCAGCGACTCTCGGCGGGCACTCCGAGACGCTCAACTTGATGTCCTTCAAGAAGTCGCCGACGCGACCGAAGGTCGCGGACAATCGGTTGAAAACCTTCTCGGTGATTAGCAGCTTGCCTTGGATGCTTGTCGACGTGGATCGAAGTCCCGTAACTTTCTTCGCAGCGTCATCAATCGTCTTTTGCTGCGCTGTTTCATCAGCAACCGACTCGGCGACCTTGGCCTCGATCTTGGCATTCGTGCGATCCCGCGCCGCGCTCAGGTCCGCGTAGGCGGCCTCCACCGCCGCGAGCTCCGTCACCCGTTCCGCGGCGCGGGCCGTCTTTGCGGTGGTGAACTCTTCGTAATTCGCTTGAAAGCTGTTCCGCTTGGCTGTCATCGCGGAGAGGACGTCCGCGGCATTGCTCGCGCTGGCCGCCGCTTCGGAGATACGCCGCACCGCCAGCCCCGCCTCCGAGGGCGAATTGGCCGCCTCATAGTTGAGGTCCCGCGCCGTGCGACGGAGCGGGTTGCTCTTCGCGACCTCAAAGCCGCAGAGGCCCGCCTGCCAGGCGGTGTCGCAGGAGGCATTGGCCACATCGTCCGGGTTGAGCGGATTGCAGGTCCGCGGCAAGCCACAGAGCGCCGCAAGGTTGCGCTGGCTCTCCGACACCGCGTTGTTGAGGTTGATGTAGAGTTGGGTGTTCCGGAGGTCATTCTCAAACAGCGTCGAGAGCAGCCCATCCACCTTGGTCGAGGCATCGGCGATCGACTCCAGCGCAATCTCCCTGCGCTGCGCCACCACTCCCTGCGCCGCCTGACTGGGGTCGAGCGAGGAGGAGATTGCCACCTCGCCGTCGCGGGCGAAGAGCAGCTCGTTGAACGACATCGTCAGCGCCTCGTAGCGCAACATCAGCTTGCCCAGCCCCGTCGCGATCGGTGCAGCCTCGGCTGCCTTGCCCGCCTCCTGGTGGAGCTGGATGATGACCGCCGCCGACCGGTAGAGCTCACCCAGCTTGGCAGCCAGCTCGGCCGCCTTCACCCGCCGCTCGTTGTCGAGCCGGTAGATCTCGTTCCAGCGCTGCGCAGCGAGCGCGATGGCGTCGGCCGTCGAGGTCCAGCTCGTCACCATGGAGATGAGGAGCCGGTCGCGCTGGTCGATCGATTCGAGCGTGTCGGGCACGCGGCTCAGGAAGGCAAAGGCGGCCGGCTGCAGGTAGCCGCGGAGCGCCGCCTGGTTGGGGCCCACCACCTTCTCCACATACTCGCTCATCAGGTTTGCGTTGAGCTGCGCAGCGGCAGCGCTGGTGATGGCCGTCGAACCGTAGTTGGCATTCTCGAGCCAGTCGCGGCGCAGGTCGGTATCGACAAAGAAGGCGCCCAGCTGCGGGCCGCCCGTGGTCTCGAGCAGCAAGTTGCCGAAGCTCGCCCAGAGCTGCTCCTTGTCGGACGAGTAGCCGGCAGGCTGCGCGTCAAAGGCGTAGGCCTTCCACTCGATGGCGCAGAGGGCCTCCGGCTTGGGCACGCAGAGCGAGATGGTGCCCGCGGCACACTGCTGCAAGAAGTCCTGGAAGCTCTTGCCCTCGTAGAGGTCGCCCGCGAGCAGCCCCGCCACCACCTCGGTCAGCGTCTTGCTCGGCGCCGCCACCGCGGAGAGCCCCTCGGCGCATTCGAGTCGCCCCGCTGCGGAGATGCGCTCGTCGCACTCGGGCAGCAGATCGGCTGCGGCCAAGCATTCTGCGCTCGGCGCGAACTGCTGCAGCACCGGCGCGGGCGTGTTGGCCGTGACCGCGTAGGCCGGCGCGGTCGTGGCGGGCTGGTCGCCCGTCTTCTTCATGGAGAAGCTGCCGCCCAGCAGCACCGAGGCAACCCGCTTGCTGCCGTCTGACTGGGCCGCGTCGTAGAGCCCCTCCCAGGTGTCGGCGACCGACCCGGTGATGGTGCGGTCGCTCTCCACCTTGAGCTCGAAGCGGAGCGACCGCTTCACCTGGGTGGCGGCGAGCTCGCCGAAGACCTCCGTGGCGGGGATGTCGTAGGCGTTGACGAAGGTAGTGGTCCAGTAGCCCACGGCTGGGTCGAAGACGAGCGGCCGGCGGACCTCTTTGGTCAGGTTGGCGGCGGGGAGCTGCGAGAGGGCAACCGGCGCAAAGAGTGCGGCAGCGTCGGCGGGCACCACCAGGAAGGCGTTGGAGACGCCTGTGCCGAGCGCACCCATGTCGCCATCGATGCCGAAGGAGAGGGGGATCTCGGTGCCGAGCCCGTCGAGCCGGAGGGTGCCCTCGTAGCGGCCGGCCACGGTGAGCACCGACTTGAGGATGAGCGGCACGGTGCCGATGGGGGTGATGACCTCCACATCGACCTGGCCACCCTCGGTGGCCATGAGGTCGTCGTAGCCAACGGACAGCGTGATGGTGTGGTCGGTGGCCTCGTCGTTGATGATGACGCGGCCGTTGAGCGAGGGCATGGCGGCGGAGTAGAGCCGGTAGGCGATGCCGCCGCTCTGCGAGGTGTCGGTGCTGGTCCGCAGCGTGAAGGTGACCTCGGTTGCGCCAGGCGCTACATCGATGAAGGTCTGCGTGGGGGTCAGGAGCTGGGCGGCGCCCATGCGGGTGACGGGCGGCGCGAGCGGCAGCCGGCTGGCGATTCCCTTGGGGATCTCCGAGACGGCCTCGCAGCGGCCGCGGTCGTCGCAGATCGAGGAGGCGCAGTCGGCGTCGCTCTCACACTGGGCGACGCAGCCCTGCGCGAAGCAGAAGAGGCCGGGGGCGCAGTCGGCGTCGATGTCGCAGGCGGTGGTGCTCTCATACTGGAGCACCCAGCGGGTCTCTCCGAGCGGCGGCGCAGGCGCGAAGGGCGCTGGTGCTGCGGTATCTTCGGCACAACCAACGACGAGCAGGGGGAGACAGATGAGCCAACGGCGCATGAAAAACCTCGATTGCAGACACAAAATTAACTGTTGCTCGCCCTGAACGATCTTTTTCGCGCTGTCAAGAACATTTGCTTACGATCGGAAGTGTAACGTTTTAGATTTTTTACTGATGTAAACCTTTGAGGCGATTCGGAGGGTCCGACCGCACAGCCGAACGGCCAGAAACCGGCTCCGCTGCGCGCCCACCCATACCCACCATCCCCTTCCCAGGGTTGCACCCTGGGCTGGTATGCGTTGACCCGTTGGGTCAAACGAAGCCCGGTGCTCATGGCAGCTCAGCCTAGGCGGCTGTTGGAAGCCTTCAGCCGCGCTGAAAGGGATAGAAGCCGCCGCCCAGCCCGAGCAGGCCGGTGAGCGCATCGAGCGCCGCGAAGCTCTCCAGCAGCAGCAGCGGGTCGCGCAGGTCGTCGGGCGAGAGCAGCTCGCGGTAGTGGCGCGTCACCCACTGCTCCAGCGCATCGCAGCGCTCCGGCGTGAGCCAGAGCCCGGGCGCCGTCGCCGCCCGCTCCGCCTCCGTCATCACCGCCCGCAGCCGCAGGCAGGCCGGCCCGCCGCCATTCCGCATGCTCTCGCGAAGGTCGAGGTAGCGCACCTCGTCCAGCACGCCCCGAGCCACCATGCCCTCGAGGTAGCGCAGCACCGCGGGCTCCTCGCGGCACTCCTCCGGCGCCAGCAGCATGGTCGCGCCTGTGGGCAGCGTCAGCAGCTGGGCATTGAAGAGGTAGCTCCGCACCGCCTCCTCGAGTGCGACCGCTGCGGTCGGCACCACCTCGAATCGGGCCTCGGGCAGCTTCGCAGAAACTGCACGATGGACCGCTGCCGTATCGACGAAGGCCTGCTCGTGGTGAAAGAGGAGGCTGCCGTTGCCAACGCAGATGACATCGTTGTGGAAGACGCCGGCGTCGATGGCGGCGGGGTGCTGCTGGGCGAAGAGGGCCCGTGCGGGCTCCAGCGCACCGAGCCGAGCCACGCTCTCGCTCGCGAGGCGGCTCTGGCGCGCGGCAAAGCGGCTGGGCGCGGGGCCACCGGCCTCGTCGATGCCGTAGACAAAGAGGTGGAGGCCAGGTGCGCCATGCGCGGTCGCGAGCCGGGTATGGTTGGCCGCCCCCTCGTCGCCGAGCGTGGGGTGGTGGGGCAGCGCGCGATGGACCGCGAAGTGGTCCGGGTCGGCGAAGAGGCGGCTGAGCGCCTCGAAGGTCTGGTCGGCTTCGATGGCCCGGTGCGGCTTGGCGGCGAGGTTGGCGACCACGAGGTGGAGCCGGCCGTCGAGGCTATCGGAGGAGGGCACCACGGTGGCCGCGTTGGCGGTCCACATGGAGGAGGCCGACATGTGGCGGGCGAGGAGCGCGGGCGAGCTGCGCCAGGCGGCCTCGACGACCGCACTGTCGGAGCCCGAGAAGCCGAGCGCCCGGAGGCCGGCCAGATCGGGGCGCTGGAGCGGAGGCAGGAGCCCCTGCGGCAGGCCGAGCTCCATGAGCAGCCGCGCCTTCTGCAGGCCCTGGAGGGCGGCGGCGCGGGGCCGCGAGACGCCGTTGGCGTGGCGCTCGCTCGCGAGGTTGCCCTCCGACAATCCGGCGTAGTTGTGGGTGGGGCCGACGAGCCCGTCGAGATTGGCCTCAAGGGCCGCCTGGGTCTGCACCATGGGGAACCTCCGCCTGCAGGCTACCCCTCTTTTGCGGCGCCGCCAAACGCCACGGTCGCTCGGCCCCAAACTCGACGGTGGCGTGCCAGACCGCTAGCGGCGGCCCATGCTCCTGCCTCCCCGCATCTCTGTCGCCAAGCGCCCCGCCGGCTGGTCGCCCGGAGGCCCGCAGCCGCTCTCCGAGCCCTGGCCCGACGACTGCCTGCCCCGCGACGGCGAGGAGCTCTCCTTCCTCACGGGCGACTTCCGCATCCTGCAGCTGCAGCGAGGCCACCGCTGGTCGCTCGACGATCTGCTCACCGCCTGGTGGGCCGTCGCGCCGCTGCCGCCGACTGCCTCGCTCCGCCACCTCGACATGGGGTGCGGCATCGGCTCGGTGCTCATGAGCGTGGCCTGGGCGCTCCCCGCCAGCCGCTCCACCGGCATCGAGGCGCAGGCGGTCAGCTACGGGCTGCTCCAGCGCTCGCTCCGGCTCAACGCCCTCACCGATCGCGTCACCACCCACCACGGCGACCTGCGCGAAACGCAGCTCGACGACCGGTTCGACCTCATCACCGGCACCCCGCCCTACTTCGACATCACCGACGGCACGGTCTCCGATGTGGCGCAGCGAGGCCCCTGCCGCTTCGAGACCCGCGGCGGCATCGAGAGCTACTGCGACGCCACCGCCCGACACCTCGCGCCGGGCGGACGCTTCGTCGTCTGCGAGACAGCCCTCGAACTGCAGCGGGTCTACGATGCTGCGGCGGCCGCCAACCTCGCCGTCTGCGCACAGCTCGACATCATCCCCCGCGCCGGAAAGCCGCCGCTCATCCGCCTCTTCGAGATGACCCATCTCGCCGAGGCGACGGGGGCGCCAACCACCGTCTCCACCCTCACCGTCCGCGACGAGGCACTCCGTTGGACTGCAGACTTCGCCGCCGTCCGCGCCCGCATGGGCATGCCCGTCTAACGGCCGCGGCTGATGCGGACGCCCACGCGGGCCGGGTCGCCCGGAACGCCTGTGGCCCGCTTGCTCACGGTCACCGTCACCCGCTCCACCGCCCCGTGACGGGCCAGCACCAGCTCACAAACACGGGCCGCAAGATGCTCCACGAGGCTCACCGACGGGCCGCCGAAGACCTCCACCGCCGCCGCCGCCAGGTCGCGGTAGTCCACCGTGTCTGCCAGCGCGTCGCTCGCGCCCGGGGCCGTGAGCGAAACCTCCGCCTCCAGCTCCACCTCGAAGTCGCGGCCCTCCACCCGCTCCTCCGCGTAGACGCCATGCGGTGCGCGAAACTGCAGCCCTCGGACAAAGATGAGATCGCGCGCCATCACAGACTCCCGCAGCAGACAGACTGCGGCGCAATCTAGCCTCGCGCGGCCGCCCGCGCTATCGCATCGCCACCTCTGCCCGCGGAACCCATGAACGGAAGCCAACTCCCCCTCCTCCAGACCGCCGTCCCCGGCCCCTCGGTCGCTGCCTGGATGGAGCGGCTCGCCGCCGTTGAGTGCCCCGCCATCACGGCCCGTCGCTCCGGCCGCGCAGCCGCAGGCGCCACCGACCCCATTCTCTGGGCCGAGGCGCGGGGCGCCAACGTCCTCGACACCGACGGCAACCGGTTCGTCGACCTCACCGCCGGCTTCGGCGTGGCGGCCGTCGGCCACGCCCACCCCAAGGTGGTCGAGACCATCACCGCGCAGGCAGGTAGGCTCATCCACGGCATGGGCGACCTCTTCCCCACCCGCGAGAAGATCCTCCTCGCCGAGCGGCTCGCCGCACGCACGCCCGGCCGGCTCCAGCACTCCATCTTCGGCTGCAACGGCGCAGACGCGGTCGAGGCCGCCATCAAGACCGCCGTTATCGCCACCGGCCGCCCCCGCGTGCTCGGCTTCCACAACAGCTACCACGGCCTGTCGCACGGCGCCCTCTCGGTGAGCGGCTACCGCGACGGCTTCCGGCTCCCCTTCGCGGCCCGCATCGGCGCCAGCGACCTCCGCCTGCCCTACGCCTCCTGCCGCGCCTGTCCGCTCGGCGACACCTACCCCGGCTGCGGCCAGCGCTGCCTCACCTACCTCGACCACCTGCTCGCCTCCGCCACCTCGGGCACCGGCGACATCGCCGCCATCATCGTGGAGCCCATGCAGGTCCGCGGCGGCTTCCACCTCCCGCCCGAAGGCTGGCTCACGGAGTTGCGCAGGGTCACCCGGGCCCGCGGCATCCTCCTCATCTTCGACGAGGTCTTCACCGGCTTCGGCCGCACGGGGCGCTGGTTCGCGGCCGAGCATGAAGGGGTGGAGCCCGACCTGCTCGTCGTCGGAAAGTCGCTCGCAGGCGGCCTGCCGCTCAGCGCCTGCCTCGGCCTGCCCGAGGTCATGGAGGCCTGGGGCGCGACCAAGGGCGAGGCCATCCACACCTCCACCTTCATCGGCCACCCGCTCGCCTGCGCCACGGCGCTCACCACGCTCGACATCATCGAGGAGGAGGGGCTCGTGGCCCGCTCCGAAGCGCTCGGCGCGAAGCTGCTGTCGGACCTCCGCGAAGCGGTCGGCGGCCACCATGCCGTCGGCGATATCCGGGGCCGCGGCCTGCTGGTGGGCGTCGAGCTGCAGCGCGACGGCAAGCCCTGGGCGGGCGGCGGCGTGGCTGCGATGCAGGCCATGCTGGAGCGGGGCTACCTGCTCTGCCCCGCGGGAGCGGCCGCCGAGGTGGTCTCCTTCCATCCGCCGCTGGTGGTGACCGAGGAGCAGCTCGAGGCTGCGGTTGCGGCCTTCGCAGGCTGGCTCTCCACGGTGCAGCCGTGAAGCGGCGGCTCCGGCAGCCCGCCTGGTACCACTTCGTCCTCATCGGCGTGGGGGCGATGCTCCTCACCTTCGCGATCGTCGGGATCATCTTGCCGCCCCGCTACATCGTCCAGCGCGAGGTGGAGATCGTGGCGCCGCCCGACCTGGTCTTCGCCCAGCTCAGCGACACGGCCAACCACCCCGGCTTCATGCCTTGGAAGGAGCAGGACCCGACCGTGACCTTCACGCCGGGCGCCGTCACCAAGGGGCTCGGCGCGACCTATGACTGGCAGGGGGCGCAGACCCAGCACATGCGCTACCTCGTCACCCAGGAGGAGCCGCCCAAGGCGATCGGCTTCGAGATGGTGACCGATGGCCCTGGCGATGTGGGCGGCGTCTGGAACATCCGGCAGTTCGGCAAGGTGACGAAGGTAACCTGGTCGCTCCACGGCGACGTGGGCTGGAACATCCCGGCTCGCTTCGCGCAGCTCGGCGTCGATGGCGCGCTCGGGCCCCTGCTGTCGGCCGGACTGACGAAGCTCAAGGCCCGCTGCGAGCAGGCGGCGCGGGCGGGCGAAAGGTAGCGCATCGGGTGGCCGAGGGTGGCTTGACCTCTGCCCTGCCGCCGACTAGCAAAGTCGGCCTCTCCGGGCCGATGTAGCTCAGTCGGTAGAGCAACGCATTCGTAATGCGTAGGTCATCGGTTCAAGTCCGATCATCGGCTCCTCTCCTTTTCCCAGTTTGCACAGATGGCACGCCTTACGGTGCTCGCCACCGAAACAGATGCAGGAAAGACCTTTCTCGTCGCCGCACTCCTTCGGGGGCTGCGGGGGCGGGGTTGCGTTGTGCGCCCCTACAAGCCCTTCGCCTCGGGGCCGCTCTGGGAGGGCGACGACACCTCGCTGCTGCTCGCGGCCTGCGGTGAGCCGCTCACCGAGGCTCAGGTCACGCCCTGGCGCTTTGAGCGGCCCGTGGCGCCCGCCTTCCTCTTGCGGGACCGCGGTATCAGGCTCAGCGCAGCCGACCTGCTCGCACCCGCGGCGGCGCTCGAGCGGGGCGCCGATCTGCTCATCACCGAGACGGCCGGCGGACTCCTGTCGCCGCTCACGGAGCGCTGGAGTTCCCTGGATGCCGCCGACCTGCTCGGCGGGCCGCTGCTGCTGGTGGTGCGCAACCGGCTCGGCGCCATCTCTGCCGCCGAGAATGCGCTCCGCGCGCTCGACCTGCCCCGGCGGAGGCTCGTTGCAGCGGTGCTATCGGATGGCGCAGAGGTGGTGAGCGACGACGAGGCCCTGCTCCTCGACGAGAACGAGGCCTGGCTGCGTCGGAGCCAGCCTGGCCTTCGCTGGTTCAGGCTGCGGCGGGGCGGAGCGCCTGATGAGGCGCTGCTCGACCTGCTCTGGCGCAGGCCGACGGGGCGCTAGAGCTCTTTGGGGGGCCTGACGGTGCCGGGCGCGGCAGCGGCGGGCGCCGGCTTGGCTACAGGCTTGGTGGCGGGCTTTGCAGCCGGCTTCGGCGCGGGCGCGGCGGCGCGGGCGGGTGGGGCGGCCCGGTGGGCCGGCGCGGCGGCCGGTGCTGTGCGACGGGTCTCAGCCGGTTTCGCGGCAGGGCGAGCGGGTGCGGTGGACTTTGGAGCGGGCGCGGCTGCTCGCGCCGGCGCGGTTGCCGGGCGGGCCGCAGACGCGGCCGGCTTGGCAGCGGGCGCTGCAGAGCGAGCGGCGGGGGCCGTGGGGCGGGCGGCGGCGCTCTGCACGACCGGTGCGGGCTTGGCAGGGGCAGCAGCGGGGGCCGCGGCCGTCTTTGCGGCGGGCGCGGTGCCAGCGGTGGGGGCCGCGGCAGCCTGAGGAACAGCGCCCACCTTGCGGCAGAGGTTAAGCCGCTCGTGGTAGCTCTCGGAGAGCTTCTTGCTCACCTTGTCGCGGAGCATGAGCACCTGGTCGTTCGCCGCACGGCAGTCGCCGACGCCGAGCGCGGTGTCGATGGCAACGCGGGCCACGCGGGCCTTGTCGAGCTGCTCGCGCAGCTTGTCGAGGCCGACGAGCGCCACAGGCGTGGCGAGCGTGATGCGGTCCATGGCTCGACGGGCCTTGTTCTCCTGGCCCTTGTCGAGCGCGGCGAGCGCCTCGAGCACCTGGGGCTCAAACTTGGCCCGGTCGGCGACCTCATCCACAACGCGGACGGGCTCCTTCTTCTCGATGGAGGCCGGCGCCGCAGCCGCAGCAACGCGCCGTTCGGCGTTGAGCGTGCTCTCGCGCTTCACCCGCATCATCTCGGAACCAAAGACGCCGCCGGCGACGAGGAAGACGGCGAGCATGCCGAGCATGATGTGCTTGAAGCCAATCTCGCCCTGGCCGCGACGCTGCTCGGAGCGACGCGGGGCGATGGGCACATCGACCGCCTCATCTCCGATGACGAAGCGGCCCGTGACGGCCTCCACCTTGTCGGAGGCGGGGATCGCGCGGCCACGCACGGTGGTCGCGCCGGTCCCGGCAACATCCATGCGGACGGGGCCGGTCTGGCCGCGGGCCGAACGGCTCCGGGGCGCAGCGGCGCTCGCCTGCCGGTCGTCGTCCATCATCTCCGGTCCAACGCTGGCAACGGAGGCGCTGCGTCGCGCCTCGCCACCCGCTGCCACCTTCTCGCGCGGTGCGGGCGCACGGGCCGGCGTGCCGGCCTGCGGGTCGAACATCTGGTCGAGCGCGAGCTGGGGGTTGGCCTGCTTGCGGCTGGCCGGCTTCTTGGCGTCGACCGGCTTGGCGGCCACGCGACCCATGACGTCGAGCGCCATCTGGTCTTCGGGCACGGGCGGCTGCTGCGCAGAGATGCGCTCGAGCCGGATGAGGATCTCATGCATCGACTTGGGCCGGTCTTCGCGGCGCTTGGCGATCATCTCCATGACCAGCTTGGCGAACTCGGCAGGGATGGGCTGGTCTGCAGCGCGGGCCACATCGGCCGGCTTCTCGTTGATCTGGGCGTGCATGACGCCGATCTTGTTCTTGCCCGAGAAGGGGGCACGGCCGGTGAGCGAGAAGTAGAGGACCAGGCCGAGCGCGTAGATGTCGCTGCCGGCGTCGAGGGTCTCGCCACGCGCCTGCTCGGGCGACATGTATTCGGGCGTGCCGAACATGACGCCCGTCTGGGTCAGGCCCGCGTCGTCGTTGATGGCCTTGGCGATGCCGAAGTCGAGCACCTTGATGCTGACGCGGCCGCCCTTGGAGTCGACCAACATGATGTTGTCGGGCTTGATGTCGCGGTGGATGATCTCGCCCTGGTGGGCCTCGCTCAGCACCTCACAGGACTGCATGGCGATGCGCATGACATGGTGGGCCGGCATGCCCTTGGCCGTGCGGCGCACGAACTTCCCGAGCGAGACACCCTCGATGTACTCCATCGCGATGTAGAGCGTGCCCTCTTCGAGGCGGCCGAGGTCGGAGATGGTGACGGCATGGTGGTGGCGGATGCGCGACACCATGCGGGCCTCGTTGAGGAACCGGGTGGCGAGCTCCTCGTCGCCCGAATAGCGGCGGTGAAGGAACTTCACGGCGAGCCGCTGGTGGTCGAAATCTTTGTCGTTGTGCTCGGCCAGGTAGACCACCCCCATGCCACCCGAAGCGATGCGCTCGGTGATGGTGTAGTTCTGCATGATGGTGCGACCGATCAGGTCGTCCTTCTCCACCTCGGCCGTGACCGCGGCGTTGCAATTGGGGCAGCGCTGCAGGCCCTCACCCAACTTCTCAGAGCACTTGCTGCAAACAACCGAAGAGGAGTTCGCGACCATCTGACACCCATCCGCAAAGCTGGCGCCTAGGCGCCGGATCAACTCACTGAACGACCGCATGGTACCTGCCCCAAGTGGCGCCGCAACTTATCGGAGGGCGGTGGATTGACGGGTTGGCAGGTGACGATTCTGTGGTAGAGGCCACCACACATTCCCCAACCCCACGGACCCCATGGCCCTCCGCATCTCGCAGCTCGAAACCGGCGGAAATCTCGACTCTTTCTTCGTCATGACCGCCTGCAAGCCGGCCGAAACGAAGACCGGTTCGACCTATTACACCCTCACCCTCCGCGACATCGGCGGCACGGTCACGGCCAAGGTCTGGTCGCCCGCGCAGGTCTGCCCTGCTGGCCAGCCGGCACCCGGCGTCTACTGGTTCAAGGGCAAGGTGGAGAGCTACCGCGAAGAGGCCCAGCTGGTCGTCAACGCGATGAGCCCCTACGAGCCCTCGCCCGGTGAGTATGACCAGCTCGTGCCCGCCTCCCGCTGGACCGCGGAGGTGCTCCGCAACGAGCTCCGCCGCCACATCGAGACCCAGGTCGCAAGCGACCTGATGCGCACCTTCCTCTTCGCCGTGCTCGACGAGCCGACGGTCGTGGAGCGCTTCTTCGCCTGGCCGGCCGCCTCGGGCAACCACCACGCCTTCCGCTCCGGCCTCGCAGAGCACACGCTCTCCATGATGCGGCTCGCCTCGGTCGCGGCCGACCACTACGCCGCCTACCACCCAGGCCTGCTCAACAAAGACCTCCTCATCGCCGGCGTGCTCCTGCACGACCTCGGAAAGATCTGGGAGCTCTCCGCGGGCCTCGTCACCGACTACACCACGGTCGGCCGGCTCGTAGGCCACATCCCCATGGGGGCCACCTTTGTGGAGAAGATGGCCCGCACCATCGACGGCTTCCCCGAGGACCTCATCTGGGAGCTGCAGCACCTGGTGCTGAGCCATCACGGCCTGCTCGAATATGGCGCGGCCAAGCTGCCCACCACGCCCGAGGCGCAGCTGCTCCACTATGTGGACAACATCGACGCCAAGCTCTTCTCCTTCTCGCAGGTGCAGTCGGCCAACGGCTGGTCTTTCAACACGCGGAGCCTCGGCCGGCCGCTCTTTGTGCCGCCTGACAGCACCCGCACCTGGGCCGCGCCGCTGGTGGTGCCCGACATGAGCCGCGGGCCGGGTCGCGCAGCAGATGCCGTTGCGGCGGCGCCCGTTGCGGCCGTCGAGACGCCCGTGGTGGAGCCGCCGCGCAAGCGGGCGAAGGCGGCCGCCGAAGAGGCCGAGCCCGACAAGTCGACGCCGCTCGATACCCCGGCGCGGCCGCGGCCGCTCATGCTCTTCGACGGGCTCGAGTAGCCCCGATCAGGGGAAGATGCCGCGTTCGCGGTAGGAGTCGCTCACACGAAGGACGGCGACCGCGAGGGCGGCCGTGCGGCGCGAGACCTTGTGCTCCTCGGAGAACTCGCGCACCCGCTCGTAGGCGCTGCGGAGCCGCTCCTTGAGCTTGGAGTCGACCTCGCGGAGGTTCCAGCTCTCCGACCGCTTGTTCTGGATCCACTCGTAGTAGGAGACGCAGACGCCGCCGGCGTTGGCGAGGATGTCGGGGATGATGTCGACGCCCTTGGCGAGGAGAACCTCTTCGCCGCGGGGGGTGGTGGGACCGTTGGCGCCCTCGACGACGAGGCGGGCGTTGATCAACTTGGCCTCATGCTCGTCGATCTGGAACTCCATCGCGGCCGGGATGAGGATGTCGCACTTGGTGCCGAAGAACTCGTCGCGCGTGATCGAGACGCCCTCGTCGTAACCGGCGACGCCGCCCGCCTTCTTCACATGGGCGGCGAGCGCGACGGTGTCGAGACCGGTCGGGTCGCTGATCGCGCCCGAGTGGTCGCAGACCGCGACACAGAGGGCGCCGGCCTGGGCCAGCAGCATGGCCGCATGCGAGCCAACATTGCCGTAGCCTTGGACGGTGAAGCGGGCGCCGTCGAGCGAGAAGTTCTTCTCTTCGGCCCACTCGTCGATGGCGTAGACCACGCCCTGCCCAGTCGCCTTGTCGCGACCGACCGAGCCGCCGGCACCGAGCGTCTTGCCGGTGACGACGCCACGCACGGCGTTCTTGTTCTGGGCGCCCGC
>JABMMX010000348.1 GCA_013205435.1 Deltaproteobacteria bacterium
CCATCGTTGTTGTTGGTGTTGGCATCATCGCAGACTTCTCCCGCGTCCACCACGCCATCGCCGCAGGCGACCGCATTCGAGCAGTCCGAGGTGTCGACCTCGCACCCCACGGCGCAGCGGAGCACGCCTCCATCAAAGTCGAACGAGACGCAGGTCTCACCGCGCAGATCGAGGCCATCACAGGGCTCACTCCGGTTGGCGATGCCGTCGCCGCAGAAGGTCAGCCTGCAGCCGGCTGTACAGTTGTCGGAGTCGTCTGCGTTGCCATCGTCGCACTGCTCGCCCGCATCCACCTGGCCGTTGCCGCAGAGCGGTCCGCCATCGGTCGGACCGGTATCTGCGCCGGTGTCTGCGCCGGTGTCTGCGCCCGTGTCGGCGGTCGTGTCCGGTGCAGTGTCCTCGGCCGCGCCTGTGTCCGGTGCAGTGTCCGCGCCCGTGTCGACGACGAGCGCGGTGTCGTTATCCTCACTTCCGCTCGGGCGAACCGTGGGTTCCTCCGAGCAACCGATCACCACAGAAAGCAGAGACCAGACCAGCAGACTTCTACGCATGAGAACTCCCCCTACAGAGCGGACAGACCCGCTCAACGACATCACGATGGCCCGATGCCTAGCCTGTCTTCAAGTCATTCGCGAACAACCGTTTGGAGGACTGCACCTTCCTACCCACCCCCTCCCCCAATCGTAGGGAGCGGCGCCCGCCGCGCATCTCCCAAAACGAAACAACCCCGCAGCGCTGCTGCGGGGTTGTTCCGAACCATCCGGCCCTTCGACTATTCTGAGGTGTCGCCCTTGGCCAACAGACCGGCCACCTTCGTCAGCAGCATCTCCACCTTGTACTGCGAGAGTTCGAAGATGGGGCCCGCATCGAGCTGCGCGAACCGGGCCGACTCGCCCTCCGGCGTTGCCGGAGGCGCCACCGGGCCGCCCAGCTTGAGCACCTTCTTGGAGCCGTCCGCAGCCGTCAGCGTGATGGTCCGTCGCGGCGCGATGAGACCGGCCGACTCTGCCGTTGCACCCGTCGCAAACCGCGTCGCGTCGAGCGAGGTCATCGCACGCACCATCCGCTCCACCACGGCCTTGTCGGCCACCAGCTTCGCAGGGTTGACCACCGTGAAGGAGGTCACGGGTGCAGCGCCGCTCCCCTCGCCCTTCGTCGTCTCGCCCTTGATGGTGATCGCGCCATCGCTATCGACAAACTCCACCGAGGCAACCTCGTTGTCGGCGAGCGACAGCACCTTGCGGGGCAGCAGGTCACCCAGATCGGTCGCCACCTTCTTGCCCACAAAATCCGGCACGAGGTAGACCGCATCCAGACCGTCGCGGACCAGGTAGAACTTCTTGCCACCCTCCGACGGCTCCGCCGAGGCTGGCGCGACGGGGTTGCCGAGTCGGAGCGTCACAGACTTGTCGCCCGCCTTGAGCGTGAGGCTCCGGCCGGTGGTCGCGACGCCAGCCGTATCTGCAGTGGCCGTCTCCACAATCTCGCTGCCACGCAGCTTTGCAACGCTCGGCACGATGCGACCCACGAGCTCCGAGTCGACCTTGGCACCCGCGGGCTCCGTCGCCTCCCATGCGTCGCCCTTCTTCACCAGCTTGAGCTTGGTCGGGCCGTCGAAGGTGAGTTCGGTCACCTTGCTGGCGTCGAAATCGGTCAGCTGGAGTTCGCGGAACTCCTTGGCCGACTTGTCGAAAACGCTTCGAAGGTCGGCACCGACCCGATAGGCCTTATCGGAGGCGTCGGGCTGCACCCAGGTGAGGTTCTTGCCCGTCTGCTCGACGCTGACCGTGCGGCCGAGCGCGAGCTTGGTCACGGTGCCGCCAGCAGTGAAGGTGAGCTTGATCGGCTTCGGCGTAGCGCCGTCGGAGAGGCCGACCGCGCCACTGCCATCGGCGATAACCCGGCTCTGATCCACGAGCTGCGCCTTGGTGAAGAGGGCCTCTACTTCGCTCATCACATTGGCTGCAGCCGTGAACTTGATGGGTGAGGTGATGTTCCAGCCCGTGGCCGACTTCTCGAGCACGATGGTCTCGCCTTCACGGGCGATCTCCACCTTGGTCAGCCCCTCGAGCTTGGGCATCTGCCAGGCCTGCGCCTGCTCGCGACCGGCACGGTTGGACTTGAGGAGGAGGTGGGCGCCGAAGAGCGCGGCGAAGAGAGCAAAGACGATGATGATTTTTTTGTTCATGAGCTTCACGCGAGGGCGAGTGAGGTGAGGATCAGGCTGCCTTCTGGAACCGGGCGGCGAGCGCGGCACGGCGCCCCTTGCGGAGCTGCCATGCGACCAGACCGGCGAGGCTGAAGAGGAGCGGGATGCCAACGATGTTGAAGGCCTGCATCGTGAACTTCTTGCTGCTGTCGAGGCGCGAGCCGTCGATGTAGGCAACAGCGCCACGGCCACGGATGGCGATGAGATCGGCGTCGCTGACGAGCCACTCGGTCGCGTTCTTGAGGAAGTTCACCGCGCTCTCGCGGTACTCCTGCACCGACTGGCCGAGCGCCGGCGGCATGCCGCGAAGGGTGCGGGGGTCGGCGAGCGGGTCGTTGCGGTTGAAGACGTTGGAGATGAAGTCGCCGTTGCTGGCGATGACCAGGCGGGCCTTGTCGGTGCTGCCGTTGCCCACCGAGCTGGAGAGCTTGCCTTCGATGGTGACGATGACGGGGAAGGGGCCGGCAACCTCGTCCGGCTTCTCCTCCGTCGCATCCTCCACCGAAAGCCCCATCGCGTTGGTCCGCTTGACCGTCGTGTCGGAGCTCGAGATGACCTCGGTGATGGTGAGCGTGCCGGCCTGCTCGGCAGCTGTCGACGCCGCCGTGCGGGAGAGCGAAGAGATGGGCAGCGGCGTGGCGCGCTCGGCCGGCATGAAGGCCAGCAGGTTCACATTGGGCACCAGCAGCGACTTGCGGTTGATGTTGGTCATGAGCGGAAGGCGCGGGTCGAGCGTGGGCACAGAGGCCTTGAGCGGCTCGTTGCCCATGTAGGCCACGACCTTCTCCACGACCGAGACCTGCGGGCTCTGGCGGTCGATGAGGGTGTCTTTGTTGAGGGTCACACCATACGACTCGATGATGCCCTCGAGGCCCGTCTTGTTCTCCTCCGGAATGGTGAACTTGGGCATGCCGGGGATGATGCCGATGTCGGGCGAGTTGCTCCGGTAGGGCGACTGGAAGATGGCGACGCCCTTGCCCTTCATGACGAAGGCATCGAGGTTCTTGGCACCCTCCGCGCCTAGGTCTTTGGTGGGTCCGAGGAGGACGAGGCCGTCGATGGTGTCGGCGACCGGCTGGTCCAGCGTGACCCACTCGATGGAGAAGAGGTCGTCGAAGAGCTGCGACTTGAGCTGGCCGGCGAGCTGCGTCTTGACCGCTTCTGCCGGGTCTTGGCCTTCGGCGCCGCCCTGCTTGGCAGCCTCGGTGATGATGGTGTCGAAGAAGGAGCCGTCGCCAATCACGAAGCCCACCGTCGGCACCTCTGTCTCGCTCGCAATCTTCCGGATGCGACGGGTAAGTTCATACTCGTAGTTCATGCCGGGGAAGACCTGCGGGATGACCTCCTGCACATCGCCCGAGGGCTTCTGGTAGACGATGGCGAGACCCATGAAGACCTCGCGCACCGAGAGCGCAGTGCTGCTCTGCTCGCCGACGGTGACGGGACGGATGCCGTAGTTGGCGGCCTTCTCCTTGTCCTCTTCGCTGGCGCCCGGGTCGACGATCGTGAAGCGGAAGTTGCCATCGCCGTTGGCCGCAAACTCCGAGAGGAGGTCGCTTAGCTCGCGCTGGATGCTGTCGTAGGGAGGCGGCAGTTCGCCGGAGAGGAAGACCTTCACCTCGACAGGGCTCTTGAGGTCGGAGACCAGCTTCTTGCTGGCCGGAGCGAGCGTGAAGCGGTTGTCGCCCGTGAGGTCGAGGCGGCCGTAGAGGTCGGTCGAGACGAGGTTGAGCATCACGGCGACGCCCGCGAGGATGAGCAGGAAGAGGCCGTTGCCGAGCCCCGTCTTTGCGACCCGGTTACGCTGGGTTTGAAGTTCGGTTGTCATGGAGGAACCTGGAGCGGAGTTGGATGAAAAGAGGGGGCGGCCTACCAGCGGCGGCGCGACAACACGATCGAGGCGCCGCTCAGCGAGAGCAGCACGATCGTGAGGTAATAGAGGAGGTCGCGGGTATCGATGACGCCGCGCGAGACATTCTCGAAGTGGCCGCTCGTGCTGATAAAGCGGAGAACCTGCGCCACCGTCCCATCGGTGTGCGACGCGAGCTCACCGAAGGTATTGAGCAGGAAGCAGCAGAAGAAGCTGACGAGGATGGCCACCATCTGGTCGCGCGTGAGGCTCGACACCAGCACACCAACCGAGAGGTAGGCCGCGCCCAGGAAGAGCAGCCCCACGTAGCCGCCAATGATCGGACCCCAGTCCAGATCGCCGATGCTGGCGAGCGAGATGGGATAGGGGAGCGTGGCGCCGAGTACGATGGCGAGCAGGGTGAGCGCTGCCAGAAACTTGCCGACGACAACCTGGGTGTCGGTCACGGGCAGCGTCATCAGCAGCTCGAGCGTCTTGGAGCGCTGCTCTTCAGCCAGAAGGCCCATCGAGATGGCCGGCGCGAAGAAGGCCAAGAAGAAGGGCGCCCGCGTGAAGAAGGTCCGCATGGAGAGTTCGGTCGAGGCCGCGTTGAAGATCTCCAACCAGAAGAGGCCGCCTGCGATGAGCAGGAAGAGCGCGATGACGATGTAGGCCGTCACGCTGGTGAAGGAGGCGCGGAGCTCGCGCTTGGCGATAGAGAGGATGGGGTTCATGGCTTAGGACTCCGAGGATTCGGTCGAAGGAGCGGCGCTGCTCTCGGGCGGAAGATACTTGCCGGCGTCGGCGGGCGCCGCGGCCTTGGGGGCAACAGCCTTCGGGGCCCCCGTGGAGGCCGTGAGCAGCCGGAAGAGCTTCTCCAGGTTGCGCTCCGCTGCGGGGTAGGCTGCGTAGAGCTCATCGAAGTTACCGTCGGCTACGACCGTGCCGCCGTTGATGAGGATGACCCGGTCGCAGAGCACCTCAATCTCCTGCAGGATGTGCGTGGAGAGGAGCACCGTCTTCTCCTTGCCGATGCTGCGGATGAGCTCCCGGATGTCGACAATCTGGTTGGGGTCGAGGCCCGAGGTGGGCTCGTCGAGGATGAGGACGTCGGGGCTGTGGACGAGCGCCTGAGCAAGGCCCACGCGCTGGCGGTAGCCCTTGGAGAGTTCGTCAATCTTCTTTGCGACAACGGGGCCGAGTCCGCAGACCTCGACCGCGTGGGTGACGGCGGCTTCGCGCTTCGACGAAGGTACGCCGCGCAGCTCGGCCAGATGGTCGAGGTAGTCGAAGACCACCATCTGGTCGTAGAGCGGCACGCTCTCGGGCAGGTATCCGATGCGGGCGCGGACGGCGATGGAGTCCGTCGTCACATCGATGTTCATCACCTTCGCCGTGCCGGTCGTCGCGGCCATGTAGCAGGTGAGGATCTTCATGGTCGTCGACTTGCCCGCGCCATTGGGACCGAGGAAGCCAACAATCTCGCCACGGTGGACATCGAAGCTGATGCCGCGCAGCGCCTGAAAGTCGCCGTAGTACTTGGTGAGGTCTCTGACCTCGATGGTGGTCTCTGCCTTGGACATGATGAACACTCGATGCAGGAACGAGAAGTGACAGGGGCAACGGGCCGGCTGGGCTGTCGCAACGCGACGGTTATTTCTCCAGCGCGCAGGATTATTCCCGCACGGCAACCCAAGCAGGTCGCGGTTCTGCACCGCGCGGGCCCAAGGGTCAAGCCCGACCGCGCACCGCTACCCCGCCGAGACGCTCTGGAGCAGGTCGGCGAGCTCCTGCGGCAGCGGCCGGCAGCGCAGTGATTGCGGCCGTCGGCCCGCTCAGGCGGTGCGAGGGGATGGCATCTGCCCCGGAGGGAGGCAGCGTGCTGGAGCGATGAGCGGAAGCCACGGGAGCATCCTCGCGAGCAGACGGGGTTCCGGGACGGGCCCGGCTGGATAGGTGTATTGCGCCACCACAAAAAACCAAACACGCCACCGCAACGACTTCGTTGATTGCTAGACCCTGTTGATGAGCCGCCGCAACAGAATCCTCGCCTCATCGTAACGGTATCCGCGAACCGCACTGATGAGTTGCGACACCTCGTCCGACAGCGCCGCTGGCCAGCTCGCCGCTGCGAGGGCCGCCAGACCCTCTTTGCAGCGCGCCGGCTGCCCCATCGAGACAGGCTCACGGAGCGCCAACAGGATGAGGCGAAGCTCCTCCATCGAGCCCTCGGCAAGCGCCTCCTCGGCCGCGGGTCGTGCGACCGACAGCTCTTCGATCGCCGCCGAAAGCTGCTGTTCAGACGCGGCGAGCGCCTGCTGCCAGGCCAGCGCCACAGCCTTCGTCGGCAACTCCCCTGCCCGGAGCGCCCGCTCAAGTTCCGACGCACAGGCGGCCAAACCTACCAGCCCCAGCGTGGCGGACACACCCTTCATGTCGTGCGCGGAACGCTGCGCCTGCTGAAGGTCCCCCTCCCGCAACCAGGAGGCGACCCGCGACGAGGCTCCCGTCGCCTGAACCAGGAACTTCTGCGCCAGCTGCACATAGAGTTCGGGGCGGCCGCCCACACGGCGCAACCCGGCGGCCAAATCGAAGTGCGATGTAGGCTCAGACGCCTCCGGCTCAGTCGGCGCCACCGGCGCTGACGCCCGCCGACGTTCATCCATCGCCGACCCCGCCGAGATGGCGCACTCGCCAGGCAGCCAGCGGAGCATCTTCCGCCCAAGCGCCGTGGGATCGATGGGCTTCGTGAGATGCTCGTTCATGCCGACTTCGAGGCTACGGCGGCGATCCTCCGCACCAGCGTGTGCTGTCATCGCGATGATCGGGACCAAGGCGATTCGCCGGTCTTCGAGAGCGCGAATGGCGCGCGACGCGGCAAGCCCGTCCATCTCGGGCATCTGGATGTCCATCAGCACCAGATCGACA
>JABMMX010000349.1 GCA_013205435.1 Deltaproteobacteria bacterium
CGTCGCTGCGTCAGGATGAGGATGTCCTCGACACCTGGTTCTCGTCGGCGCTGTGGCCCTTCTCCACGCTTGGCTGGCCAGAGCAGACGCCAGACTTGGCGAAGTTCTACCCGACGACGGTGATGGAGACCGGGTTCGACATCATCTTCTTCTGGGTGGCGCGCATGATTTTCATGGGGCTCCACTTCATGGGAGAGGCGCCCTTCTCGACGGTCTTCCTGCACGCGATGGTGCGGGACAAGACCGGCCAGAAGATGTCGAAGACGAAGGGCAATGTCATCGACCCGTTGCACATCATCGATGGTGTGCAGTTGAGCGAGCTGTCGCCCGAGGACCAGCAGACCTACGAGCTGCTCTTCCGCGATTACCCCGAGGGCGTTGCGGCGCAGGGCGCCGATGCGCTGCGGTTCACGCTGGCGACCTATGCGGCGGCCGGTCGTGACATCAAGCTCGATGTGAAGCGGGTGGAGGGGTACAAGGCCTTCATCAACAAGCTGTGGAATGCGTCGCGGTTTGCGCTGATGAACCTTGAGGGGTTTGACGGGCGGGCTGTGGACTTTGCATCGCCGGGGCTATCTGCTGCGGACAAGTGGATTGTGACGCGGCTGCATCATGCAGCAGCGAAGGTGGAGTCGAGCCTGCAGGCCTTCGACATCAGCGGCGCAGCGCAGGCGATGTATGAGTTCACCTGGCATGAGCTGTGTGACTGGTACCTCGAGCTCGCGAAGCCGGTGCTGTATGGCGACTTGGGCGACGAGGAGGCACGGGAGTGCAGCCGCGCGGTGCTTTGCTATGTGCTGGACCAGACCTGCCGGCTGTTGCACCCGTTTGTACCCTTTGTGACGGAGGAGGTCTGGTCGCATCTGCCGACGCAGCGTGCCGAAGGTTCGCTGCTCTGCACGAGCGCCTGGCCGGTGGCTTCGGAGATTCCGACCTTCGAGGCGGAGGCTGCGGAGATTGCGCTGGTGGCTGAGCTCATCACGGGCATCCGCCGGGTTCGCGGCGAGAGTGGCGTGCCCGCATCGAAGCTGCTGCCGAAGGTGCTGCTCTTGAGCGATTCGGAGCTGGTGCAGCGTGCCGCAAAGGCAGGGGCTGTCTATCTGCGCCGGATGGCGAAGGCGGAGTCTGTTGAGGTGGTCGCCAGCAATGCCGAGCGTCCGAGCCTTGCAGCGACGACGGTCATGCCGCTGTGCGAGATCGTGATTCCGCTGGAAGGTGTCATCGATTTTGAGGCGGAGGTGATCCGTCTCAAGAAGGAGCTTGCAGGCGTAGAGGTGGATATCGCCTTCTTCGTGAAGAAGCTGTCGAACGAGCGGTTTGTGGCCAACGCTCCGGCGGAGGTGGTCGAGACGGATCGCGCCAAGTTGCGGGATGCCGAGGGGGCCAAGGAGAAGCTCCTGGAGGGGCTGCGGCGCCTTGAGGGGGCGGTATGATTGCTGCGCTTCGCCTCGTTGTGATGCTGCCCCTGATCGGGCTCGTGCTGGCAAGTTGCGGGCAGAAGCAGGGACCCTCGCTGGTGCCCGAGACGGCGGCGGCGGAGGGTTCGGCACGCACGGCGGAGTCGAAGGGGTTGGTCGGACCTGGAGCGTCGAAGGGCGAGCAGTTGAAGGTGGAGGATGTGGGGCCGCCTGGCGCAACGCTTCTCTTTCTCTCGGCGCTGAAGGGCTACACGGAGCCGTGTGGCTGCACGCTTGATCTGGTGCTCGGCGGCATTGACCGTATCGCCGGGTTCGCGACGACGCTGGAGGCGCAGACGAAGTCGACCGCGGTGGTTGCTGCCGGAGACTTCCTGTTTGAGCGGGAGACGCTGGATGAGGCTGGTCGTGAACAGGAGCTCCGGAAGGCCGACCTGTTGATGGAGGCGGCAACGGTAATGGGGCTTCGGGCGACGGCGCTCGGCTCGCGTGACCTTGCGGCGGGCGTCGACTTTTTCTTGGGCAAGATGAGGTCCGCCAAGGTGGAGGTGCTGGCGGCGAATGTTACGCTCGCCTCGGGCGCACCGGTTGGTCCGCCCTACCTCGTGCTCACCGTTGGCGCGGAGCGGATTGCGCTGATTGGCGTGACGCCGCCGGGGTCGGTCGAGGCCGTGACGGGGATCAAGGCGGGGCCGGTGAAGGCCGGGATTGAGGCCTCGTTGGCGGCGCTCAAGCGGCTGCCTGCCGCGGAGGCTCCGACGGCGGTTGCGGTGCTCTTTTCGGGCGACATTGTAGCCGCGCGACAGCAGCTCGACGGGCTCGCGGGTGTAGACTTTGTGATTATCGGCAAGGACCCGCGAGAGACGGACGAGACTGAGAAGCTTGGAAGTGCCGTGACGCTGGAGGCCTACGATCAGGGTCGGCACCTAGGACGGCTGAAGTTGGGCGGCAGCGGAAGCGGGCCGTGGAAGAATGCGCGGGTGGGGAGCGAGGCAGAGCGGAAGCGGCTCGACCAGATCATCGCGACGACCGAGGGTCAGTTGGCATCGTTGCCGAAGCCTGTAGCGGGCCAGGACGAGCCGCCGATTGTGAAGGCGCTGCGGGGTAAGCTCGATGGCTACGTGGCAGAGCGGAAGAAGCTAAGTGCGGCCGCGCCCGTGTTTGTTGCGACGGCGCGGAACTACCTCTTCGAGCCGGTCGCCATGAAACCTGGCTACCCTGTTGCACCGAGAGTGAGCGAGGAGATGGTTCGCTACAACGAGGCGCTCAAGGCCATCAATCTGGCGAAGGTGGAGGAGATTGCGCCGGTGGCCGAGGGGAGTGCATCCTACGTGGGCGTGGCCGAGTGCCAGAAGTGTCACACGGAGGAGCATGCCTTCTGGAAGACCACGCAGCACGGCCACGCGATCGACACGCTTCGTGAGCGGAACAAGGAGTTCGATCGGAACTGCATCGGCTGTCATGTGACGGGCTATCGCGAGCCTGGCGGCAGCGTGCTCGGCAATCTCCGCGGCCTCGAGAATGTGCAGTGCGAGCAGTGCCACGGTCCGGGCAGCAACCACATCAAGAACCCTTCGCTGGTGAATGTGCCGGGTGGTGTGCACCGCGAGGTGACAGAGCAGAGCTGCCTGACCTGCCACGTTCCTGAGCACTCTCCGAAGTTCAATTTCGAGAGTTACCTACCGCGGGTTTTGGGGCCGGGTCACGGTGGCTGAGGGGCAGTTGGAGCGATGCTCTGGCTGCGCTCTTTGAATTGGTCGACGGCAGAGCGGGAGACGGCGCGTATGTTCTCGGGATAGGGGACGACGGACTGTTCGAGCGCGAGACGGTCGAGTTCTGCTTTGAGTGAGCCCTGGCGGGCCTGGAGCGTGAGGAAGCGTGCGATGCGGGCGCGGCGCTCTGCCGGGGGCGGCGCAACCTCGGGGTACCGGTCCTCCACGACGATGAGATGGAGGCCGAACTCGGTCTCGACCGGTCCGAGGAGTTCGCCAACTTTGGCGTTGAAGCAGGCGTCCGCGAAGGGATCGACAACGCGGGCCACGGCGCCCTGCCATCGGGGACGCCCTGAGAAGCGGCGCGGGAAGACCATGCCTTCGTCTTTGTGCAGTGCGATGCCCTGCTCCTTGGCGGCGTCGAGGTGACGCGTGAAGGCGTTGCGGAGGTCGAGCGCGGTGGCGGGGTGGTCGAGCTGGCGGAGCTCGGCGAGGATGTCTTCGGCGAGTTTCAGACGGGCGGCGGGAACCCCTTTCGGCGAGACCGCCGCGGCTGGGGCGTTGGCCGGGGGCGCGGGCGGGGCCATGACGAGGAGGTGGGTGGCTCGGATGCGCTCGGGCAGACCGTAGAAGACGGAGTAGGCGGGGTCGTTCAGCGCCTCGTCGATCTTGGCGTCGCTGACCGCGATCGCCTTGTCGTTGCTGTCGAGGTGACGGCGTAGATAGGCGAGCGCCCTGCCCCGCATCTCGGCGTCCAGCTTGACGGTTTGGAGGCCGGCGGCCCCAGCTGCGTCTGCGGCGGTCGAGGCGCGATAAAGGTCGACGAGGTCGTCGACGGCCTGGGCGGTGGTGAGCGCGGGGAAGAGGTCGAGGTAGGCTGCGACCTGTGCTGCTGTGATGTTCTCGGTGCCGACGGTGGCGACAACGAGGGTGGCATCGACGCCGCTTCCGAACTGCTCCGCGACCAGCGCGCTAGCGCTCGCGGCCTGCGCGGCTGGGTCGCCCTGCGCTAGCTGCTGGCAGCCTGCGAGGAGGGCGGCGAGCGTTGCGGCGGGCAGCCTCATGGCGCTGCCGCAGCCGGGGCGGCGATGACCCAGCGCTTGGTGAGAGACTCGGAACCGCGGAGCAGGTTGACCTCGATGGCTGCGAGCGTGGGGAGGGAGCTCCATACCTTCATGAAGTCTTCGGGCGTGAGGAGCGAGGCACCGTTGACGGAGGTGACGATGTCGCCGGGAAGGAGCTGCGCGCGCCGAAGGAAGGCTGCGTCGGGCGCGAGCGAGACGATGCGGAAGCCGAGCAGTTTTCCGTTGAGCCGGGCGGGCTCGGTCTCGAGGGCGCGAAGGAGCATGTGTGGCCCGGCCTTGTGCAAGCGGCTGATGACCTCTGCTGCGATGTTTCCCGCGGGGAGGAGATCGTCGAAGGGGTCGGCGGGCGACGCTTCGACGGGGGCGACGGGGGCGACGGGAGCTACCGGGGTCGGTTGCGGCGTGCGGGGC
>JABMMX010000350.1 GCA_013205435.1 Deltaproteobacteria bacterium
AACCCGCAACGAGCTGCTCGCCTGCTACGACCGCGTGCTCTACACCGTCGGCGCACAGTCGGACCGCAAGCTGGGTGTGGAGGGCGAAGAGCTCGACGGCTCCTTCTCTGCCACCGAGTTCGTCGCCTGGTACAACGGCCACCCTGACTTCGCCGAGCGGACCTTCGACCTGAGCTGCAGCGCAGTCGTCATTGTTGGCGTCGGCAATGTGGCCATGGATGTAGCGCGCATCCTCGCCAAAACGCCGGACGAGCTCCACGGCACCGACATTGCCGCCCATGCGCTCGAGGCGCTTCGGGAGAGCCGCATCCGCGACATCTACATCCTCGCCCGCCGCGGCCCCGCGCAGGCCAAGTTCACCAACCCGGAGGTCAAGGAGTTCGGAGAACTCGGAAGTGCCGTGCCGCAGGTCATCGAGGCCGAGCTCGAGCTTGACGAGGTGAGCCAGGCGCAGGCCAACGCCGACAAAACGACGGGCCGCAACATCGATACCCTCCGCTCCTTCATCGGCCGCACGGCCGAGGCCGAGCAGCGTCGCGTTCACTTCCGTTTCTGCCTCTCGCCTACTGCGCTGCTGGGTCAGGACGGCCGCCTCACAGGCGTGCGCGTCGAGCAGAACGCTCTCACGCCCAACGGTTCGGGCGATGTCTCGGCGCGCGGCACGGGCAACCACCACGAGCTCGAGGCCGGCCTGCTCTTCCGCTCCGTCGGCTACAGGGGGACGCCGCTTGAGGGCCTACCCTTCGATGGCCGCAACGGCGTCATCCCGAACGAGGCAGGCCGCATCACGCAGGCCGCAGACGACCAGCCCGCCTCGGGGCGCGAGTATGTCGCCGGCTGGATCAAGCGCGGTCCGAGCGGCGTTATCGGCACCAACAAGCCCTGCGCTGTGGAGTCTGTGGAGGCCCTGCTGGCCGATGCTGCCTCTGCGCCAGCCCCGGCTGCAACCGGAGACATCGACGCTCTGCTGGCAGCGCGCGGCGTGCGGGTCGTGACCTTCCTAGACTGGAAGACCCTCGATGCTGCAGAACTGGCAGACGGCGCCGCAGTGGGGCGACCGCGCGTCAAGCTAGCGAGCCGAGCAGCGATGCTCGCGCGTCTAGACTAATGCAGCTCCATCACCTGGCGCTCGGCGCCACCGATGTGGCGCAACTGGCTGGCTTCTATGCCGCGGTGTTTGGGCTGGAGCAAGTGCGGGAGCACCGACGCGATGATGGAACACTGCGCTCGGTCTGGCTGAGGCTCGGCGACGGCCTGCTTATGGTCGAATGTATCGAAACAGGCCGGGCGCGCGAGCAGGGACTTCGGCTCCCCGAACCCGGCTGGTTCCTGCTGGCCTTCACGACCGCAGACGAGGCGGAGAGCGAGGCCGTCTGCAGCGCTGCGACCGAGCGCGGGGCCAAAGAGAGCCACCGCACGGGATTCACCCGCTACCTCCTCGACCCTGAGGGAAACCGGGTTGCCGTGAGCCACTTTCCGCTGCCCGCGGAGGCATGATTTCTTTGCGTTGATCTTGTCGGTTTGCGAACCTTCCTTTGCTTTGAATGGAGGGGTCATGAGAGCAGAACAGAGCAACGTGCGACCTGCGCTGCGTTGCCCACATCGACAGACGAGGAGCGCGGCATGAGCGGCACATTCCTCAACGACTGGCTGCCGTTGTTGCTGCTAGCGGCGCTCCCGCTGCTGCTGGCGGCGGCGACCTCCTTCTCCAAGTTCAGCATCGTGCTGTTGCTGCTACGCAACAGCGTCGGCAACGACCAGGTGCCGCCCACGCTGGTGGTCTCTGCCGTAGCGCTCGTGCTCACGCTTGTGGTGATGGCGCCCCTCATCGCGCTGCTGCCCGCTGATGGACTCGCGACGGTCTCCGGTGGCGGCGAGACGCTGCTCACCATGCTGCCTCGGCTTGCGACCCTCTTCGAGCCCTGGCGCGCCTTTCTGGAGCTCAACGCAGGAGCCGAGGAGCGAGCGCTCTTTCTCAAACTGGGCCACCTCGCCGCCGACACGACCGTCATGCCTGCCCACCTCGCGCTCGGTGCCTTCGCCATCACCGAGCTCAAGGAGGCCTTCCTCCTCGGCTTCGCAGTCGCCCTCCCCTTTCTGTTGGTCGACCTTGCGATTGCCGTAACGCTACAGGCCATCGGGCTCGAGTCGCTCCCGCACGCGACTGTGGCGCTCCCCGCCAAGATCCTGCTCTTCGTTGCGGCAGGTGGCTGGCTCCTGCTCACAGAGAATCTCGTGGTCGGTTACCTGCTCCCAGGTGCCCTGCCATGACCCTCAACCTGCTCCTCACAGAGGCCTGCTGGGTGCTGCTCTGGCTCGCCGGTCCTGCGCTGGCAGGCGCGCTCACAGGCTCGCTCATCGCGGGGCTGATCGAGGCCAAGACGCAGGTGCGGGCGACCACCCTCTCGCTCGCCCTCCGGCTACTGCTCGGCGGCCTGGCCATCGTGCTCTCAGAGCCCTACTTCCTGCCCCGCCTCAAGCACCTGGCAGAACTCGCGCTGACCTTTTCGAAGGTAGGTGAGCCATGAACCAGACGCCGCTGTTTGTCATCGATACGGCGGTGCTAATGGCCTGCAGGCTTCTCCCCTGCGCGCTGCTCTGGGGCCGCGCTGAATTTACCGGTGTGCCGGGCTGGTCGCTGCTCGCAGCGGCGGCGGCGCTCGTCGTGGCGCTGGTGCCGGCCCACGCGGTGGCTCTGCCCTGCACGGCGGCGGCGGCCTTCACGGAGCTCCTGCTCGGGGCGGGGATCGCGCTCGCTGGCTCGCTCTTCCTCGCCGTCGGTGCCGCCTTCGGTGCGTGGTCGGATCAGGCTGCAGCGCATCGCGCTCCACTCTGGCGGCGCCACCTTCCACCGCTCCTCTTCGCGCTCTGGGCACTGTCCGGCGGCCCTGCGGTGCTGGTCGAGGAGCTCGACGCCTCGCTCGCCATGTTGCCCCTCGGACGGAGCGCAGACGAACTCGCGACAGCCCCGGCGCGCCTGCTCTCGCTGCTCCCCCAGCTGGCGCTCGCGGGCGCCACGCTATGCCTGCCGGTTGCGCTGCTGAAGCTCTCGTCGGCGCTCTTCGACGGGCTCGCTGCACGATGGAGCGGCCACCCGTTGCGCCCCACCCGACCGCTCCTGCCTCTGGCCATCGCGCTGCTGCTCTTGCTCGCGGCATCACACCTAGGTGACCGCGGCTTTCGCATCCTCGGCGGCCGATGAGAGGGGATTCGCGACAGCCGCCAACACCAGGCAGGCGCGCCCGCCTCGCTGCTCGAGGCATCCTCCCCTACGAACCTGCGGCGGTCTATGCTGCAGCATTCTGCGGCATCCTCCTGTTGCTGGCCTCGAGCGGTGAGGGTTGGTTCGATGACTGGCGCAGCCTGTTACAACAGGCCGCCGAACAGCCGCCCGATCTTGCAGCGCTGGCCGCCTCAAGCTGGCACCTTCTGTTGCGCTCGGTCGGAGGTCTCGTTTGCGTCTCGCTGCTCTGCGGCGGGGGCGTGGGCTGGATGCAACGGAGGCTGTCGCCGCCTGCCGCGAGACGGTCTGAGGGACCGCTGCCTGGCTCGGAGACAGCAGCGCCCGCCTGGTTCGCGGCACTACTGGCGGCGGCCGCGATGCTGGCGTTCGCAGGTGTCACGCTGCTGCTTTCGATGGGCTGGACGCACTGGCCAGCCCTGCGCGCCGCGAGGGTCTCGGAGGCAGTGGGCGCGGCCATCCTCTGCCTCGCTGCGGGCGATCTGCTGGTCGCTGCTGGGCTGAGCGCCTGGCGACACCGGCGGTTCGACCGGGAGCAGGCCATGAGCCATGCGGAGGTCGCCGAGGAGCGACGCGCTGAGGAGGGTTCGGCGGCCGGACGCACGGAGGTGACTGCACGCCGTGCGCAAGGCGCGTAGCCTTGTCGCTACTGCGCTTGTGCTCGCCTGATCTCGTCCTCGGTGAGGCCGCGCTGCCCCGAGATGACGATGCTTTGTGAACGCCTGCTGCCCACATCGAGCGCGTTGACGTGGACGATACCGTCGCGGTCGATCTGGAAGGTGACCTCGATGCGGTTAGCACCGGCGGGCGCGGGCGGCAGATCCGAGAGCGTGAAGTTGCCCAGCAGCCGATTGTCGGCGGCCATGCGGCTCTCGCCCTGCAGCACCTCGATGGTGACGAACTCTTGGTCGTCCTCGGTGGTCTGGAAGACCTTCTTGCGCTGCGTCGGGATGGGGCTGTTGCGGGTGATGATGGAGGACATCGCACCTCCCGCCACACGGATACCGAGGGTGAGCGGAGTGATGTCGAGAAGCACCACCTCACTGACCTCTCCGCCGACGATACCGCCCTGGATGGCAGCGCCCTCGGCAATCGCCTCATCGGGATTGATACTCTTGTTGGGACGCCTCCCGAAGATCTGCGCAACCCGCTCCTGGACGCTCGGCATGCGCGACATGCCGCCCACGAGGAGCACGTCGTCAATCTCTGCGGGCTTGATGCCGGCATCGCCAAAGGCGGTCTCGCAGGGGAGATCGAGCCTGTCGATGAGCGAGGAGGTGAGGTCGTTCAGCTCCACCCGGGTGAGGGTGTAGGTGAGGTGGCGCGGGCCAGTCTCATCGACAGCCAGGAAGGGAAGATTGATGTTGGTCTCGTTCAGTGACGAGAGCTCGCACTTGGCTGCTTCGGAGGCCTCGCGCAGGCGCTGCAGCGCCATCTTGTCTGCGGCGATGTTGATGCCGGTTCGCTCTTCGAAGACCGCCACGAGGCGACGGAGGATGGCGCGGTCGAAGTCGTCGCCGCCTAGGGCATTGTCGCCACAGGTCGCGATGACCTCATAGACGCCGCTGCGGAGCCGCAGGATCGAGATATCAAAGGTGCCGCCACCCAGATCGAAGACAGCGATGCAGGCGTTGGCCTTGGCGTTGGAGCCATATGCCAGCGCTGCGGCTGTGGGCTCGTTGAT